>NZ_BAABAC010000037.1:0-110886 GCF_039537225.1 Nocardioides ginsengisoli
GGCGTGGCGGCGGGCGTGGCGGGCGTGCCGGCGCGCGCCGGACGGGACGGCCCGGGCGCGGTCTCGGGCTCCGGGAAGAGGTCGGCCGCGGTCTGCCGGGCGGCACGCAGCACGAGCGGCGCGACCCGCTCGACGGGCGCGCGCAGGTCACCGACGAGGGAGACCGCGCCGACCGCGCCCTCGGGGCTGCGGATGGCGGCCGCGACGCAGGCGATGTCGGGGTGCGCCTCGCCACGCTCGTAGGCGACGCCGTGGCGGCCGCGGATCCGGTGCAGCTCCTGGTGCAGCAGGGTGACGTCGGTGATCGTCGACTTCGTCAGCCGCGCGGGCCGCGCTTCGACGATCTCGTCGACGCGCTCGGCCGGCAGCCAGGCGAGGATCGCCTTGCCGAGGGCGGTGGCGTGGGCCGCGGCGTGACCGCCGACGCGGGAGGGCACCCGGGCGGCGAAGCGACCGCCGATCTTGTCGAGGTAGCGCACGTGCGCACCATCGAGTACGGCGAGGTGGGCGACCAGCCCGGTACGGACCTGCAGCTCGTGGAGGTACGGCGCCGCCGCCTCGCGCAGCTCGGTGTCGGCGCGGCCGCCCCCACCCAGGCCGAGCGAGCGCGGCCCGAGCGAGAAGCCGAACGAGGTGTGGGCGAGCCACTCCAGCCGGACCAGCTGGTCGAGGATCCGGTGGGCGGTGGACCGCGGGAGGTGCGTGGCCCGCGAGACCTGCTCGAGGGTCAGCCGCGCGGCGGGCGACTCGAAGGCATCCAGGATCAGCGACATCCGCTCCACCATGGACGGCGGCAGGTCGCGGCCACCGGTGGTGGCGGAACCCTGGGCGACCGGCTCGACGATCTGAGCGCTCATGACTGCTCCCCCTCGGCAAAACTGAAATGAATTCTTGTTTTCGGATCCGAAGGTAGCAAGACGAGACGAGCACCACAAGACCCCGCTCCGGGCGAGCCCGCCACTCACCGGGAACGCCGCGCCACCGCCGGCGCCGCGGGTGCTTGACTGCCCGCCGTCCCCACCGGAAGGAAGCACCGTGCAGCTCGGCATCGTCAGCCCGATCGTGACCGCCAACCCCGGCGCCCACGCGCCGTGGGAGGAGAAGGCGGGCATCGCCGAGCTGGTGCAGGTCGCTCAGGCCGCGGACCGGCTCGGATTCCACCACCTGACCTGCAGCGAGCACGTCGCCGTCCCCACCGAGGCGGCCACCCAGCGCGGCGGCACCTACTGGGACCCCCTGGCGACCTTCGGCCACCTCGCCGCGGTGACCGAGCGACTGCGGCTGATGACCCAGGTCCTCGTCATCGGCTACCACCATCCGCTCGCCATCGCGAAGCGCTACGGCACCCTCGACCTGGTCAGCGGTGGCCGGCTGATGCTCGGCATCGGCGTCGGCTCGCTGGAGGAGGAGTTCGCGCTCCTCGGCGCCCCCTTCGCCCGCCGCGGCGAGCGGGCCGACGACGGGCTGCGCGCGCTCCGCGCCAGCCTGGGGCGGCGCGAGCCGTCGTACCACGGCACCCACTACGACTTCGACGGCCTCGTCGTCGAGCCGCACGCCGTGCAGGAGCGGGTCCCCCTCCTCATCGGCGGACGTACGGCGCGCAGCCTGCGCCGCGCGGTCGAGCTCGGCGACGGCTGGGTCCCGTTCGGGCTCGGCCTCGACGAGCTGCACGCCATGCTGACGAGCCGCGAGCTGCCTGCCGGTTTCGAGGTGATCCTCTCCCCCGGCCGGATGGTCGACCCGATCGGCGACCCCGGCGGTACGACGACCCGCCTGGCCCGCGTCCGGGAGGCCGGTGCCACCCTCGTCACCACGGCCGTCGAGGCCACGTCCGCCGACCACTACTGCGACCAGCTCGAGACGCTGGCCGCTCTCGCGAAGGAGATCTCATGACCGACGACCGCCTGGCCGCACTCGAGCGCCGGCTCCAGCGCCTGGAGGACGAGCGCGAGATCGTGCAGCTGCTCACGACGTACGGACCGCTGGTCGACTCCGGCTGCGCCGACGAGGTGGCGGCGATCTGGACCGAGGACGGCGTCTACGACAACGACGTCATCATGATGACCGGCCGCGACGAGATCCGCGCGATGGTGCGGTCGGAGTCCCACCAGGGCTTCATCGCCGGCGGCTGCGCCCACTTCAACGGCCCGGTCGCGGTGCAGGTGGACGGCGACACGGCGGTCGCGGTCACCCACTCGCTCATGGTCCTGCACGAGGACGGCGGCTTCCGGGTCAACCGCGCGACCGCCAACCACTGGCAGCTGCGCCGTACCGACGAGGGCTGGCGGGCCACCGTGCGCACCGGCCGGATCCTCGACGGCCACGAGCTGGCGCACGGCCTGCTGCGCACCGGCGCGCTGGGGCAGCTGCCGCCGACACAATGACGTCCGGCGCAACGACGTCCGTCGCGGCGCTGACGCCGGCCGGCCGCGCGACGCGCGAGTCCATCGCGGACGCCGCGCGCCGACTGTTCGCCGAACGCGGCTTCGACGGGGCGTCGGTCCGGGCGATCGCGGCCGAGGCGGGCATCGACCCGGCGCTGGTGATCCGGCACTTTGGCTCCAAGGAGGGCCTCTATCTGAGCACCGAGGACACCACCCTCGGCATCAGCACGGTCCTCGAAGGCCCGGTCGAGTCCGCCGGGCGCCGTCTGGTCGGCTATCTGTTCGGTCCCGGCCAGCCGGCCCTGCGTCGACGGTACGTCGCGCTCGCGCAGGCCGCGCACCGCGACGGCGTCCGCGAGGAGCTGGTACGACGCAGCGCCGACGAGTGCGTCGCTCCCCTGGCCGCGCGGCTGACCGGCCCGGACGCCGAGCTGCGCGCGTCCCTCGCGCTCGGCCAGGTGGCCGGGCTGCTCAACCTGCTGTTCCTGCAGCGGACTCCGGCCGTCGTCGACGCGGACCCCGAGACCGTCATCGCCCGGTACGGCGACGCGGTGCAGCGCCTGCTCACCCCCGAGGGCTGAGCTCCAGCGCCTCCCGCGCGAGGTAGGTCGCCCCCGCCACCGCGGCGGGCATCACGAGGATCCCGCCGAACGGCACGAGGAAGCACGCCTGGACGCAGATCCCGAAGCCGAGCATCGCGCCACGGTGCCGGCGCATGAGTGCGGCCCGGGCGGCGCGGTCCATGCCACGCGCCTCGAGCGGGCGGGAGACGAGCTCTCCGGCGAGCAGCCGGCCGGCGACGACGAGGCCCGCGACGGCGCCGACGATCGAGCCGATGACGGGCAGCAGACCGACGACGAAGACGCCGATCGCGGTGAGGATGCCGAACGCGACGAGCACCAGCCCGTCGAGCGCACCCCGGATCCAGCCGACGCCGTGCTCGGGGACGTCGCCGCCGATCGAGAGCTCGACCTCCTTCCAGATCTTCTCGTAGAAGGGGTCGCCGACGGCCAACGTGAGGCCGGTGAAGGTGACGATCGCGAGCATCACCGCGCCGACCAGCACCAGCAGGTAGAGCGCGCCGCGGACCAGCCCGCGCACCGCCGCGTCCCAGTCGTCGGCGAACGGCGTCGCCCAGTCGATCAGGTCGTCGGCGGTGAACGCGAGCGTCGCGAGCAGCGCCAGGACGACGACCGCGACGATGGCCGCCGGCAGGATGCCGAGCAGCATCAGTCGCGGCCGCTCCCGCCACAGGCGCAGCCCGCGGAGCAGGAAGCCGGCTCCGCGCGCGAAGCCCATCGGGCTCAAGCTCAGAACAGGGCCGATGCCAGCGCCTGGCGCCCCTTGAGCACCCGCGGGTCGTCGTTGCCGACCGCGCCGAACAGCCCGAGCAGGTGCTCGCGGACCCGGTCGCGGTCCTTGCCCGCCGTACGACGGACCAGCTCGATGAGCCGCGCGAAGGCGTCCTCGACGTGGCCGCCGAGCATGTCGAGGTCGGCGACCATGGTCTGCGCGTCGACGTCGTCGGGGTTGGCCGCGGCGGCGGCGCGCGCCGCGTTGAGGTCGACGCCCTGGGTGCGCTGCAGGACCTTGGCCATGGCCAGGCCGGCGACGGCCTCGTGGTCGGCGGGATTGGCGTCGGCGAGCTTCTGGTACTCCGCGACCGCCCGGTCGATGTCGCCGTCCGCGAGCGCCTCCTGGGCGGGGGCGTAGCGCGGGTCGAGCTCGGGCTCCCCGTCCTCGCTGACCTCGCCGGCCGGGGCGCCGAAGGCGTTGGGCTGGTGGCGCCCGGCGATGCCCTGCGCGGTGAGCTGCTGGGCGAGCTGGTTGAACAGCGCCCGGATGTCGTCGATCGGCGCCGCACCGGGGATCGGCTGCGTGGCCGGGCGGCCGTCGAGGATGACGAGCATCAGCGGGACCTGCGGGATCTGCATCGCCTGCGCGATCTGCGGGACGGCGTCGACGTCGATCGTCGCGGCGAGGAAGCGGCCGTCGTACTCGTCGGCGACGGTGACCACGTCGCTCGCCAGCTGCGTGCTCTCCGGCGACTGCGACGGCGAGTGGAAGACGAGCACGACCGGCGCCGTCATCGAGGCCTCGAGCACGGTCTGGAAGTTGGCCTCGTCGACCGCCACCGAGTACGCCGACGTCGAGCCGCCGTTGCTGCCGGGCGCGCCGGCCGGGGCGCCACCGCTGGGCGCGGCGGGCCGCTGCTGCTTCAGCGCGGACAGGTCGATCGCTCCGGGGCGGGAGAACGGCTGCTGCGTCATGGCGCCAATCCTACGAACCCCGGACTCAGTTCGGGACGCGCGGCCCCCGCAGGCCGGCGCGCTGCACCACCCGCTGGATGGCGAGGTCGCGCTCGTCGGGCCGCCCGACGTACCGGATGTCACGCAGCCCCTGCTCCTGCGCGGCCGACTCGAAGCAGAAGTGCCCGAAGCCGAGGAGCCGCCCGTGCAGCGGCTTCTTGACCGAGATGTCGAGGATCCGGCTGAGCGGCATGGTGGCGAGGCTCTGGGAGAGGACGCCGTGGACGCGGAAGACACGCATGTTGGTGATCACGAAGTGGTCGCGCAGCACCGCGAGCGCACCCCAGGCCGCGTGGACGAGCAGCGCCGACGCGACGACGATGAGGAACCACGCCACCTGCACCGAGACGAACCAGCTCCACACGAGCAGCACCATCGCGATCGCCGCCTCGAAGCCGGGGCGGAGGTAGGCGAACCAATGGTGGGTCACCTCGTCGACGACGACCTCGCCCTCGTCGCGCAGCAGATGCTTGCCGATCTTCGGGTCTCCGAGCCAGCGCACCAGGCCGGCGCCGTACGCCATCGCGCGCTCGCTACTTCATGGCGCCGACGAAGTCGATCACGCCGCGGAACGCCTGGGTGGCGAGATCCCACCCCTGGCCCGCGAGCGACTTCGACGTGGTGGCCAGCCCGGACGGGTCGGTGAACATCCAGAAGCCGATGAAGACGATCACCACGAGGCCGAACAGCTTCTTGGTGTTCATGAGCGGGGCTTCTCCATCCTGGTGCGGGCGTGCTCGGGAGCACGGGTCGACACATTGGTACCAAAGGTCCCACCCGTCACCGTGGAGGCGCGCCCTGCGCATCCCCACCGAGGCTCACGGGCAGGCGTGGTCCAGACCATGGTCCGCCGTGGCGGCCGGCGCGGCGCCCGAGCGCAGCCAGGCGTCGAAGAAGCCGCTCAGGTCGACCCCGGCGACGCTCGAGGCGAGCGCCTCGAACTGCTCGATCGTGCCGTTGCCGCCGCGGTGGTCGCTCACCCAGCGCCGCAGCAGGGTCGTCATCGCGCCCGCGCCGATCCGGTGCTGCAGCGCGGCGAGGGTCAGCGCGCCACGGTCGTAGACCGGGTCGTCGAAGACGTGCGCGGGCCCCGGGTCGGCGATGTTCAGGCGCCAGTACGACGACGTGGGCGTGCCGCACGCGGCGTCCCAGCCGCTGTCGAGGTACTGCTCGACGCTCGGCCCGCCGTGCGCGGCGGCGTACTGGACCTCCATGAACGACGCGAAGCCCTCGTTGAGCCAGATGTCGCGCCAGCGCCGGACCGCGACGCTGTCGCCGAACCACTGGTGCGCGAGCTCGTGGACGACGACGCTCGGGTAGATCCAGCTGCCGTACGTCGGCCGGGTCTGGTTCTCCAGCGCGAAGCCGACCTCGAGGCTGGTCACCAGCCCGCCGGTGGTCGCGAACGGGTAGGCCCCGAGCCGGCTCTGCAGCCAGTCGGTGACCGCGGCGGTGCGCCGCAGGACCCGGGTGATCCGCGGCTGCTGGTCGCGCGGGAGGCGCTTGGACACCGCGTTGTAGTAGGGGATGCCGGACGCGGAGCGGCCCTTCTGGATCGCGAAGTCGCCGGCCGCGAAGAACGCGAGGTAGGTCGCCATCGGCGCGGTCTCGCGCCAGTGCGTGGTCGCGCGGGCGCCGGAGATCTTGCGGCCGACGCGCACGCCGTTGCCGACGACCTGCTTGCCGCGCGGGACGTTGACCCGCACGTCGTAGGTCGCCTTGTCGGACGGGTGGTCGTTCGACGGGAACCACCAGGGCGCCATGTGCGGCTGGTTCATCGCGACCACCTCGGCCCGGTCGGCCAGCCAGTTGCGCTCGCCCGCGTAGCCGTAGGCCGCCGGCCGGCCGCCGTACCGGACGACGACCTTGAACTGCTGCCCCTGGGCGATCGCGTGCGCGGGGACGACGCGCAGCTCGTGCTTGCTCGGCTTGCGGAAGCTCGCCGCCCGGCCGTCGACCGTGACACCGGTGACGGGCAGCAGCAGGTCGAGCGAGAGGCTGCGGAGGTCGTCGGTGGCGACCATGGTGATCGCGGTCCGCCCGGTCAGCCGGCCCGTGCCGAAGTCGTAGCGGACCCGGATGTCGTAGTGGCGGGCGTCGGTGCCGCCGTTGCCGTCGAGGGGCCAGTACGGGTCGGGGCCGCGGTCGGAGCCGGCGACCGGCGGCCCGGCGGTCGGCGATTCGGCCTGGGCGCCGGCGGTGCCGGCGAGACCGAGGGCGAGGAGGGCCACGAGCAGGATCCGAGGGAGGCGTCGCACCCGAGCCAACCTACGGGCCGATAAATCGGTTGTCATCCGAACCGCGCAGCCGCCACCCTGGGTGCGTCCGTCCGCGCGTCCCGCGGACCTGTCGAGAGGAGCGTGACATGTCGATCGCTGTCGTCGGCCTGCCCTCAGTCCGCACCCTCATCCTCTCGACCCCAAGGACCCACCTTGTTCCAGGAGAACCTCTCCCCTGACCTCACCGGCCTCGACTCCCGCTTCGTCTTCGACTACGTCAGCTATGACGACCTCGGCGACGGACAGCGCTGGTCGACCTGGCTCGACGTCGAGCCGCTGTCCCGTGGCCCCGAGCCGCGCCCCGACTGGGTCGTCACCTCGCAAGGCGCGATCGACACCGAGCTCGGCATCCTGAAGACCGGCAAGGAGGCCGACGTCTTCCTGCTCGACCGCACCGACCCGCACGATCCCGCCCAGTCGGTGGTGATGGCGGCCAAGCGCTACCGGTCGCCGGAGCACCGCAGCTTCCACCGCTCCGCCAGCTACACCGAGGGGCGCAGCATGCGCCGCTCCCGCGACGAGCGCGCACTCAAGCGCAAGAGCACGTTCGGCCGCGAGGTCGCCGCCGGCGAGTGGGCGGTCTCCGAGTGGACGGCGCTCAACCGCTGCTGGGAGCTCGGCCTGCCGGTGCCCTACCCGGTGCAGGTCGACGGCACCGAGATCCTCATGGAGTGGATCACCGGTGACGACGGCGAGACCGCGCCCCGGCTCGCCCAGACCCGGCCGGAGCCGGCGCTCCTGGCGTCGTACTTCGACCAGCTGCGGGCGGCGATGTCGACGCTCGTGCAGTCCGGGCTCGTGCACGGCGACCTGTCGCCGTACAACATCCTGGCGGCGGGCGAGCGGCTCGTCGTCATCGACCTCCCCCAGCTCGTCGACCTGGTCGGCAACGCCCAGGCATTCGACTTCCTGCTGCGCGACTGCACCAACATCTGCGGCTGGTTCGCCCGTCGGGGCTTGGAGGTCGATCCGCAGGAGCTCTTCGGCGAGCTGATGACCCACGCCTTCTAGCGGGGCCCGCGCCAGGCCGCCTCGAGGATGGCCCCGAGCTCGGCCCGGGTCGGCGGACGCGGATTGCTGTACGGCGCCGCGAGCACCTCGTCAGCCACCCGGGCCAGATCGGCGTGGTCGACGCCGAGCGCGACCAGCGCGTCGGGCGCCCCGACCCGCGCGCCGAGCTCGCTCAGCGCGCCCGGCACGTCGCTCGTGTCGAGCGCGCGACGCAGCACCGCGTCGGCCTCGGGCGCCGCCGTCAGGTTGTAGGCCGCCACGTGCGGCAGCACGATCGCGTGCGTCTCCGCGTGTGGCAGGTCGAGCATCCCGCCGAGCACGTGGCACAGCTTGTGGTGCAGGCCCATCGTGGTCGCGCCGAGGCACGCCCCGCACAGCCAGGCGCCCTGGAGCGCCCGCGCGCGGGCGTCGGCGTCGGTCGGGTCGGCGACGACGACTGGCAGCGCCGCGGCCAGGTCGCGCACGCCCTGCTCGGCCATCGCGGCGATGATCGGCGTCCCGTCGGGCGCGTAGAGCGCCTCCACGGCGTGTGCGATCGCGTTGAGCCCGCTCGTCCCGGACACGACCGGCGGCAGGGTCAGCGTGAGCTCGGGGTCGTAGACGACCGACCGCGGCAGCACCCGGCGGTCGCGGCCGGTCTGCTTGCGGCCGTCCTCGGTCAGTCCCCAGATCGGCGTCATCTCCGAGCCGGCGTAGGTCGTCGGAACGGCGAGCACGGGCAGCCCGTGCCGCAGCGCGAGCGCCTTCCCGAGCCCGATCGTCGAGCCGCCGCCGACCGCGACGCATCCGTCGGCGCCGACCGCGTCGACGACCTCGGCCGCCTTGTCGACCGTCGCGACCGGCACGTGCATCCGGGCCTGGTCGAAGATCCCGGCCGCTCTGTCGCCCAGCAGCCCGGCGACCTGCTCGGCCAGTCCGCGTTGCTCGGGCGTCACAAGCACGAGCACCCGCGCCATCGCGAGGTGCTCGACCTCCTCGACCACGCGGCCCAGGCTGCCGGTCCCGAACACCACCCGCATCGGCAGTGCCTCGTGCACGAACCCGCTCATGCGGCCTCCTCCGGCACCAGTCGGATCTCCACCCGGGCCTGCCGGAAGGGCGCGCTCACGCCGTACTGCTCGGCGAGCGCGGGGTCGTCCACGACCGCGAAGTCGTGCACCAGGCTGGTCTTCACCGCGAACACCGCATCGCTGTCCAGATAGGGGCTGTCGGCCACGAACAGGTGCGTGGTGACCGTCGTGAAGCCGTCGGCCTCGGCGATCATGTGGACGTGCGCGGGCCGGTAGGGATGCCGGCGGCTCGCCTCGAGCAGCCGCCCGACCGGCCCGTCGGTGGGGATCGGGTAGTGCGACGGCACGACCGACCGGAACCAGAAGGCGCCGTCCGCGTCGGCGGTGAACAGGCCGCGCCCGTTCCCCGGAGGCTGTACGTCGGGCCGCTGGACGTCGTAATAGCCCTCCTCGTCGCACTGCCAGATGTCCACGGTGGCGCCGGGGATCGGCCGCCCGTCGAGGTCGACGACCACGCCCGTGACGACGCACGGCCGCTCGAGCCCGACCTCGCTGATCGAGTCGCCGAGCTCACGCCGCGGCGACTCGGTCATGTGGAAGGGCCCGAGGACCGTCCCCTCGGTGCCGTGCTCGTCGTCGTTGATCGACTCGACGAGCATCGAGACGCCGAGGACGTCCGACAGCAGCACGAACTCCTGCCGCGTGTCGTCGCACTTCTGTCCCACCTCGGTGAGGAAGCCGATCGCCTGCTCCCACTCCGCGAGCGTCGGCCGGATATCGCGCACCAGTGCGTGCAGGTGTCGCACGACGCCCTCGAAGACCTCGCGCCGGCGCGGGTCCGGGGTGTCGGCGAAGCTGGCGAGCACGGCGTCGAGCGCCGTCTCCTCGTTGAAGTCCATGCTCACTGTCCTCCTGCGGGATGGTCGCCCAGATGGTCGGCGAACCAGTCCGCGACGAACGCGGTGCGCTCCTCGGCGTGGTTGTAGATCGTGTGGTCGCCGTCGGCCCACTCTCGCAGGCTCGCCTCCCCTACGGCAGCCTCCAGGAAGGGCTGCTGCTCGGCGAGGGTGACGATCGGGTCCTCCCCACCGTGGAGGACGAGCACCGCGCCGGAGATCCGGTCCTCGGGGCGCAGGGCGATCCGGTCGAAGTTGGCCTGCACCGCGGCCGCGTCGCTCGTGCCGAGCATCGCCCCGGCCTGCTCGTCGAACGTCCGGAAGCCCAGCAGCCGCGGCCGAGCAGGCGCTCCGTTGACGCACACCGCGGCGATCCGCGGGTCGCTCGCGGCCGCCGTACCGGCGAAGAGGCCGCCCATGCTGTTGCCCCAGGTGCCCACCCGGCCGCCGAGCGAGGGGTCGGCGAGCACGTGGTCGACGAAGGCCGAGTAGGCCGCGCGCACGTCGACGTCGAGCAGCACTCCCCCGCGCATCCGCGTCTCGCCCTGGCCCGGACCCTCGACCAGGAAGGCCGCCAGGCCGCGCGCGAGCAGGGCGTCGGCGGCACGGAGGTAGGTCGCACCCCAGCCGCTCTGGCCGCCGAGGACGATCACCGTCCCGTGCGCCGTGCCGGCCGGTCGGAGCAGCCAGCCGAACATCCGCCCGGCGCCGTACGGCAGGGTCACCTGCGACCACGACGGCTCGGCGATCGCGCCCGCGCGGCCGACCGTCGCGGTGAAGCGGGCGTAGAGGCCGGCCCGGTGCGCGCTGTCGTCGTTGAACGCCATCTGCGCGAACAGCAGCGCCGCCGCCGACCACCGGAAGGCCTCGCGCGCGGTCACCAGGTGCCCGTCGGCGAGGGCCTTCTCGGCCTCGGCCGCGCGGTCGTCGGCGATCGCGACGAGCGCGTCGTCCCAGGCGGCGCCGGCGTCGGTGGCGGCCCGGAGTCGCCGTACGTCGGCGGGGGCGAGGCCACCGTCGAGCATCCGCTCGGGCGACATCGACCGCCAGAGCACGCCGGCCGGGGCCGTCACGCGACGGTCCATGCGAGCCGGTCGCGGAGCTGGCCGAGCGCGGCCGGCAGGTCGGCGAGCGAGCCCGCCCAGAACAGGTGGTAGTCGGGGCGGCCGAGGAGAGCCTCGACGCCGTGCTCGGCGAAGTAGGCCGCATAGGTCCCGTCGACGTCGACGACCTCGTCGAGGGACGCCGTCACCCCACCCAGCTTGTCGAGGAAGGCGAGGTCGTCGGCGCCCAGCGCGTCGCGCAGGCCGGACGTGGCGACCAGGCTGAAGCCGCGGCCGACGACATCGTCGAAGAGGCCCTCGAGGTCGCCCGAGCGCACGACGCCCTGCGGCGTCAGTGTGCCCGCGAGCGGGCTGACCGCACCGTCGGCATCGTGGTGGACGACGCCCGCGACGATCGTCGGGAACGGCGGCGGGGGTGGGACGTTGCCGGTCCGGAAGGCCTCGTCGCGCGCGGCCGCCTCCGCCGGATCGTGGGTGTTGGCGACCTTGCCGAGCGCGGTCGAGATCTCGGTGATCGCGGTCGCGTGCGGCCGGCGCTCGGCCTCGTAGGTGTCGAGCAGCTCGTCACCGGCGAGCCCGCGCAGCACCAGGTCGAGCTTCCAGCCCAGGGTGATGCCGTCGCGCATGCCCGAGCACGCCCCCTGCCCCATGTACGGCGGCGTGGTGTGCGCCGCGTCGCCCGCAAGGAGGACGCGTCCCTGCCGCCACGACTCCGCGATCCGGCCCTGGAAGGTGTAGACGACCTGGCGCAGGATCTTGAGGTCCTCCGGCCCCAGCCCGTGGGTCTTCTCGAGCCACTCCCACGCGAACGCCGGATCCTCGTAGGCCGCGGCGTCCTCGCCGGGCAGCACCGCCATCTCGAAGCGCTGCCGGCTGCGACCGATCGGCATGAACATGTGGCCGCGTGCGGGATCGCAGAACTGCGTGGTCCGGGAGAACCGCTCCGGCAGGGGCCGCAGCTGCTGGGTGTCGATGTTGAGCCACCGGTCGTCGACGCCGTTGTCGCTGCGCTCGATGCCGAGCGTGGCGCGGACGAAGCTGTTGGCCCCGTCGGCGCCGACGACATAGGACGCGGTGATCGTCCGCTCCTCGTCGGCGTGCGACCACTGGCCCGTGCGGGACTGGCTCCACGGGCGGGCGGTCAGCTCGACGCCGTCCTCGTGGGGCCGCAGGCCGACGACGGACCAGCCCTGGTTGACCTCGACGTTGCCGCTGCCGCGGGCGCCGGCGTCGACGGCCTCCTCGATGTCGGGCTGGTACATCGAGATGTGTGCCGGGTGGCCGGCCGACGTGCCGCGCCAGTCGAGCTCGACGAGCAGCTCGCCCGCGGCGTTGAAGAAGCGGAAGTGGTCGACCGGCAGCGCGTCGCGCAGCGCGTGGTCGAGGTCGCCGACCGACGCGATCACCCGGGCGGTCTCGCCGTCGATGTGGGTGAGGCGGGGCAGGCCGTAGAGGCCGGGCCACCGTTCGAAGACGACCACCTTGTGGCCGGCGCGGCCGAGGGCCGAGGCGAGAACCAGGCCGCTGGGGCCGTATCCGACGATCGCGACGTCGTACTCATTGCTCATGGCACGGACGCTAGGTTCGCCGCGCCTCGGCGACGATCCGCTTCCCGTCAGGGTGATCCGGTGAGCGACTGCAGTGTGCGGGAGGTCACTCCGGGGCGGCGCGCAGGGTCGCGGAGGGCTGCTCGCCGTACCGCTCGAGGTAGGCGCCCGCGAAGCGCGGCACGTGGGTGAATCCCCAGCGCAGCGCGACGTCCGCGACCGTCACGCCGCTGCCCGGCCGGGCCGCGCGCAGGTCGGCGTGCACCCGCGCGAGCCGCACCTGCTGGAGGTACTGACGGGGCGAGACGCCGACGCTCTCGCGGAAGTGCCGCTGCAGCGAGCGGGCGCTGACGCCGGCCTCCTCGGCGAGTCGCTCGACGGAGAGCTCCTCCTCGGGGTGGCCCTCGATCAGGTCGATCACGCGCTTGACCGGCGTCGGCCGGTGGGCGCCTCGGCGCCGCTCGGCGAGCTGCTCGCTGTAGTTGTGCGGCTGCGCGAGCAGCAGGCCCGTCATCAGGAAGGACGACCACGGATCGGTGCCGTCGAGGCTCTCGGCGAGGCCGACCTGGTCGGCGGGTCCGTCGATGTCGTCGACGAGCAGCCGCACCGCCTGCGCCCAGGAGGCCGCGGCGCGGGTGCGCAGGTCCATCGCCATCCGGAACCGGATCGGCGCCACCACGGTCCGGCCGAGCAGCAGCTCCAGGTGCCGCTCCAGCGCGAACCGCTCGAAGCGCACGTGCAGCTGGCGATAGTCGTCGCTGAGCGCCATCCGGGCCTGCATCCGCGGCGAGATGATCCCCGCCGTGTGGGGGTCGACGAGCACCTCGTCGTCGCCGCAGGTGATCCGGTTGCGCCCGCCCCAGGACAGGTTGACATCGTAGTAGTCGACCTGCTCGGTCAGCGTCGCGCTGAGCTCGGCACCGCGGTGCTCGCCGTAGACCAGCGAGAGCGGGCCGAGCGGCGCGACCGCCACCGCGACCCGCTCCAGGTGCCCCGCGTGGCCGGTGGGGACCAGCCGGTGCGGGGTGAGCGCGCGGGAGACCGACACCCGAAACTCGTCGAGGTCGGTGGCGTCGACCACCGAGAACCTCTCGAGCACCGGCTTGGCCATTCGTTCATGGTAGCCAGCCGGTCGCCCGCGCAGGAGCGCTCCGATCAGGAGAGGAAGGCGCGCACCCGGTCGTGGTAGCCGTCGGGCTCCAGCAGGAAGGAGTCGTGCCCCCACGGCGAGGTCAGCTCGGCGTGCTCGACGGCCGCTCCGCGTGCGGCCAGCTGGTCGCGGATCCGCACCGAGTGGGCGGTCGGGAACCGCCAGTCGGTGTCGAACGAGATCAGCTCGAAGCGAGTCGACGGGACGACGCCCTGGTGGGCGCCGAACGGGTCGAAGTAGTCCATCGGCCGGGTGAGGTGGAGGTAGGACAGCGCGTCGAAGCGGTCGAGGAAGGACTCGCCCTGGTGCTGCAGATAGTGCTCCACCTCGAAGTCCGCGGCCAGCCGCTTGTCGTGACCGGCGGTGTCGCGCCGGTGCCCGAACTTCTCGGCCAGGGAGAGCTCCGAGACGTAGGTGATGTGAGCCATCATCCGGGCCACCTTGAGCCCGTGCCGGGGCGTGACGCCGTGCTCGAAGTACCGGCCGTCTCGGAAGTCGGGGTCCTCGAGGATGGCGGCGCGCGCGACCGCGGAGAACGCGATGTTCTCGGTGGTCAGCCGCGAGCTGGCGGCGACGAGGACGGCGCGGTCGATCCGGTCCGGCTCCTGCAGCGCCCACTCCAGGACCTGCATGCCACCGAGGGATCCGCCGACGGCCGCGTGCAGCCGGTCGACGCCGAGGTGGTCGAGCAGCCCGCGGTGGGCGCTGACGAAGTCGGCCATGTCGAGCGCCGGGAAGTCGGCCCCGTAGGGCCGCCCGGTCGCGGGGTCGATCGACAGCGGTCCCGTCGTACCGGAGCATCCGCCGAGCAGGTTGGCGGCGATCACGAAGTATCGGTCGGTATCCACGGCCCGACCGGGGCCGATCAGGTTGTCCCACCAGCCCGGGCGACGGGCGCCCTCGTGCCAGCCGGCGGCATGGGCGTCGCCGGTGAGGGCATGGCAGACGAAGACGGCGTTGTCCCGGCTCGGGCTCAACGCGCCGTAGGTCTCGTAGGCGACCTCGACATGGGGCAGCTGTGCCCCGGAGGCGAGCACCAGCGGGCCGTTCTCGGTGAGAACGGCCCGCTGGGTCGCGACGATGCCGAGACCGCCGTCGGCGGCGATCACGTCGCTGACGTCACTTGGCGGCGGTCAGCGCCTGGTCGAGGTCGGCGATCAGGTCGTCGACGTGCTCGATGCCGATCGACAGCCGGACCAGCTCCTCCGGGACGCCGGCCGCCTCGAGCTCGTCGGGCGTGAGCTGCGAGTGGGTCGTCGTGGCGTTGTGCACCGCGAGCGACTTGGCGTCGCCGATGTTGACCAGGTGGCTGAACAGCTCGAGCGCCTCGATGAACCGCTTGCCGTCGTCGCGTCCGGACTTGAGGCCGAAGGACACCAGGCCGCCGTAGCCCTTGCCGGTGAAGTAGCCGTCGGCCACCGCCTTGTAGGGGTTGTCGTCGAGGCCCGGGTAGGACACCCAGGCGACGGAGTCGTGGCCCTGGAGGTACTGGGCGATGGCGAGCGCGTTGGCGCTGTGGCGCTCCATCCGCAGGTGCAGGGTCTCGAGGCCCTGCAGGAACAGCCACGAGTTGAGCGGCGCGATCGCGGCGCCGGTGTTGCGCAGCAGCACCGTGCGGGCGCGGATGATGTAGGCCAGGTTGCCGACGGCCTCGGTCCAGACCACGCCGTGGTAGGCGGAGTCGGGCTGGGTGAGGCCCGGGAAGCGCTCGGCGTGGGCGGCCCAGTCGAAGTTGCCCGAGTCGACGATGATGCCGCCGATGGAGGTGCCGTGGCCGCCGATGTACTTGGTGGCGGCGTGCACCGCGACGTCCGCGCCGTGCTCGAACACCCGCGCCAGGTACGGCGTCGTGGCCGTGCTGTCGACGATGAGCGGCAGGCCCTGCGCGTGGGCGGCGTCGGCCCAGGCACGGACGTCGACGACATTGACCTTCGGGTTGCCGATGGTCTCGGCGAAGACCAGCTTGGTCTTGTCGTCGACCAGCGCGGCCAGGTCCTCGGGGCGGTCGGGGTCGACGAAGCGGACCTCGATGCCGTACTGCGGCAGGGTGTGCGCGAAGAGCGCGTAGGTGCCGCCGTACAGCGTGGAGACGGCGACGATGTTGTCGCCGGCGTAGGTCAGGTTGAGCACCGAGTAGGTGATCGCGGCCGAGCCGGACGCGGTCGCGAGCGCGCCGACGCCGCCCTCGAGCTGGGTCATCCGGTCCTCGAACACCGACTGGGTCGGGTTCATGATCCGCGTGTAGATGTTGCCGGGCTCGGACAGCGCGAAGAGGTTCGCCGCGTGCTCGGTGTCGTTGAAGACGTACGACGTGGTCTGGTAGATCGGCACCGCCCGCGCGTTGGTGGCGGGGTCGGCCTGCTCCTGACCGGCGTGGACGGCGAGGGTCTCGGGACGATGGGTCATCGTGCGGTGCTCCTGTCGGGATGCTTCGCTGGGGGGGAACGCCCAGCCTAAAGTCAAGTAAACCACTACAGTTTAAATGAGTCCGCCATCTGGTCTTCCTCGCTAGCGTGCTGCCCGTGAGAAGCAGACGCGGCCGGATCGTCGTCGTGAGCACGCTCGCCGACTTCGACCGGCGGGTGGCCGACGGCGCGCGGCGCCTCCAGGGCTGGCGCCTGGTGGGCCTCGACCTCACCGAGCGGTCCGAGGCGCTGGCCGCGAGCGACGTCAGCCGCACCACCTTCGTCGGCTGCGCCTTCGCCCCGGGCGACCGCGACCGCCTGGTCGCGCGCGGCGCCCTCGTGCTGCCCGCGATCGGCACTCCCCCGGTCAACCCGCAGCGCGCCGGCCTGTACGCCGCCGACGAGCTCTACGACGCCGTCCCCTACGCCGACAGCCTCGACGCCCGCGCCTACGCCTGGTCGCAGCGCACCAACGGCCACGCCGACACGCTCGCGCAGGCGCTGCACGACGAGTCGATCGACCGCGCCCTCGCCGCCTGGATCCGCGACCGCTCGCTGGTCGGCGTGATGGGCGGCCACGCCGCCGACCGCGGCATGCCCGCGTACGCCGACGCGGCCCACCTGGGCGCCCTCCTCGGGCGCCGCCATGTCGTCGCGACCGGCGGCGGGCCGGGCGCGATGGAGGCCGCCAACCTCGGCGGCCGCTTCGCCGCGGCACCCCCCGGCGCCCTGGACGCGGCGCTCGACCGGCTCGCCGCCGTCCCGTCCTTCCGGCCGTCGATCGACGCCTGGGCCGCCGCCGCGCGCGACGTCCTCGCGCTCGACCCGCGGCCCAGCGCCTCCCTCGGCGTCCCCACCTGGCACTACGGCCACGAGCCGCCGAACCTCTTCGCCACCGCGATCGCGAAGTACTTCCGCAACGCCCAGCGCGAGGCGATCCTGCTCCAGCTCTGCGACGCCGGCATCGTCTTCCTGCCCGGCGCCGGCGGCACGGTGCAGGAGGTCTTCCAGGACGCGTGCGAGAACTACTACGCCGCCGACACCGCCGTCGCCCCGATGGTCCTCGTCGGCCGCGCCTACTGGACCGAGGAGCTGCCCGCCTGGCCGCTGCTGCAGGCGCTCGCGCGCGGGCGGGTCATGGAGAAGCACGTGCACCTGGTCGACACGGTCGAGGAGGCGGCGGCGCTGTTCGCGGAGTAGCTCAGGCCGCGCGCACGCCGACCCGCGCGCCGATCACCGCGCGATAGTGCGCCACCAGCTGCTCGTTGATCGCCCACCACGAGCGCCGCTGCACCGACTGCACCGCGGTGGCGCCCATCGCCGTCCGCAGCGCCTCGTTGCGCGCCAGGACGTCGACCGACGCCGCCAGGTCCGCGCCGTCGCCCGGCCGGTAGAGCAGACCGGACGCGCCGTGCGTGACGACGTCGACCGGCCCGCCGGCGGCCGGCGCGACGACCGGGACGCCGGAGGCGAGCGCCTCCTGCGCCGACTGGCAGTAGGTCTCGTAGCGGCCCGTGTGCACGAAGATGTCGAGCGAGGCGTAGGCCCGGCTCAGGTCGTCGCCGTGCAGCAGCCCGAGGAAGCGCGCCCGGTCGCCGAGCAGGCCGCGCAGCCGCTGCTCCTCCGGGCCGCCGCCGACGATCACCAGGGCGTAGCGCGGATCGTCGGCGAGGTGCGTGAGCAGGTCGAGCTCCTTCTCGGCGGCCAGCCGGCCGACGTACCCGACGAGGAGGCGGCCGTCGGTCGCGAGCCCCTGCCGCAGCGTCTCGTCGCGGTGCCGCGGGTGGAAGGCGACCAGGTCGACGCCGCGGCCCCACCGGTGGACCGCGGGGACGCCGAGCGCCTGCAGCTGCTCGATGCTCGCGGTCGACGGGGCGAGCGTCCGGTCGACGTGGTGGTGGATCCGGCGGGTCAGACCGGCGGCCGCACGGGCGCCCCCGGGGACGTCGTACCGCTCGGCGAACCCGACCAGGTCGGTCTGGTAGATCGCGACGGTCGGGATGCCGAGCTCGGCCGCGGCGCGCGAGGCCTGGTAGCCGAGGGTCGCCGGCGAGGCGATGTGGACGACGTCGGGCCGGTACTGCGCCATCACGTGCCGGAGCCGGCGGCGCGTCTCGAGGCCGAGCCGGAAGTCCGGGTAGAAGGGCAGGTTCGCGCCCCGGGAGCGGCGGACGCGGAAGCCGGCGTACATGTCCGGGCCGGTCGGCGCGACCAGCTCGGCCTCGTGTCCCTCGGCGGCGAGATGCTCGAGGACCCGGCGCACGGAGTTCGTGACGCCGTTGATCTGCGGAAGGAACGACTCGGCCACCACCAGCACGCGGAGCTTGTCCATGGCAGCGACGCTAGGAACGCTCCGGCAACGTGCCCCCACGGTTGATGGAGGGTCCGGCGACCGGTGCGTGAACGGCTGGGGACGGGTCCGGTACGACGTGACCCGGCTCACCGAGGCTCGTTGCCACCTTCGTGGAGATCTCTCGCCGAAACCTGATCCGCAATGCCGTCACGGCCGGCGGGCTGACCGCCGCGGCCACCGCGCTGCCGGGCGTCGTCCGGCCGTCCCCGGCTTCCGCCGCCCCCACCGTCCCCGGCACCAGTACGGCGACCCTGGAGCGCACCTACACCCGCGGCGCCGCCGGCGCGGGCGGCTACCGCAAGGTGATCGCGGTCGCCGGCGAGCCGCACCACGTCCGCGCCGGCCTCGGCGTCGAGGCCGCCGCCGGTCGCGAGACCCGGCGCCAGGCGATGCTGGCGTTCGTCCAGCTCAGCGACGTCCACGTCGTCGACGCCCAGTCGCCGCTGCGCCTGGAGTGGGCGGACCGACTCGACGACCCGGGCCCGCTGCCCGCGACGGGGATCTTCACGTCGTCGTACCGGGCGCAGGAGATGCTGACCGGCCAGGTCGCCGACTCGATGGTCCGCGCGATCAACCAGGTCGCGAACGGCCCGGTCACCGGCAAGCCGCTGGCGCTGGCGATCCAGACCGGCGACAACTCGGACAACTCGCAGTACAACGAGGTCCGCTGGAACATCAGTCTCCTCAACGGCGGCGAGGTCCGCGTCGACTCGGGCAACCTGCGCACGTGGGAGGGCGTCGCCGACAGCAACCCGCTGACGTACGACGCGGCGTACTGGCACCCGGACGGCGCGCCGAAGGGCAAGCTGGTCGACCGGCCGCGCTCGGAGTACGGCTTCCCGGTCGTGCCCGGCCTGCTCGACGCCGCCCGCCGCCCCTTCACCGCCGAGGGCCTCGACATCCCGTGGTACTCCGTCTTCGGCAACCACGACGGCCTCGTCCAGGGCAACTTCCCCGCCAAGACGCTGCAGCTGAACCTGATCGCCACCGGCGCCCTCAAGGTCATCTCGCCGCCCGCCGGTGCCGACCCGCAGCAGCTGCTCCAGGACCTCTTCGCCGACCCCGCCGCGCTGCTCACGAACCTGCTCGGCGGCGCGCTCAACTCCGGCGTCCGCCTGGTCACCGCCGACCGCGACCGCCGGCTGTTGTCGCGCAAGCAGATCGTCGAGCAGCACTTCGCGCTCGGCGGCGCCCCCTTCGGCCACGGCTTCACCGACGTGAACCGCCAGCAAGGCACCGCCTACTACACCTTCGACCAGGGCGCCTTCCGGTTCGTCGTCCTCGACACGGTCAACCCGAACGGCTACTACGACGGCTCGCTCGACAAGACCCAGTTCACCTGGCTGACCGACCTGCTCGCCCGCTCCACCGACAAGGTCGTGATGGTCTTCAGCCACCACACCTCCGACTCGATGGGCAACCCGCTCGTCGCGACCGGCGGCTCCCTCGAGCCACGCGTCACCGGCGCCACCGTCCTCGACGCCCTCCTCGCCGCACCCCAGGTCATCGCCTGGGTCAACGGCCACACGCACGTCAACAAGATCACCCCGCGCCCCCGCCCCGGTGGCGGCGGCCTCTGGGAGATCACCACCGCCTCCCACATCGACTGGCCGCAGCAGGCCCGGATCATCGAGGTCGCCGACAACGGCGACGGGACGCTGTCGATCTTCACCACCATGGTCGACCACGCCGGCCCGGCCTCGGTCGGCGCGGGCACGGCGGACGCCGTACAGCTGGCGGGGCTGGCCCGCGAGCTGGCGGCCAACGACTGGCATGACGGGAGCAAGGGACTCGGCACACTCGACGACCGGAACGTGGAGCTGCTCGTGGACAACCCGCTGGCCTGAGCGGCCGTCGTACCGGACGATTCGGTCGTCAATCGGCCCGTTTCGCGACCATTTCGTCCGGTACGACGAGCGAGCGCCTGGGCTGACCGCTCAGCTCACTCCTGCGCGGCCAGCTGCCCGCACGCCGCGTCGATCTCGTTGCCCCGGGTGTCGCGGACCGTCGTCGCCACGCCCTTGGCCTCGAGGCGGCGGACGAACTCAGCCATGTCGCCGTCCTCGGACCGCGTGAAGATCTTCCCCTGGAAGACGGGGCCGCCCTTGGTCGGGTTGAGCGGGATGAGGTTGACGTGGACCCAGCCGTGCCCGCGCTCGTTGAGGACGTCGGCCAGCAGGTCGGCGCGCCACGCCTGGTCGTTGATGCCGCGCATCATCGCGTACTCGATCGACACCCGCCGACCGGTCTTCGCGAAGTAGCCGTAGGCCGCGTCGACGGTCTCGGCGACCGAGAAGCGCGTGTTGATCGGGACCAGCTCGTTGCGCAGCTCGTCGTCGGGCGCGTGCAGCGACAGCGCGAGCGTGACCGGGATGCCCTCGTCGCCGAGCTGGTTGATCCGGGGCACGAGGCCGACGGTCGAGACGGTGATGCCGCGCGCGGACATGCCGTAGCCGTCGGGGGCCGGCTCGGTCAGGCGTCGTACGGCGCCGACGACGGCCTTGTAGTTGGCCAACGGCTCGCCCATGCCCATGAACACGACGTTGTTGACGCGGCCGCGCCCGCCGGGAACCTCGTCGCGGTCGAGCGCGCGGGCACCGGCGAGGACCTGCTCGACGATCTCGGCGGTCGACATGTTGCGCTGCAGACCGCCCTGGCCGGTCGCGCAGAAGGGGCACGCCATGCCGCAGCCGGCCTGGCTCGACACGCACATGGTGGTGCGGCCGGGGTAGCGCATCAGGACCGACTCGACGAGCGCGCCGTCGAACAGCTTCCACAGCGTCTTGCGCGTGGTGCCCTTGTCGGCCTCGAGGGTGCGCAGCGGCGTCATCAGGTCGGGCAGCAGGGCGTCGACCAGCTCGGCGCGCTGGGCGGCCGGGAGGTCGGTCATCTGCTCGGGGTCGTCGACGAGCCGCGAGAAGTAGTGGGTCGCGACCTGCTTGGCGCGGAAGCCGGGCAGCCCCATCTCGACGAGCAGGTCCTTGCGCTCGGCGGGGGTCAGGTCGGCCAGGTGCCGCGGAGGCTTCTTGCGCCCGCGCGGCTCGGCGAGGACGAGGGGAAGCGGCTTCGGCGCGGCGGCAGGCTGGTCGGACATAGCGCCGACGATTCTCCCACCTCGACGAGCGCTCACCCAATCGCGCACCGCGCGGGGAGCGCCCCGGCGGGAGCGCTCAGGCGTCCTTCTGGTAGAGGAACCAGCCGACCGCGACCGCCACTCCCCCGACGACGACGGCCGTGGCGACCATGCCGAGCAGCATGTAGCGCCCGAACCGGCGCGTGTGGTGCGGCACCAGCAGCCCGATCGGGACGACGAGCAGGAGCAGCACGAACGGGAAGAGCTCCTCGACGCGCTTGTAGCCGGCGATCCACTTGATGATCGCCGCGTAGAGCCCGGGGACGACGATGATCGACACCATGCCGGTGAAGAACCCCGCGAGGGGGAAGAAGACCGGGTGCCCGCGGTGGAACCAGTCGGGACGGCGCGACCGCTGGTCGTCCGTCTCACGCGGTGCGGCCACCTCGGCCTCGTCTGCGTCGCTCATGTCCGGGCGATCGTAGCGGGCACACCCTGGGAGGCACGCTTCCCGGCGACCGTGTCGTACTGGCAGCGAGCCTCACCGACCTGTGAGAGTAGGCCGGTGACCGATCTCACCGACCCGAACGCCCAGCACCCCGCGCTCACCTACAGCAGCTACCTCGCGCTGGACGACGTCCTCTCCGCCCAGCACCCGCGCTCCGACGAGCACGACGAGCTGCTGTTCATCGTGATCCACCAGGTCTACGAGCTGTGGTTCAAGCAGATGCTGCACGAGCTGGGCGGCCTGCAGCGCCGCCTCGAGTCCGGCGACACCCCGCACGCGCTGCACACGCTCGGCCGGGTCCGCGCGATCCTCAAGGTCGCGGTCGCCCAGATCGACGTCCTGGAGACCATGACGCCGCGCCAGTTCACCAGCTTCCGCGGCCGCCTCGACGCCTCCAGCGGCTTCCAGTCCGAGCAGTTCCGCGAGCTCGAGGCGACCCTGGGCCGCCGCGACCGCCGCGTCTTCGAGCACTACCCCGAGGGCAGCGCCGGCCGCGACCGGATCGCCGCCGCGATGTCGCGCCCCTCGCTCTTCGACTCGTTCCTGCGCTACCTCGTCACGCAGGGCTACGACGTCCCTGCGGCCGCGCTCGAGCGCGACCTCACCGCGGCCTGGGAGCCGTCCGCCGACGTCCAGCGCAGCATCCTCACGGCGTACGCCGACGACAGCGGCGCCGCGCAGGTCGCCGAGCGCCTGGTCGACCTCGACGAGGGGCTGCAGGAGTGGCGCTACCGGCACGTGAAGATGGTCGAGCGGACCATCGGCCACAAGCCCGGCACGGGCGGCTCCTCGGGTGCGGAGTACCTGTGGAGCACGGTCAGCCGCCAACTGTTCCCGGACCTGTGGGCGGTCCGCAGCGAGATGTGAGGCGCCGGCTCAGAAGATCGCGTAGTGGAGCAGCAGCCAGATCGGCGCGATCGTCGCGAGCAGCGAGTCGAGCCGGTCCATCAGGCCGCCGTGGCCCGGGATCACCTGGCTCATGTCCTTGATCCCGAGGTCACGCTTGATGACCGACTCGCACAGGTCGCCCAGCGTCGCCATCACGACCGCGATCAGGCCGAGCGCGACGCCGATCCACCAGTCGCCGTCGAGCAGCCACACCACCAGCGCGATGCCGGCGCCGATGGTCGCGATGGTCGAGCCGGCGAAGCCCTCCCAGGACTTCTTCGGGGAGATGACCGGCGCCATCGGGTGCTTGCCGAAGAGGACGCCGGCGATGTAGCCGCCGATGTCGGAGGCGATCGTCACCAGGATGAACGTGACGATGCCCTGGACGCCCTGGTCGTCGAGGCCACCGCCGTCGCGGCCGCCCTCGCCCAGCATGAGCGCGACGAAGGAGCCGAGGAAGGGCACGTAGACGAGCGCGAAGACCGAGGCGGTGGCGTTCTTGACGTAGCCGTCGACGCCGCGGCGCAGCAGCCACAGCATGATCGCCAGCGCGCTCACCGCGGTCGCCGTGACGAGCGCGTCGGCCCCCCACAGGTAGGCGACGACGACCATCACGACGCCGCCGATCATCAGCGGCTGCTCGGGCAGGTCGATGTCGCGCGCCAAGAGCCCCTTGCGGAGCTCCCAGACCGCGACCACCACGGCAGCCGCGACGATCAGCATGAACGCCGGCTTCCAGAACAGCAGGCTGGCCGCGATCGCGGCCAGCAGGACGACGGCCGAGCCGACCGCCGCCTTCAGGTCACGGCCGGCGCGGCCGTGGTCCTTCTTCGGGGCAGCGTCGTTCGCCGGAGACGTCGTCATGGAGTGGAGTCGGAGAGTCGAGGTCAGACCTCGAGCAGCTCCGCCTCCTTGCTCTTCAGCAGCTCGTCGATCGCGTCGGTGTGCTTCTTGGTGAGCGCGTCGAGCCGCTTCTCGGCGCCGGTGACGTCGTCCTTGCCGACCTCGCCGTCCTTCTCGAGCTTCTCGAGGCCCTGCTTGGCCTTCTGGCGGACCTGGCGGACGGCGACCTTGCCGCCCTCGGCCTTCTCCTTGGCGAGCTTGATGAACTCCTTGCGGCGCTCCTCGGTCAGCTCGGGGAAGACGCAGCGCAGGGTCTTGCCGTCGCTGGAGGGGTTGACGCCCAGGTCGGAGTCGCGGATGGCCTTCTCGACCGCGTTGATCGCGCCCACGTCGTACGGGGAGACGACGATGATGCGCGCCTCGGGAGCCGTGAACGACGCGAGCTGCTGCAGCGGCGTGGGCGAGCCGTAGTAGTCGACCAGGATCTTGCTGAACATGCTGGGGTGCGCCCGGCCGGCACGGATCGCCGCGAACTCCTCACGGGTCGCGTCGACCGACTTGCCCATCTTCTGGTCGGCCTCGTTGAGCGTGTCGTTGATCACCGGTTCTCCTTCGTTGCCTTCTACGCCTACTGCGCTACCGCCGCTGCTGCCTCGAGGGCTCAGCCTGCGCTGACGCGCGTACCGATCTTCTCACCCTGCACGACCCGCAGGATGTTGCCCTCGGGCTCCATGCCGAACACGATCATCGGGAGCTTGTTCTCGCCGCACAGGGCGAACGCGGTCTGGTCCATGATCCGCAAGCCCTCGGTGATCGCCTGGCTGTAGGTCAGCTCGTCGTACTTGGTGGCCGTGGGGTCGATCTTGGGGTCGGCGCTGTAGACGCCGTCGACACCCTTCTTGGCGACCAGGACGACGTCGCACTTGCTCTCCAGCGCGCGCTGGACGGCGACCGTGTCGGTCGAGAAGTAGGGCATGCCCATGCCGGCGCCGAAGATCACGACGCGGCCCTTCTCCATGTGGCGGATCGCGCGCCGCGGGATGTAGGGCTCGGCGACCTGCCCCATCGTGATGGCGGTCTGGACGCGGGTCTCGACCTCCATCTTCTCCAGGAAGTCCTGGAGCGCCAGGCAGTTCATGACGATGCCGAGCATGCCCATGTAGTCGGCACGGACGCGGTCCATGCCGCGCTGCTGCAGCTCGGCGCCGCGGAAGAAGTTGCCGCCGCCGGTGACGACGGCGATCTGCACGCCCGCGTCGACGACGGCCTTGATCTCGCGTGCGATGGACTGCACCACGTCGGGGTCGACGCCGAGCTTGCCGCCGCCGAACACCTCACCGGAGAGCTTCAGGAGGACTCGCTTGTAGCCGGGCACCGGGGTCCTTCCATGAGTTCGAGGAATGCGCGCGCACGAAGCGCCCGCGACGGTCGAGGTTACCGTGTCCGGGCGCCTCGCCGTGAGTGCGGGGCGCGGCGACTACCTGTTCCTTGTGGCCAGGACGACACCGACGATCGCGCCGATCACGATCAGCGCGGCCAGGACGGCGAACGCGATCTTCACCGCGCTGTAGGGCCGATCGCCCACCACCTCGCCGGTGTTGGCGTTGACCATCACCTGCCAGGTCTGGCCCTGGTAGAGGTAGGTCGCGATCCACAGCGGCATCAGCAGCAGCTTGAAGGTCGGGTTGTTGTAGGTGACGTTGAGGCCGCTGATCCGCTGCTCGTCGCCGCCGATGTCGTGGCGAACGTCGTCCTTGATGACCTCGACCATCTGCTGGCGGGCCTGCTCGGCGCCGACGACCGGGTCGACGTCGTAGCGGACCGTGGAGTAGCCGGTGATGAACTCCTCCTGGAAGGGCTTGGCCTCCCCCAGCTGCCACGGCCCCATCTTCTGGACCTTCTTGGGGTCGAGAGCGTGGGAGCCGAGCACCACGACGTCGTCGAAGAACCGGCTGACGTGGCCGCTGGCGTGGCGCCACGCGGTGTGCCGCTGCTGGTAGGTCTCCGTACGTGTGCCGCCCTGGCCGTCGGAGACGGTGCGGGTCTCGGTCGTGTAGTAGTAGTCGCCGCGCTGGCCCTCGTAGTCGCTCTCGGTGGCGGCGTCGAAGGTCCAGTGCGGGAGGTAGGTGCCGGTCAGGCCCTCGGTCGAGCCGACCTGCTTGAGCGCGTTGGGCGCGAACCGGCGGCTCGAGATCCAGTTGCCGAACGCCGCCCGCGCCTGCTTGCGGTCGATGTGGAACGGGATGATGCCCTCGGGCTCGACGAGCCCCTCCGGCACGTCGGTCGCGACCAGCGCGCCGCCGCAGAACTGGCACTTCGACGACAGCTCTGAGGTCACCGACACCGCACCACAGTTGGAGCAGCGCAGCTCGTGGTCGGCGACGAGCGAGACCAGGGTGTTGGTGTTGCGCGCCTCCCAGTCATTGAAGGAGTGCTCCTGGATCTGGGCGTCCTTGAGCACGATCGTCTGCTGGGAGCCGCAGGACTCGCAGCGCAGCTTGTCGGTGCCGGGCTCGTAGGCCAGCTGCCCGCCGCAGTTGGGGCAGACGGCGGACGTCGGCGTACGGCCGGCCAGGTCGTCGGCCAGGTCGTCGGCCAGGTCGTCGGCCAGGTCGTCGGCCAGGTCGTCGGCCTGTTGCGGGGGCAGCGGCGGGGGCCCGCCGGCCGGCGGACCCGGCAGCGGCGGTGGCGTCTCGGACACGTCAGGCTCCCGGCAGCGGCGGCGGCGTCGCCGGGAACAGCTGGCTGAGCGCGGCGACCTCGCCGGCCGCCGTCCAGGCGCCCATGCCGTCCTGCCAGACGAGCGTCTCCTTGGTCAGGTCGCCGGTGGAGACCTTCGCGGGGAGCTCGTCGACCGCCAGCGGACCGACCTGCTGGCCGCCCACGGCGATGAACCACGGCCGCGCGGCACCCGGCAGCGGCGGCGGGGCCGCACCCCCCGCCGGCGCCGGCGCGGCCTGCTGCGGCTGCGGCTGCGCCTGCTGCTGGGCCTGCTGCTGGGCCTGCTGCTGGGCCTGCTGGCCCTGGGGGTTGAGCGCGTTGGCCATCGACTGGCCCATCGCCATGCCCATGCCGAGCCCGATGCCGGCGCCCGCGCCGCCACCCGGGTTCTGGGCGGCGTCCTCGATCGCCTCGGCGGCCTGGAACTTGGTGTACTGGTCGAGGTTGCCGAGCACGCCCATCGACGTCCGCTTGTCGAGCGCCTTCTCGACCTCCGGCGGGAGGGAGATGTTCTCGATGACGAAGCGCGGGATGGCGATGCCCATGTCGCGCAGGTTGCCGGTCAGCGTCTCGGCGAGGTTGGCCGCGATGGTGTCCTGGTTGGCGGCCAGGTCGAGCATCGGGATGTTGGCATTGCCGAGCGCGGTGGCAACCTGGCTGACGATGTTCTGCCGCAGGAACTCCGCAACCTCCTCGGTGCGGAACTGCGGGTCGGTGCCGACCAGCTGGCGCAGCAGCGCGGAGGCGTCGGTGACCTGCATGGCGTAGGTGCCGAACGCCCGCAGCCGGACCATGCCGAACTCGCTGTCACGCAGCGTGATCGGGTTCTGGGTGCCCCACTTCATGTCGGTGTAGAGGCGGGTGCCGACGAAGTAGACCTCGGCCTTGAACGGCGAGTTGAAGCCGTACTTCCAGCCCTTGAGGGTCGAGAGGATCGGCAGGTTCTGGGTCTCGAGGGTGTAGGTGCCCGGGGTGAACGCGTCGGCGATCTGGCCCTCGTTGACGAACACCGCCGTCTGGCCCTCGCGTACGACGAGCTTGGCGCCCATCTTGATCTCGTTGCCCTGGCGGGGGAACCGCCACACGATCGTGTCTCGGCTGTCATCGAGGAACTCGATGATGTCGATGAACTGTCCGCGGACCTTGTCCATGAAGCCCATGTTGGCCGTCTGCCCTTTCGCCTGGGGGTGAGCGAGACGAACCTACCCCGCTGATCCAGGACCTCAACCCGATTCGGGGAATCGAGGACTCCGGGCCCCGGAACCGGGACGCCTGTCCCGCTTGGGCGAAATGCCGAACGGCCGGCGATCCCTTGCGGGACCACCGGCCGTCCGATGCGCTACGAGTCTGATCAGGCGCCGACCTCGAAGCGGGCGAACCGCTTGACCGTGGTGTTGGCGGCGTCGAGAACGTCCTTGACGCTCTTCTTGCTCTCCGACACCGACTCCTGCTCGAGCAGGACGATCTCCTTGAAGAAGCCGCCGAGGCGACCCTCGACGATCTTGGCGACGGCAGCCTCGGGCTTGCCCTCCTCGATCGTCTTCTTGGTGAGGACGTCCTTCTCCGCGGCGACGATGTCGGCGGGGACCTCGTCGCGCGTCAGGTACTGGGCCTTGAGGGCCGCGACCTGCATGGCGGCGCCACGCGCGGCGGCCTCGTCGCCTTCGTACTCGACGATGACGCCGACGGCCGGCGGGAGGTCGGCCGCACGCTTGTGCAGGTAGACCGCGACGGGGCCGTCGAAGTACGCGACGTTGCCGAGCTCGATCTTCTCGCCGATGGTGATGGCGAGACCCTCGACGACCTGGCCGACGGTGCTGTCGCCCAGCGGCAGCGCCTTGGCGGACTCGGTGTCGGTGGCCTTGCCCGCGGCGATCGCCTCGACGATCTGCTGGGCGGCCTTGATGAAGTCGTCGTTCTTGGCGACGAAGTCGGTCTCGGACTTCAGCTCGACCAGCGCGCCGCCGTGGTTGGCGACCAGGCCGGCCGAGGTCTCGCGCTCGGCGCCACGGGCGGCAGCCTTGGCGGCGCCCTTGACGCGGAGCAGCTCGACTGCCTTGTCGAAGTCGCCGTCGGTCTCGTCGAGCGCCTTCTTGCAGTCCATCATCCCGGCGCCGGTCAGCTCGCGGAGCTTCTTGACGTCAGCAGCAGTGAATGCCATGGATCCCTTCTTCGGGTCTGAGGGTCAGGAGGTTCGGGGTGTGCTCAGGCCTCGGCCGGAGCGTCGGCAGCAGCCTCGGCCGGAGCCTCGGTGGCCTCAGCGGTCTCGGCCGGAGCCTCGGTGGCCTCAGCGGCCTCGGCCGGAGCCTCGGTGGCCTCAGCAGCCGGAGCGGCGTCGGCGGCCGGAGCGGCCTCGCCCTCGAGGAGCTCGCGCTCCCAGGCAGCCAGGGGCTCCTCGGCGGCGGTGTTGGCGGAGCCGGCGCCCGAGCGGGCCATGAGCCCGTCGGCGGCGGCGTCGGCGATGACACGGGTCAGCAGGCCGACCGCGCGGATCGCGTCGTCGTTGCCCGGGATCGGGAAGTCGACGTCGTCGGGGTCGCAGTTGGAGTCGAGGATCGCGATGATCGGGATGCGCAGCTTGCGCGCCTCCTCGACCGCCAGGTGCTCCTTGTTGGTGTCGACGATCCAGACCGCCGACGGGACCCGGGACATCTCACGGATGCCGCCCAGGGTCTTGTCGAGCTTGTCGCGCTCCCGCTTCATCTGCAGGAGCTCCTTCTTGGTGCGGCCGGAACCGGCGACGTCCTCGAAGTCGACCTCGTCGAGCTCCTTGAGGCGGTTGATCCGCTGGTGCACGGTCGAGAAGTTGGTGAGCATGCCGCCCAGCCAGCGCTGGTTGACGTAGGGCATGCCGACGCGGGTCGCCTGCTCGGCGATCGCCTCCTGGGCCTGCTTCTTGGTGCCCACGAACATGATCGTGCCGCCCTTGGCCACGGTCTCCTTGACGAAGGCGTAGCTGCGGTCGATGTAGGCCAGCGACTGCTGCAGGTCGATGATGTAGATGCCGTTGCGGTCGGTGAGGATGAATCGCTTCATCTTCGGGTTCCAACGACGGGTCTGGTGTCCGAAGTGGACGCCGCTCTCGAGGAGCTGGCGCATGGTCACGACAGCCATGATGAATCTCCTGTTGTTTTCAGTTGGTTCCTGTCGTCTGCGCGCGATCCGACCGCTCTCTCGAACGGACTGAGGATCGACGCCCACGGGCGATCGGGCTGCTCACCGCAGTGAGCGGCCCGTCGTGGTCTGCGGACGAGCGAATTCCGGCCCAGGGCGGACCGGTACATCCCAGACTACGGCGTCGGGTCGGTCACGAGCCAATCGCGACCCGCCGCCGCCGGTATCACCGGTCCCAGCAGCGGCCGCCTGCTCTCCACAGGCCGTGCTGGACGCGCCCCCTGTCCACACGCCGCATCGTCCCTCGACCGCCCTGCCGGCCCGTCGACCGATGCTCGCTCCATGACCCGCACACCTCGCCCACCCGCCCTGCTCCTCTCCTTGCTCTCGGTCCTTCTCGCTCTGCTCGATGCGGTCGGCCCCGGTTCGGTCGGCCCCGGTTCGGTCGGCCCCGGGCCGGTCGGCCCCGATCCGGTCGGCGTCTGGCCGCTGCAGCCTCGCCCGGAGGTCGTGCGCCGGTTCGACCCGCCCGACGTCGTCTACGGCGCCGGACACCGGGGCGTCGACCTGGCCGGCAGCCCCGGGCAGTCGGTCCGCACCGCCCTGCCGGGCCGCGTCGCCTACGCAGGACGGATCGCCGGACGGGGCGTCGTGGTGGTCAGCCACGGCTCCACCCGGACCACCTACGAGCCCGTCACCGCCACCGTCTCCCCCGGCGCCGACCTGCCCGCCGGCGCCGTGCTCGGGCGGCTCGAGCTGGCCGGCTCGCACTGCCTCCCCCGGGCCTGCCTGCACTGGGGGTGGATCGCGGGCGCGACCTACCTCGATCCCCTGCGACTGGTAGGCGGAGTGAGTGTCCGGTTGCTGCCCCTCGACGGGCTCCCGGACGGCGCCGCCACGGGTGGATGGCCCGCGCCCGAGCTGCGGCTCGGGTCAGCGGCGCGCATCGGCGCAGAGGCGCTCAGGCGCGCGGGTGCGCCTGCTGGTAGGCCCTCCGGAGGCGGTCCGTCGTGACGTGGGTGTAGCGCTGGGTCGTCGCCAGGGATGCGTGGCCGAGCAGCTCCTGGACCGACCGCAGGTCGGCGCCGCCCTCCAGCAGGTGGGTCGCGGCGGTGTGCCGGAGGCCGTGCGGGCCGAGGTCGGGCGCACCCGGTACGTCGGCGAGGCGCCGGTGCACCAGGGTGCGGACCGCACGCTGGTCGATCCGCCCACCGCGCGCGCCGAGGAAGAGCGCCGGCCCCGAGCCGGACCGCGCCAGCCCGGGACGCCCGGCCGTCAGCCACCGGTCGAGGGCGGCCGCCGCCGGATGGCCGAACGGGATGGTCCGCTCCTTGCGACCCTTGCCGAACACGCGGACGACGTTGCGGTCGCGATCGAGGTCGTCGACGTCGAGGCTGCAGAGCTCGCCGACGCGCATCCCGGTCGCGTAGAGCAGCTCCAGCATCGCCACGTCGCGCAGCCCCACCGGGCTGCCGTCGTCGGCGAGGCCGGTCGCGGCCGCGATCAGCTCCCGCGCCTCGTCGACCCGCAGGACCTCGGGCAGGGTCTTGTGCGGGCGCGGCGAGCCGAGCGCCGAACCGGCGTCGGTCGCGGTGCGCCCCGTCCGCGCCAGCCAGCCGGTGAAGACGCGGGCGGCGGTGGCGCGGCGGGCGAGGGTGGTCCGCGAGAGACCGAGCGTCTGCTGCTTGGCCAGCCAGCTGCGCAGGCTGCGGAGGTCGAGCTCGGCGACGTCGGTGAGACCGAGCCGGGTGGCGTGGTCGAGGAGCCCGGCGATGTCGCCGAGGTAGGCCGTGACGCTGTGAGGCGCGAGGTCGCGCTCGGAGACCAGGTGGCGCTCGTAGTCGCCGAGCACCCGCGCGAACGTCTCGGGCAGGGCGTGCTCATGCTCGGCGGACTCCTCCCCCTGCGGCGCGGGGGCACCGCTCGTCGTACGGTCTGCGGCCACCGACCGATCGTAGGTCTCGAGCGCCCGCCACCGCCGGGGACACGCGCGGGCCTCATCGGCCCGCCTCCCCCAGTCGCCAGCCACTGGGGACCCGCTCGACGAAGCCGTCCTGCGACATCCCCACCAGCAGCCGCTCGACCTCGGGCTCACTCAGGCCGGCGACGAGCGCGATCGAGCGGGTCGGCGCAGGAACGGCCGCCGGTACGGCGTCGAGGACCTGGCGGGCGCGCACGGTCAACCGGTCGCGCGGTCGCTCGCGTCCGCGCCGAACCGGGCTCAGGTCGTGACCGGATGCGCCGAGCAGCTCGAGGACGTCCTCGGCGCCCATGACGAGCGCGGCGCCGCCGTTGCGCAGGAGGAGGTTGACGCCCTCGGACGCGGGGCTGGTCAGCGGGCCCGGCGTCGCCATCACGACGCGGTGGAGCCGGTCTGCCCAGGCGGCCGTGTGCAGGGCTCCGCTGCGGACGGCGGCCTCGACCACGACCGTGCCGCGGGAGAGTGCGGCGATGATCCGGTTGCGGGCGAGGAAGCGGATCTGGAACGGCGAGGAGCCGGGCGGCGCCTCGGAGATGACGGCGTAGTTGTCACTGAGATGGCGCAGCAGGTCACGGTGCTCCTGGGGATAGACCCGGTCGGCGCCGCACGCGAGCACGGCGACCGTCGGCGCGTCGGCGCTGAGCGCGCCGCGGTGGGCGGCGTAGTCGATGCCGTAGGCCGCGCCCGAGACCACCGGCCGACCGGCCGCGCCGACCAGGGCCGCGAGGTCGGAGGCCACCTGGTCGCCGTACGTCGTCGAGGCGCGCGAACCGACGACGGCCACGCTCGGCGCGAGGGTGTCGAGGCGGAGCGGACCGCGGACCCAGAGCCCGACCGGCACCTCGCCACGGTCCTGCAGGACCCCGGCGCCGGCGAGGTCGCCGAGGGAGACGGGCCACTCCGCATCCCCCGGTACGACGAAACGGATCCCTCGACGCGCCGACTGCTCGAGCACCCGCTCGGCGTCCACCGTCGCCAGTCGGCCGGCGGCCGCGCGGAACTCGGCGCGGAGCTCGGGGTGCTCTCCGAGCACCTCGAGGAAGGCCTCCCCGCCCAGCTCGCGGGTCAGGCCCAGGCATCGGACGTCGCCGGGCTCGACGACCAGGCTGATCGTTGCGCGGGCCAGGCGCTCGGCGTCGGTCGGGCGCTCGACCGCGCCCGGGATGGTCCGCGTCGCCGGCGCCGGCGACTCCATCGGGTCAGGCCCCGGAGGGGACGTGGCCGCGCTCATCCGCCGACCTCGCTCAGGTGGTCGTCCGGCCACGGCGCGAGGGTCCGGACATCGAGCGGCCGCCCCATCCGCAGCCGGAGGGCGATCTCGACCTCCTCGACGCCCGGCTCGACGTCACCGCCGGTGCGGACGGAGGTGAGGTCGGCGATGGTCCAGGCGAGGCGCTGGACGCGCACCCCGCCGCGGGCGCTGAGGCGTCCGGAGAAGATCTCGGCGTCGATGAGGCGCTGGGCGGCGGGGTCGACGGGCCAGGTGTCCTTGAGGCGGGGCCCGGGGATGTGGGCGTTGAGCCGCCAGGGGCAGCCGGCGAAGCGGCGGAGCTGGCGTTGGCGGACGGCGGCCACGCGGAGGCGGACCTGGGCGGAGGACTCGGCGGGGCGGAAGGGGTCGTGGCTGGCCGGCGAGGCGGGCTGGACGTGGCGGAGCACGTCGATCCGGTCGGCGATGGGGCCGGACATGCGGGACTGGTAGGTGCGGCGGACCCGGTCGGAGCAGGTGCAGCGGTTGGTGCGGGCGCTCGCGCGCCAGTTGCCGCAGGGGCACGGGTTGCTGGCGAGGACGAGCATCCCGCCCGCGGGGAGGGTGATCGACTCGTCGCTGCGGGCGATGGTGATGTCCGCCGCTCTCGAGCGGCTGGCGCAGCGCCTCGATGACGTCCTTGCGGAAGAGCGGGAACTCGTCGAGGAAGAGCACGCCGCAGTGCGACCGCGACAGCGCCCCGGGGTGGACCCGGCCGAGGCCGCCGCCGATGATGCTCGCCTTGCTCGCATCGTGATGGGGCGCGGCGAAGGGCGGGCGGACCACCATCCCCCGCCCGGGGTCGAGGACTCCCGCGAGCGAGTGGAGGGCGGTGAGCTCGAGGGACTCCTCCGGGTCGAGGTCGGGCAGGATCGTGGGCAGCCGTTCGGCGAGGCTGGTCTTTCCGCAGCCCTTCGGCCCCGAGAGCAGGACGGCGTGCCCGCCGGCCGCGGCGACCTCGACGGCGTACTTCTCGTCGAGCATCCCGCGCAGGTCGGCGAGGTCGAGCTCCTCGAGCCGCTCGTCGCCCCGCCACGAGATCAGCTGGGCGCCGGAGACGGGCGCGACCTCGGGCGCCTCGGGGACCGTCTGGTCGGTCAGCACCGCGACCACCTGGGCGAGCGAGCGGACCCCGATGACGTCGACGTCGGGCACCATCCGGGCCTCGGCGACCTGCGGCTCGGGGACGAAGACACGGCGGATCCCGCGCTCGGCCGCGGCGAGGGTCATCGGGAGCACGCCGACCGCGGCCCGCAGCCCGCCGGCGAGGGTGAGCTCGCCGACGAACAGGGTGTCGACGAGATGGCGTGGCTCGACCTGGGCGTCGGCGGCAAGCACGCCCAACGCCATGGCGAGGTCGAACTGGGTGCCGGACTTGGGGAGGTCGGCGGGCGAGAGCAGGATCGTGGTCCGCTTGGCGGCGGGCCAGGTGAGGCCGCTGTTGGTGATCGCCATCCGCACCCGGTCGACGCCCTCGCGCAGGGCGGTGTTGGCGCGGCCGACGACGGCGACGGTGGCGGTGCCGGGCGAGACGTCGACCTGGACGTCGATGAGGTGGCCGAAGGCGCCGTTGAGCGCGACGCAGCGCGCGGTCGCGAAGGGCATCAGCACAGCCCCCGCACGTGATCGATCTCGGCGGGGCCACGGGGTGGTCGCAGCACCGCGACGAGGTCGACGCGGATGCCGGCGGGCCGGATGTCGCGCTCACGCGCCCACCGCTCCCCCAGTCGCCGCAGCCGGTCGAGCTTGGCGGGCGTCACCGCCTCGTGGGGCGTGCCGGCGAGCAGGCTGGTGCGGGTCTTGACCTCGCACACCACGAGCACGCTGCCCTCGCGCGCGACGATGTCGATCTCGCCCTCGTCACATCGCCAGTTGCGTTCGAGCACCGCGATGCCGAGGGAGTCGAGGTGGCGGGCGGCCACCTGTTCGCCGTAGGCGCCGATCGCGTGGCGGGCTTGTGCTGTCGTCATGACGTCCACCCTGCGCGGGGTCGGGACGATCCCGGAGCCGGGCGGCGGGCGCTGTGGACGACGGCGCCGGCGAGGAGGGGCTGTGGACGGAAGGTGGCTGGTGAGGAGGCGGAAGTGACAGGTGGGACGCTCAGCCGACCAGCCGGGGCCCCTTGCAGGTCGGCGTGGGCGTGGTGAAGACGTCCGCGCCGCCGAGCTGGAGACCGAGCAGCTGCGACAACGGCGTGATCAGCGCGTTCTGCAGTGTCGTGACGATCGGGTTGAGCGACGCCGCCACCGCGCTGAGGATCGGGTTGAGCACCGTGTTGTAGAGCGGGTCGGCATTGAGCACGACCTTGTTCTGGTTGCCCAGCAGGCCGTAGTTGATGCTCAGCTGCGTCGTCCCCGAGGTCGACGCAGCGACCGGCCCCAGGATCACGCCCGAGCCGCTGCCGACCGGCACCGTGTAGGCGCCCGGGATCGGCAGGGTCAGCGTCTTGCTGTCGTTGGTGGCGCCCGGCGACTGCGCCGTCAGCGCGAGGCCGGTGTCGAGCTTGATCTCCGGCGGGTTGAGCAGCGACCCGAGCCCGAGCACGCTCAGGATCTGGCCCAGCAGCCCGCCGCTGCCGAGCAGCGGCACGGTGATCAGCGCGTGCGCGCCCAGGGACGCCGACACCTTCGCCGAGCCGAGCACCGACGAGCTGAGCGCCACCTTGAGGTAGTCGGGTCCGGCCGGGTTGCAGTGCACCTCGTTGAGCGTGGCCAGCGCCTTGCCCAGGTCCACGTCGACCGTCACGGCCGTCTCGTCGAGCGACACCTGCGCCCCGAGCACGCCGAGGATGTCGACGCCGATCTTCTTCGCCGGGATCTTCGCGGTGATCTTGAGCCGGATCTGCGCGGTCTCGGCCGTCGTCCCGACGCCACCGCACTTCTTCCGCGGCGACTCGATGACGGTCAGCGACGTGGTGACCGACGCCAGCGGCGACAGGTTGATGCCGAGGTTGGGGATGTCGATCGCGTGGTTCTTGTTGGCGACGAACGCCGTCGCGGTGATCAGGTCGAGGACGTTGAGGCCCGCGTTCAGCGCGGCGTCGCTGCCCGGCATCGCCGAGATCAGGTCGCCGATCGCGACGGTGGGCGTCGACGCGGCGACCGTGATCGCACGCAGGATGTTGGCCTGGGCGAGCTTGCCCTGCTGCTGCAGGACGTTCGCCGCGGCGACGAAGATCTTGGCCGCCTCGACGTTCTTCAGCGCGAGCAGCTCGTCGACGGTGCCGACGCCGAGCCCACCGACCTTGACCAGGTCGAGCAGCGACACGTTCGCGCCGGCGAGGCCCTTGTAGCTGACCAGGTCGAGGTTGAGGCTGCTGCCGAGCAGTCCGTTGAGGATCGGGTTGAGCAGCGTGCCCTCGCCGCTGTTGAGCGAGGCGATGAACGAGCCGACCAGCACGCAGGCCGACTCCTCGTTGCGCGCCATCGCCGTCCGTACGGCGCCGCCCCGGTCGACGCCGGTGACCCCGCCGAACGCGAAGCCGACGTCCGACTTGGCCGACACCTTGACCGCGGTCGGGATCTCGTCGGAGTCGTTGGCGACGGCGACCCACGCCCCCGCCTCGGTACGACGAGCGAACGACCACGTGACGTCGTCCGAGGTCAGCTCGCCGCCCAGCGCCGCGTCGTTGCGCGCGAGGCTCTTGTTCTTCGCGGCCTCGAAGGTGGCGCGGTCGTAGGCGCTCGCCTTGCTGCCGTCGAGCAGCCGGACCATGTCGAGCGCGACCATGTCGGCGACCGCCTGCACGTCGCGTCGTACGACGCGCTGCTGGCCCAGGTCGACCGCGAACGCCGCCGACACCAGCAGCACGACGGCCAGCAGAACCGCGATGAGTACGGCGGCAGCGCCCCGCTCGTCGGGGCTCGTGCGGCGCACGTCAGCTCACCCGGGCGACGGCCGTGTAGCTGAGGGTCTTGGGCAGGATCAGCCCGAATCCGGGGATCAGTCCCTTGTAGGCGATGACGACCTTGACCGTGGCGCACTGCTTGGTCGCCTCGTTGCTGCAGGCGGCGATCGTGACCGAGCAGTCGGCGGTGCACTTCTGCCCCTGGGCGGCGAGCGCGTCGTCGACGGCCTTCTTGCCGGCGGCGGCCTTGTCGGTGTCGGTCGTGACGGCCGCGGCGCGCGCGCCCTCGGAGGCGGCCTGGCTGACCGACTGGCGCACGCTGAGCATGTCGCCGTAGTTGATGATGCCGACGACGATGACCATCAGCACCGGCAGGATGAGCGCGAACTCGACCGCCGCAGCACCTCGGGTGTCGGGACGCGTCGCTCGACGCCTCCTCAGCACACAACGCCCCATCCGCCGGCCTCCCCGCCCTCGCTCCCATGACGCCCCCGAGCGGCGTTGGGCACACAGTAGTAGCGCTTTTCTCAACGAGGGAACGGATCCTGGGTCATTCTGCCCGGACGAGCGGGACCACCTAGTCCCTTCGAACTAGAGGCCCGCACCTCAGCCGACCAGCCGCGGCATGCCGCAGGTGACGCCCACGCCGTAGACGTCGGCGCCGGCGAGCCGGAGCCCGACCATCCGCGCCACCGGCCCGATGAACGAGCTGTTGATGTTGTCGATCAGCGGCGTCAACGACTTCTTCAGGAAGCCGCCGGGAGCCTGGGTGAGGTCGTTGACGATCGGGTTCGTCAGCCCGGTCACCGTGTTCAGCGCGGTCACGGCCTTGCCGCCGATCTTCACGCTGGTGACCGTCGCGACGACGGACGCCGGGTCGAGGTAGACGGTCCCGCCGGTCGAGACCGGGGTCTTGTCGTTGGGCGGGATCGACACCCCGACCGTCGTGTCGGATCCGGAGATCGAGGTGCCGATGCTCAGGCTGACACCGACCTCGACGGTCAGCTTGCTGGGCAGCGTGAGGATGCTGCCGAGCAGGTTGGTGATGACGCTGGTCAGGCCGTTGAGCTGCAGCAGGTCGGTGAGCTTCGAGTCGCCGCCGACGGTCAGGTCCACGTTCAGCTTGTACGACGCCAGCCCGGTCGCCACGTCGACGCCGAAGCTCGACGGGTCGGCCAGCGTCCCGGTGCCGCAGCGGACGGCCGGCGGCGAGACGAGCCGCCCGGTGCCGTTGCCCGCCACGATGGCGATCGAGCCGGTCCCCTTGGGCGTCTGCAGGGTGCCGATGCCCTGCAGGTTGAGGCTGGGCAGGTTGGTGAAGTCGATGCCGACGGTGCCGTTGAGCTGCGCGGTGTCGGCCTTGGCGTCGACCGAGTTCGGCGCGCCGCAGGCGAGCTGTGCGGCGGAGATCAGGTAGATCGAGCCGGAGAACTGGAAACCGAGGCCGGGCACCTGGGCCTGGATGTTCGGGACGCCGACGGCGTACTGGCCGTTGGCGAGTCGCGCCGAGCCGATGATGTCGAGCACGCTGAGGTCGACCCCGAGGGCCGCCCGGTCGTTCGGCGACACGTGCAGCACCTTCGCCAGGCTGATCATCCCGACGTTGACGGCGGTGCTCGACTGGGCGATCTTGCCGAGGGCGTCGATCGCGACCTGGTTGGAGCCGAGCCCCTCCTTGGTCAGCGCGACGATCATCGCGTTGAGCAGGTCGGTGTAGCGGATCTGCTGCGACAGCAGGTGCTCCGGCGTCCCGATGCTGGAGACCGCGGTGAGCTGCGACAGGCGCAGGTCGGCATCGGCGAGCCCGCGATAGCTGACCAGGTCGAGCTTGACGCCGAGCAGGTCGTTGAGCGGCGCGAGGACGGTGCTGTCGCCGGAGCGGATCGCGGCGACGAAGGTGCCGAGCCGGAAGCAGGCCGTCGACGAGCTCTGCGCGGCCGCCGTACGGTCGGCGTCGCCGTGGTCGGCGCCGGTGAAGCTCGCGAAGGCGAAGCCGACCTTGGTCTTGGCCTCGACCCGGACCGCGCTCGGGACGCCCGACGTCATGGCCTGGAAGCCGCCCGTGCCGATCACGCCCAGCTGATAGCTCACCGCGGGTGTCTTGCTGCCGAGGACGTCCTTGTTGCGGGCGACGCTGATCGGCACCTGGGCGTCGAGCACCGGCTGCAGCTGCGCGACGGTGCGCCCGTCGATGCTGCGCGCGAGGTCGAGCGCGACGACGTCGGCGAGCGCCTGGACGTCGGACCGCGCGGCCCGCTGGTAGCCCAGGTCGACCGCGAACGCGGAGCTGACCATGAACACCGCGAGCAGCGGGATCATGATGAGCGTGACCGAGCCACGCTCGTTCCCATGGCGACGACGTCGCATGGCGCCTCCCCGGCCCTGAACGGTGATGCTCACCCCCTGAGCACCACCATCGAAGGTAGGGGCGCAAACGGCGGCTGCCGAGGGCTATCCGGGGAAACGGGACCTAGGTCCCGGCGAGTCCGACCGATCGCCCGTCAGGGCTTGGGGAGCTCGAGGTCGGAGGTGGCCAGCTCCTCGACGTTGACGTCCTTGAAGGTCAGCACCTTGACGTTCTTGGCGAAGCGCGCCGGGCGGTACATGTCCCACACCCAGGCGTCGGCGATGGTCACCTCGAAGAAGACGTCGCCACTCTCGGAGCGGGCCTTCACGTCGACCGAGTTGCAGAGGTAGAACCGGCGGTCGGTCTCGACGACGTACTTGAAGATGCCGACGACGTCGCGGTACTCCCGGTAGAGGTTCAGCTCCTGCTCGGTCTCGTACTTCTCGAGCTCCTCGGCACTCACGTGGCCGACTCTAGCCCTCTCCCCCAGCAAGCGGCTCGAGCCCCGCGGCGCGGCGGACGTTGACGAAGCGCATCCGGTGGATCGGCGAGGGTCCGTACTCCTCCAGCGCGGCCGTGTGGGTGGCCGTGATGTAGCCCTTGTGGGTCTTGAAGTCGTAGGCCGGCCACTGCTCGTCGAGCTCGACCATGATCCGGTCACGGGTGACCTTGGCGAGCACCGATGCCGCCGCGACGCAGGCCGCGACCCGGTCGCCCTTCCAGACGGCGAGCCCCGGGACGCCGAGGCCGTCGACGGGGAAGCCGTCGGTCAGCACGTACGACGCCGGCAGGGTCAGCTTGGCGACCGCCCGGCGCAGCGCCTCGACGTTGGCCACGTGCATGCCCAGTCGGTCGCACTCGTCGTGCGGGATCACGACGACCGACCACGCCAGCGCCCGCCTCACGATCTGGTCGTAGCAGCGCTCGCGGGCGGCCGCGGTGAGCAGCTTGGAGTCGGCGAGACCGGGCACGATCCCGGCCTTGCCTGCAGGCAGGATCGCGGCGCCGGCCACCAGCGGGCCGGCGCAGGCGCCGCGTCCGGCCTCGTCGACGCCGGCGATCGGCTCGAAGCCGTGGCGCCGCAGCGCCCGCTCGTAGCCGTAGATGCCGGCGTCGCGCCGGACGGTCGCTCCCCTGGGCAGCGTGGACATCGGGCCTGACTCAGCTCCCGGGGACCAGGTGGGCTTCCTTCGCCTTCGCGACGAGAGAGGCCGAGGGGTGGTCGGGGACGTCGGCGAACGCCTCGGGGCGGCTGATCCACCGCCACCGGTCGCGCGGCCAGATCAGCGCGAACACCTTGCCGACCACGAGGTCGGTGTCGACCCAGGGGCTCTGGGTGCACGGATCCTCGTCGGGGGCGCAGATGTGGGCGCGGGAGTCGGCGGAGTGGAGCCGGTTGTCGCCGAGGACGAGCAGCTTGCCCTTCGGGATCGGGCCGATGATCCACGTGCAGGGCTGGTCGAACTCGTTGAGCTCGGCGGAGCACTGGCCGCGCTCGGGGCTCAGGTACGACGTCTCGTCGATCGGCTTGCCGTTGACGAGGATCCGGCCCTTCGTGTCGCAGCACTGGACGACGTCGCCCTCGGTGCCGATGACGCGCTTCACCAGGTGGCCGCCGGTCGGGTAGAGGCCGACCTTCGAGAGCGCCTTCGCCATCCCGGTCGGGCCCTTGTCGTCGGTCGCGGTGAGCCACTGGCCGGGGTCGGCGAAGACGATGACGTCACCGCGCTTGGGCGTACGGCCGAACCAGTAGGAGACCTTCTGGACCAGGATCCGGTCGTTCTTGACCAGGCCCGGCTCCATCGACTCCGACGGGATGTAGAACGCCTGCACGAAGAGCGCCTTGATCACGATCGCCAGGCCGAGGGCGACGACGAGCAGGAGCACGCTCTCCTGCCACACCGGCAGGTGCTTGCGGGCCTTCTTGCCGTGCTTGCCCGCGGGCTGCTCGGCGGACGCCGACGGGGCGCTCTCCTCGTCGGGCGGGGGCGCAGCGGTGTCGTCGGTCGTCACGAGGGACGAGTCTAGGAGGCAGACCCAGCCGGAAAGCACGAAGCCCCGACCTGGACCCAGGTCGGGGCTTCGCGAAGCGGAGGCTCACGCCTCTCACGAGGCTCAGGCCTCGCGGCGCTCCTTGATCTTGGCGGCCTTGCCGCGCAGGTTGCGCAGGTAGTAGAGCTTGGCCCGGCGGACGTCACCGCGGGTGACGACCTCGATGGACTCGAAGATCGGCGAGTGGAGCGGGAAGGTGCGCTCGACACCGACGCCGAAGGAGACCTTGCGGACCGTGAAGGTGCGGCCGACGCCGGAGCCGTGGACGCGGATCACGACGCCCTGGAAGACCTGGACACGGGAGCGGCTGCCCTCGATGACCTTGACGTGGACCTTGACGGTGTCACCGGCACGGAAGGCGGGAACGTCGTCGCGCTTCGCGGCGTTGCCGAGCTCGGTGACCAGGGCGGGGCTGGGGTTGCTCATGATTCTCCTCGCGAATGCACACAGGTCAGCCGCGGTCGTGGTGGTGATGGATGGTTCCGGCGACGCGATCGGCGGTTCCCCTGTGGCAGAAGCGTCCGCGTCACCGACCAGCGATCTTCCCACAGGCGGCCTGACCTGCGGTAATCAGCGGCGGCGCTTGCTCAGCACGACCGTTCCCGCGGGCGCGGGGAGGTCGCTGCGCAGCCGGAAGCCGGCGTTCTTGTACAGCCGCTGGTTGCGCGCGCTCGCGGCCCCCGTGAACAGCTGGTACGACGTCGCCTGCTCCGGTGCGACCGCCTGGATGTGCTCCAGCAGGGTCCGGCCCAGCCCGGCGCCCTGCAGGTCGGGGGCGACCATGATCCGGCCGATGTCCCACGTCGTCGGGTCGGCGGGCTCGAGTCGGCCGCGCACGGCGGCGACCAGGCGGCCGGCGCGTCGTACGACATAGGTGTCCCACTCCCCCAGCCATCCCCGGACGTCGTCGAGCGACTCGTGCAGCGCCGGGATGGCGAGCATGTCGTTGTCGATCGCCTCCTGCACCCAGCAGGCGCGCTGCAGCGTGAGCAGCTCGCCCGCATCGCCGAGCGTGGCGCGGACGATCGGGCTGCCGTCGTCGAGCGTGGACGGGTGGAGCAGGTCGGGACGACGCTCGGCGGTACGGCGGACCGCCTGCTCGCGCCGCCAGCGGGCGATGGCGCCGTGGTCGCCGCTGAGCAGGACGGCGGGCACCTCGCGGCCGTCCCAGGTGCGCGGCTTGGTGTAGACGGGGTACTCGAGCAGCCCGCCCTCGGCGTGCGACTCCTCGACCAGCGACGCGGCGTTGCCCATGAACCCGGGCAGCAGCCGGACCACGGCCTCGGTGACCGCCAGCGCGGCGACCTCGCCGCCGTTGAGGACGTAGTCGCCGAGGCTGATCTCGCGGACCTCCGCGACCTCGCGCGCGTGGTCGATGACCCGCTGGTCGATGCCCTCGTAGCGGCCGCACGCGAACACCACGTGCTCGCGGGTGGCGAGCTCCTCGGCCAGGCGCTGGTCGAAGCGCTCGCCGGACGGCGTGGTGAAGACGACCGTGCTGCCCGGCGCGACGACCTGGGCGAGCGCCTCGCCCCACGGCTCGGGCTTCATGACCATGCCGGCGCCGCCGCCGTAGGGGGTGTCGTCGACGGTGCGGTGCCGGTCGTGGGTCCACTGCCGCAGGTCGTGGACGCCGAACTCGAGCAGCCCGCTCGCGGCGGCCTTGCCCGGCAGCGAGAGCTCGAGGGGCGCGAAGAAGTCGGGGAAGATGGTGAGGTAGTCGAGCCTCACGCGCCGTCTCCGTCGGTGACCTCGTCGTCGGGGAACGGGGTGACCAGCCCGGGCCGGTCGGCGACGACGACCCGGCCGCCCGCGATGTCGACCTCGGGCACCAGCGCGCTCACGAAGGGCACCAGCGCCTCGCGGCGGTCGAGGGTCGTGATGCGGAGCAGGTCCTGGGCGCCGTGGACCAGGCCGACCACCTCGCCGAGGTGGGCGCCCTCGAGGTCGTAGGCGGCGAGTCCGACCAGCTGGTGGTCGTAGAACTCGTCGGGGTCGTCCGGCGTCTCGTCGGCGGGGACGGCGGCGCGCAGCACCACGCCGCGCGCGGACTCGGCGGCGTTGCGGTCGGGGAGCTCCTCGAAGGCGGCCAGCAGCACGCCCTGGTGCCAGCGGGTCCGGCTGACGGTGAGGGTGCGTGCGGCGAAGGCGGACCCGCGCGGGGCCTCGGCCTGCAGGACGGCGCCCACGACGTAGCGGCGCTCGGGCTCGTCGGTGCGTACGTCGACGGTCACCTCGCCGCGGATGCCGTGCGGCTTGCCGATCCGGCCGACGACGACCTCGATGCTCTCCACGCCCCTGAGATTAGAGGTCCGCGGCCGGGAACGCCGAACGGGCGCCTCCCCGGTGGGGAGACGCCCGTTCGTGCCGTTGCTTGTCGCCTAGCGGCGGTCGGTGTCGACGAAGTCGATCCGGGTGCCGCCGTTGCCGGCGATCGCGGAGACCACGGTGCGGAAGGCGGTGGCCGTACGGCCGCCGCGACCGATCACCTTGCCGAGGTCGTCGGGGTGGACCCGGACCTCGAGCACGGAACCACGACGCAGCTGCTTGTCGCGCACGACGACGTCGTCGGGGTGGTCGACCACTCCGCGGACGAGGTGCTCCAGCGCGTCAGCCAACACGGACTCAGGCCTCGGTGCTGTCGGCGGCCGGAGCCTCGGCGGCGGGCTCCTCGGCCGGGGTCTCCTCGGCGGCGGGGGCCTCGACCTTCTCGGCCTTCTCGGCCTTCTCGGCCTTCTCGGCCTTCTTCTCGGTCTTCTTGGCGGTCACCGCGGCGCCCTTGGGCTCGTTGGCGGCCTCCTTGAGGGCCTCGTTGAAGATCTCGAGCTTGTCGCGCTTGGGCTCCTTGACCTTCAGGGTGCCCTCGGCGCCCTCGGTGCCCTTGAACTTCTGCCAGTCACCGGTGATCTTGAGGATCGCCTCGACGGCCTCGGTCGGCTGCGCGCCGACGCCGAGCCAGTACTGCGCCCGCTCGGAGACGACGTCGATGTACGACGGGTCCTCCTTGGGGTGGTACTTGCCGATCTCCTCGATCACCGCGCCGTCGCGCTTCTTGCGCGAGTCGGTGATGACGATGCGGTACTGCGGGACCCGGACCTTGCCCAGGCGCTTCAGACGGATCTTGACGGCCACGTTTGTGGTGTCTCCTTGAGAATTCGTGGTGGGTGAGGCTCGAGCGACCAGGTGGGGAACACCGGGGCCCGGACTCGATGGGCGCTGCACCCACCGGTTGAGAGGGACCGGAAGGCGCAGAACTCAGTGGACAAGTCTGCCAGACGTCCGGCGTCCTTCACGAATCGGTCCCGCACCCTGATCCCACGCCTGCTCTCATGCCTGGGCCAGGTGCTCGGCGAGGGCGGTCGCGATGGCCCGGTCGCCGGTGTCGAAGCAGGTGTAAGCCGGGGAGGTGTTGACCTCCCAGCAGTACCAGCGGCCGTCCTGCCCGAAGCGCAGGTCGATGCCCGCGAGCTCGAGCCCGAGGGTGGCGGTGAGCGCGCGGCACCGGTCGGCGACGTCGTCGGGGAGGTCGGTCGGCTCGAGCGTGAAGCCGCCGTAGCGGTAGTCGACGGCGTCGGAGCAGATCCGGTGGGCGAAGAGCCGCTCCCCCACCGCGTGCACGCGGTACTCGACGCCCGCGACGAACCGCTGCAGCTGGGTCGGGCACCACCGCACCGCGGCGAGGTCGTCGCCGGGCGCGAGCGTCCGGACGATGCTGCGGGTGCCGCTGATCGACTTCACGATCGCCCCGCCGTGCGCGGCGACGAAGGCCGCGGCCGCCTCCGGGTCGGTGGTGAGCAGCGTCTCCGGGACCGCGAACCCGACCGCGGCGATGACCCGCGACTGCCGCGGCTTGGAGTGGTTGCTCAACCCCGCCGAGGGCCGGTTGACGACCCGGACGGACGACGGCGCCGCCTCGGCCCACTCCCGCAGGTCGAGCGTCAGCCGGGTCAGCCGCCGGCGCTCGGCCGCGTCGACGGCGTCGCCGAGGTCGTAGGGGCGCAGGTAGATCCCGCGGACGTCCTCGACCGGCACCGCGCGTCCGCCGACGACGAGCACCAGCCGGTCGGCGGTCCGCTCGACGACGGCGTCGGCGCAGGCCGTCTGGTCGACAAAGAGGTACGGCGTGCCGCGGTCCGCCAGCACCTGCCGGACGTCGTCCAGCGGGGTGTCGGTGCGCAGCCCGTGCAGCACGATCACGACGCCGCCTCCTCGCCCACCAGCCGGCCGACGAGCGCCCGGATCGCGTGCCGGACCGGCTCGGTCCGCACCAGCGGCGCCGGGAGGACGGCGTGCAGCCGCGGGAGCGCCGTACCGCCGCCGAGGTCGACGATCGCCGACAGGAGCGGCGCCGCGTGGGCGATGGCCATCCGGGCCAGGCGGCGCCGTACCTCGAGGCTGGGCTCGGGCCCCTCCCCCGCGACCCGGAACACCTCGTCGCCGACGACAGTGACGACGGCGGGCGCGATCGGCTCCTCCCCGCCGGTCATCGGCAGGTCGGCGGCGGCCGCCCAGGCGGCAGTCGGCGGGCAGGGCCCGGCGAGGCCGGCATGGGAGGGCGCGACCAGGCAGCGGCCGTCGAGGGTCTCCAGCCAGTGGCCGAGGAAGGAGGTCATCTCGGTCGCGACATAGGCGCGGTGCTCCTCGGCGATCCAGGTCAGGTCGCCCGCCTCGACGCCGGCGAGGAGCGAGACCAGGCAGCGCACCCGGTCGTCGGCGAACGGCTCGCCGTCGGCGATCCCCCGGCCGGGCTCCTGGCCCAGCGACCAGCCGGCCAGCGACAGGTCGGCCGGGGTGAGCAGGCGTGCGCCCGCCCACCCCGCGACCAGGGCCGCGGCCCCGGGGTCCCGCTCGGAGGCGAGGACCAGGATCACGACGCCCCTTCGGCGCGGGCGCCGTTGACGGCGGCCTCGACGACCTCGCCGGTGACGTCGGGCCGGTCCTCGGCCTTGACGAAGGGCGCACCCTTGCTGCCGACGACCCGCTCGATCCGGTCGAGGCGCTTGATCACCTCGTCGAGACCCTGGATCTCCTTCGCCTTCTCGGGCAGCACGACGTGGTCGTGGTCGAAGACGTCGTCCTGCTCGCGACCGGCGAGCTTGGTCAGGTCGGGGATCTCGAGGGAGACCTCCTTGACCCGGTCCTTGTAGATGTCGATGTCGCGGACCAGCTCCTTGTAGCGGAGCTTGAGGTCGTCCTCGAACCGGAACCGCTTCACGACCCGCGAGGCCGCCCGCAGCGCGGCGTACACGTCGATCCGGCCGTAGCCGAGCTGCTCGTTCCAGGTGCCGTTCGGGTGGCCCGAGACGTTGGCGTACGGCAGCGGGCCGGTCTTGGCCGCCGTGGTCTCGATGATCCGGCGGACCTGGACGTTGGTGAGCGTGGAGTTGCGGGACCGGATCAGCGCGGCGAGCGCGGCCACGTGCGGGGTGGCGGCGGAGGTGCCGTTGAACGTCCCCGTGTAGTCGGTCGCGGTGTAGCCGGCGGCGCCGAGCCGGTCGGTCGTCGGGATCCGGACGCCGGGCGCGACGACCGACATCTGCGGTCCGTAGTTGGCGCCCCACGGCTCGCCGTCCGGGCTGGCCGGCGACTTGCGGTTGTCGACCTGGTCGCTGGCGCCGATCGCCATGACGAGCGGGTTGGTCGCCGGGTAGGTGATGCCGTTGGCGGTGTTCTGGTTGTGCGTGGCGACGCACAGGATCATGTTGGCGTTGAACGCCTCCTGGATCGCCGGGTCGATCACCGCGTGGCTCCAGGCGTTCCAGCCGAAGCTCATCGAGACCACCTGGGCGCCCTGCATCCGGGCGTAGCGCAGGCCCGCGGCGACCTCGGTGTCGGTCCACCGCGAGAACGCGATCGGCAGCAGCCGGCAGCCGCCCGCGAGACCCGCGACGCCGAGGCCGTTGTCGATCCGGGCCCCCACGATGCCCGCGCAGGCGGTGCCGTGGTTGCCGGTGGGCGCGCCGGTGCCGGACATGGTGCCGAGGTTGATGCCGTTGTGCAGGAAGCCGCCGACCAGGTCGGGGTGGCCCAGCTCGACGCCCTCGTCGAGGATCGCCACGGTCACGGCGGACGAGCCGACGGTGAGGTCCCAGCCCGTCGTACCGGGGCCGCCGGCGTGGATCTGACGCAGGTTCCACTGGTCGACGTACATCGGGTCGTTGGCGTCGTGCGCCACCGGCACCCGCATCGGCACCCACTCGAGCCGGACCTCGACCGGCCGCCCGAGCGCCTCGGCGATCCGGTCCGGCAGGTCGTACGCCGGCGTCGTCGCCGGGTCGGTCACGGTGAAGTAGTCGTGGTCGCCCAGCAGCGACGAGCGGACCTCGTCGCGCTGCAGGCCCAGCGCGCTCACCCGGGCCAGCTCGGCCGGGTCGGCGACGTCGGCGTGCAGGAGGACGACCGCGTCGGCGGCCGGCGCGAGGTCCTCGACGCCGGCGCCGAAGTCGGCGGTGTAGACGGGCGCCGCCCACGCGACGCTGCCGCCGGTGGTGGCCGCGGTGATGGCGTCGGCATCGACCTCGGACCCGTCGGCCGTCTTGGCGAAGACGAAGTCCGGGCCCTCGTTGACGGGCTGCTTGCGGACGCTGCCTTGCTCGCCCGCGGCGGCGGCCGGGCCGTCGTCCCCCGCCCGGACCAGGCCGAGCGAGCTCAGGACGTCGCCCGCCGCCGCGGCGGGGCCGCCCGACCGCGGCGACAGGAGGACGCGGTCGGGCTGGGGGGTGAGCTCCACGCCGGAGGGGTGCGTGAGGTGCTCGGGGTAGCGGTACATGGTGGGCTCCTTCGGGAGGGGCGCGACCGAGGCGGTCGCTCACCACAAGGAGCGGGCGGGCGGGGTCCCTGATACGTCCGGTGTGGAAAACGGGCTCAGGCCACGACCTTGCCGCGCAGCACCACCCGCGACGGCTCGGCGAGCACCGACAGGTCCTCGACCGGGTTGCGCGGGTAGATCACGAAGTCGGCCGGGTCACCCTCGTCGAGGCCCGGGTTCCAGCCCAGCCAGGCACGGCCGCGCCACGACGCGGCGCCGAGGACGTAGTCGTTGGGCAGGCCCATCGCGGCCATCGCGAGGATCTCCTCGTGCAGCACGCCGTGGCGCGCCGAGCCACCGCCGTCGCTGCCGACGAACATCGCGACGCCGGCGTCGTAGGCGTTCATCAGCACCTCGCGCCGGGTCGCGTAGAGGGACTCCATGGTCGCGCTGTACGCCGGGAACTTGTCGCGCGCCGCCGACACGAACTCGGGGAACTTGCTGGTCTGCAGCACCGTCGGCACCAGCGCCACCCCGTGCGCCACCATCTGCTCGAGGTGGGCGGCGGTGAGGCCGGTGCCGTGCTCGATGCAGTCGATGCCGGCGTCGAGCAGCGGGCCGAGCGAGTCGGCGCCGAAGCAGTGGGCGGTCACCTTGGCGCCGTTGGCGTGGGCGACCTCGATGGCCGCGGCGACCGCGTCGGCCGGGAAGGACGGCGTCAGGTCGCCCTCCTCGCGCGAGATCCAGTCACCGACCAGCTTGACCCAGCCGTCGCCGGCCTGGGCCTGCTCGCCGAGGGTGTCGGGCAGCGCGTCCGGCTCGACCTCCTGGCCGTAGTTGCGCAGGTAGCGCTGGGTCCGGGCGACGTGGCGGCCGCAGCGGATCAGGCGCGGGAGGTCGTCGCGCTCGTGCACCCAGCGGGTGTCGGCGGGCGAGCCGCAGTCACGGGTGAGCAGGACGCCGTTGTCGCGGTCGAGGATCGCGGTCCGCTCGATCTCGGCGTCGTCGACCGCGCCGCCGTCCTCGAGGCCGAGGTGGTTGTGGGCGTCGACCAGGCCGGGCACGATCCAGCCCTCGCCGGCGAGCTCAGCGCCGGCCGGGCGCTCGTAGGTGATCCGCCCGTCGACGACGTACACCTCCCGGGACTCGCCGTCGGGCAGGACCGGACCGGAGAACCGCAGCGCACTCACGCGCCCGACGCTATCGCCCGAGCTCCGCCAGCAGCCAGGTCGGTGACACGGTGGTCGCGCCGACGCCGTGGACGCGCGCGTCGAGGGCGCGGTCGGCGGTCACCACGACGACGCGGGTGCCGGGCGACTTCTCGACGGCCCGCTTGGCCTCGGCGACGATCGCGGCGTCGCCGTCCTTGGGCGCGTGGACCGTGCGCACATGCGCGTCACGGCCAGCCCGGACGCCGCCCTTGGCCTGGCCCTCGAGCACCAGGACGACGACGTCGTAGCCGACGTCGGCGACGAGCAGCTGCTCGTGCAGCCGCGCCGCCGCCCCGGCACGGTCCTTCCACCAGCCGTCGGCGCGCGCACCGACGACATTGGCGGCGTCGACGATCAACGTCGCCTTCGGCGACCGGCTCGCTGCGCTCACCGTTGGACCTCGCTTCGCTCGGACGCCTTGTGATGCGAAGTGACCAGGCTCGCTTCGCTCGCGGTCACTTCAGGAACTTGGAGAAGTCCTTCGGCAGCTGCAGGTTCTCGGCGGCGGCCTCGTAGTCGATGTCCTGCCCGATGCCGAACGGGTTCGGCTTCGCCTCGTCGGCCTTCGCCTTCGCGGCAGCGGCGTCCTGGGCGGCCTTGGCCGGGTTGCCGGAGCGGCGCGCGCCCTTGCCCTTGGCCTGCTTGGCCTTCTGCTTGGCGCTGACCCGCTTGCCGCCACCGGAGCCCATCCCGGGCATCCCGGGCATCCCCGGCATGCCGGGCATCCCGCCGCCGCGCGCCATCTGCATCATCATCTTGCGCGCCTCGAAGAAGCGGTCGACGAGGTTGTTGACGTCGGAGACGGTGCGGCCGGAGCCCTTGGCGATGCGGGCGCGGCGGGAGCCGTCGATGACCTTGGGGTTGGCGCGCTCGGCCGGGGTCATCGAGCGGATGATCGCCTCGATCCGGTCGATCTCGCGGTCGTCGAAGTTCTCGAGCTGCTCGCGGATCTGGCCCATGCCGGGCAGCATCCCGAGGATCTTCTGCATCGAGCCGAGCTTCTTCAGCTGCTGCATCTGGCCGAGGAAGTCGTCGAGCGTGAAGTCGCCGTCCGACAGCTTCTGCGCCGCCTTGAGTGCCTCCTCCTGGTCGAAGGCCTTCTCGGCCTGCTCGATCAGGGTGAGGACGTCGCCCATGTCCAGGATGCGCGAGGCCATCCGGTCGGGGTGGAAGACGTCGAAGTCGGTCATCTTCTCGCCGGAGGAGGCGAACATGACCGGCTTGCCGGTGACGTGGCGGATCGACAGCGCGGCGCCGCCGCGGGCGTCGCCGTCGAGCTTGGTGAGGACGACGCCGTCGTAGCCGACGCCGTCGAGGAAGGCCTGCGCGGTGACCAGCGCGTCCTGACCGATCATCGCGTCGACGACGAAGAGCACCTCGTCGGGCTGGACGGCGTCGCGGATGCCGGCGGCCTGCGCCATCATCTCCGCGTCGACGCCGAGCCGGCCCGCGGTGTCGACGATGACGACGTCGTGCAGCTTGCGCTTGGCCTCCTCGATCGAGGCCTTCGCCACCGAGACCGGGTCGCCGACGCCGTTGCCGGGCTCGGGCGCGTAGACCGGCACGCCGACCTTCTCGCCGTTGACCTGCAGCTGCTGGACGGCGTTGGGGCGCTGCAGGTCGCAGGCCACGAGCATCGGGGTCTTGCCCTGCTCCTTGAGCCACAGCGCGAGCTTGGCCGCGAGGGTGGTCTTACCGGCACCCTGCAGACCCGCGAGCATGATGACCGTCGGGCCGGTCTTCGCGTAGCGCAGCCGGCGGGTCTCGCCGCCGAGGATCTCGATCAGCTCGTCGTTGACGATCTTGACGACCTGCTGGGCGGGGTTCAGCGCACCGCTGACCTCCTCGCCGCGGGCGCGCTCCTTGATCGCGGAGACGAACTCCTTGACGACGGGCAGCGCCACGTCGGCCTCGAGCAGCGCGATCCGGATCTCGCGGGCGGTCGCGTCGATGTCGGCCTCGGAGAGCCGACCCTTGCCGCGCAGGTTCTTGAAGGTCGCGGTGAGGCGGTCGGAAAGTGTGGCGAACAAGAGCGTTGCGTCCTCGTCGGAGTCGTCGGTAGAAGTGGGGTCTTCGAACACCGATCGTAACCGGCGGTGCCGTGAGGCCCGACGTCTGCGGTGGACGTTCGAGGGTACTGCGCCTGAAGCACAGCACCGGCGCGGTGGTCGGGCGTGCCATCGGGGGCACCCCGCCTGGCGGAGGAGGTCAACGATGAGCGCAACGACATCCGTACGGCGACCGGGCGGCCCACGCCGCCGGATCACACCCCTCGGCATCGCGATCTGGGGCGGCATCGCCGTCGTGGGCGCGGTCTGCTGGACGGTGCTCGCCCTCTCCCGGGGCGAGGAGGTGTCGGCCCTGTGGATCCTGTTCGCGGCGCTCGCGTCGTACGCGATCGCCTACCGGTTCTATGCGCGGTTCATCGCCGATCGCGTGCTCGAGGTCGACGACGCCCGCGCCACCCCGGCCGAACGGCTGGAGAACGGCCAGGACTTCGACGTCACCGACCGGCGGGTGCTCTTCGGGCACCACTTCGCAGCGATCGCCGGCGCCGGTCCGCTCGTCGGCCCGGTGCTGGCCGCGCAGATGGGCTACCTGCCCGGCACCATCTGGATCATCGTCGGCGTGATCCTGGCCGGGGCGGTCCAGGACATGATGGTCCTCTTCTACTCGATGCGCCGCGACGGCAAGAGCCTCGGGCAGATGGTGCGCGAGGAGATCGGGCCGGTCGGCGGCGCGGCCGCGCTGATCGCCGTCTTCGCGATCATGATCATCATCCTCGCGGTCCTCGCGCTGGTCGTCGTCAACGCACTGGCCGCGTCGCCCTGGGGCGTCTTCTCGATCGGGCTGACCATCCCGATCGCGCTGTTCATGGGCTTCTACCTGCGCTACCTGCGCCCGGGCCGCGTCAGCGAGGCCACCGCGATCGGCGTGGGCCTGATGCTGCTGGCCATCGTCGTGGGCGGCTGGATCGACCACACGGCCCTGGGCGACGCCCTGACGCTCTCGCACGAGACGCTGACGATCTGCCTGGTCGTCTACGGCTTCGTCGCGTCGGTGCTGCCGGTGTGGATGCTGCTGACGCCGCGCGACTATCTCTCCACGTTCATGAAGGTCGGCGTCATCGTGCTGCTCGCCGTCGGGCTGCTGCTCGCCCGCCCGGCGCTCCAGGCCGACGACGTCACGGGCTTCGCGCTGCACGGCGACGGCCCGGTGTTCGCGGGCAAGCTGTTCCCGTTCGTCTTCATCACCATCGCGTGCGGCGCGCTCTCCGGCTTCCATGCCCTGATCTCCTCGGGCACCACGCCGAAGATGATCGCCAAGGAGAGCCACGTCCGGATGATCGGCTACGGCGGCATGCTGATGGAGTCCTTCGTCGCGATCAGCGCGCTCATCGCGGCGTGCGTGATCGACCAGGGTCTCTACTTCGCGATGAACAGCCCGGCGGGCGTGACCGGCGGCACCGCCTCGAGCGCCGCCGACTTCGTCCGGACGCTCGGCTTCACCATCTCGCCCGACACGCTGAGCCACGCGGCGGCCGCCGTCCAGGAGCCCACGCTGATCTCGCGGACCGGCGGCGCCCCGACGCTCGCGGTCGGCATCTCGCAGGTCTTCAGCGACGCGTTCGGCGGCGGGCTGGCCGCGTTCTGGTACCACTTCGCGATCATGTTCGAGGCGCTGTTCATCCTCACCGCCGTCGACGCCGGCACCCGGGTGGGCCGGTTCATGCTGCAGGACACCATCGGCAACGTCTGGCACCGGTACGCCGACACCTCGTGGCGCCCGGCCGCCTGGTCGGCCAGCGCGCTGGTCGTGGCGGCCTGGGGCTACATGCTCTACATCGGCGTCACCGACCCGCTCGGCGGCATCAACCAGCTGTTCCCCCTGTTCGGCATCTCGAACCAGCTGCTCGCCGCGATCGCGCTGTGCGTGTGCGTCACGCTGATGCTCAAGCACGGCAAGCTGCGCTGGGTGTGGGTGCCGCTCGTCCCGCTCGCCTGGGATCTCGTCACCACGATGACCGCGAGCTGGCAGAAGGTGTTCTCCGACAACCCGGCCATCGGCTACTTCGCGCAGGCCGACCGCTACCGGACGGCCCGCGACGCCGGCCAGCTGCTGGCCCCGGCCAAGAGCGCCGGACAGATGGACCAGGTGGTCACCAACTCGACCACCAACGGCGTGCTCCAGCTGACCTTCGCCGTGCTCGTGCTCGTCGTCGTCGCCAATGCGGCCGTCGTGTGGGTCCGCGCGATCCGTGCCGGCACCCTGCCGACGACCGAGGTGCCGGCCACGCCGTCGCAGATCGTGGCTCCCGCCGACTTCTTCGCGACCGCCGACGAGAAGGAGGCCGTCCGCGCCTGGGAGGAGTCCCGGCTGAGTGGCACCGGGCGGTCGCGATGATTCCCCTGGCCCGCGCCTGGCGCGGCCTGCGGTGGTACGTCCGCGAGCTCACCGGCGAGGCGCGGTGGGACGAGTACGTCGACCGCTGCGCCCGGGAGGGCGTCGTACCGATGTCGCGGCGGGCGTTCGAGCGGCACCGGGCCGACCTGCGCGAGCACGATCCGCAGTCCCGCTGCTGCTGAGGCGTCGCGCGGATCAGACGGACCCCCTGATCGCCCGTCGTACGGCGTGCGCGGCGTCCGCCGCGCGGGTGTCCGAGAGCGCCCCGGCCGAGGCCTCCTGGACGTAGAAGACGTCGACCGCCTGAGGTCCGAGCGTGGAGATGTGCGCCGAGCGGACCGTCATGTCGAGCGCGGCGAGCGCGGCGCTGACGACGTACACGACGCCGAGCCGGTCGGCGGCGCGCACCTCGATGACGGTGGCGTGGTCGCTCGCCTCGGGCCGGACGACGACCGCCGGGTCGAGGTCGCCGGGCGCGTGCCGCGGGGCGAGCCGCGCGGCGGGGTCGACGCGGCGGGCGACGATCGCGTCGAACTGGTCGCGCAGCGCGCCGGGGTCGAGGTGGTCGTCGGCGACGTCCCAGACCGAGACGGCGTACTCCCCCTGGGCCCACAGCCGCGCGGCCCGCACGCCGATCCGCCGCAGCGCGAAGAGCGCGGCGACGTCGGCGAGGAGGCCGACCCGGTCGAGGGCGACGACGGTGACCCGGGAGCCGTCGGCGACCGGCTCGACCTCGATGGCCACCTCGTCGCTGCTCACGCCCGCGGGGATCGCGACCTCCTCGACCGTGAAGGCGGGCGGCGTGGTGCCCCGCTCCAGCGCGGTCCGGGCGCGGCGGGCGAGGTCGAGCACCAGCCCGGCCCGCCACGACGACCACGCCTTGGGCGAGGTGGCCTTCGCATCCGCCTCCGTGAGCGCGGTGAGGAGCGCGAGCGCCTCCGGGCTGTCGATGTGCTCGAGCAGCGCGTCGACGGTCGCCGGATCGTCGGGGTCGCGGGTGGTGGCGATCTCGGCGAGCAGCAGGTGACGTCGTACGAGCGTGCCGACCAGGTCGACCTCGGCCGGCCCGAAGCCCATCCGGGACGCGATCGCCCGCGCGATCGGCTCGCCGGCCAGGCTGTGCTCGGTCAGCCCGCCCTTGCCGATGTCGTGCAGCAGCGCGGCGACGACGAGCACGTCAGGGCGCGAGACGTCGCGGATCAGCGCCGCCGCCTCCACGCAGGTCTCGACGACGTGCCGGTCGACGGTGAACCGGTGGATCGCCGAGGCGTGCGGCAGCAGCCGGACCCGCTCCCACTCGGGGAGGATCCGCTCGAGCGCGCCGGTCTCCTCGAGCGTCTCCCAGACGCCGAGCAGGCCGGGGCCGGCAGCGAGCAGGCGGACGAGCTGCTGGCGCGCCTCGTCGGGCCACGGCTCGGGCAGCGGCGGGCACTCACGGACCAGCCGCGCGGCCGTCGGTGGCGCCAGCACCACATCCCGTACAGCGGCCTCGGCCGCCGCCCGCAGGAGCAGCACCGGGTCGTGCGCCGGGCGTGCGGCGCGGTCGAGCACCACCTCGCCCTGCGCGAGCGCGACACCGGGCGCGATCCGCTCGAGGTCGGGCCGCCGCGGCCGGGCGGCCGGTGTGCGGCGCAGCGCGTCGTCGGCGCGTCGCCAGGCGAGCCGGGAGAGGTGGGTGACCCGTCGTCCGAGCTCGCGCACATGGCGCTGCGCGGCCGCCTCGTCGGGCAGGCCGAGCCCCTCGGCGATCGGCCCCCAGTGCTCGGGGGCGATCCGGTCGGTCGCCCGCCCGGCCGCCGCGTGCAGCACGTCGCGGGCGTCGAGCAGCTGCTGGCGGCAGCGCTCCAGGTCGGCCGCGGGGACGTCGACCAGCCAGCTCGCGGTCAGGCTCTTGAGCACGGTCGCGTCGCGCAGACCGCCCTCGGCCTCCTTGAGGTCCGGCAGCGACAGGTGGGCGAGCTCGCCGACCAGCCGGTGCCGGCTGCGGACCAGCTCGTGCAGCTCGGGCAGCCGCTCGCGGGCCTGGCGACGCCAGTGCGCCAGGACCGTCGTCCGCAGCTCCAGCGCGAGGCTGTGGTCGCCCGCGACGTGGCGGACGTCGAGCAGTCCCGACGCCACCCGGACGTCGGCCTCCGCGGCGGCCAGCATCTCCGGCAGCGTGCGGACGGAGTGGTCGAGCCGGTGCCCGGAGTCCCACAGCGGGTACCAGACCTGGCCGGCCAGCTCGTGCCACTTCTCCTCGTCGACGCCCGTGCCGGCGACGAGGACCAGGTCGAGGTCGGAGTACGGCGCCAGCTCGCCGCGGCCGTAGCCGCCGACGGCGACGAGGGCCACGCCGGTGTCGGGTCCGGCCGCCGCGTCGTACGCACCCGCGCTCAGGGCGTCGGCCGCCTCGGTGCGGGCGGCACGCTCGACCGCCGTCATCCAGGACCCATCGCCGGCGCTAGACCGCGGCCGGTCCGGTGTCGCCGGTGCGCACCCGCACCACGGTCTCGACGGGCGTCACCCAGATCTTGCCGTCGCCGACGCGTCCGGTCTGCGCGGCGCTGCTGATCGTCTCGACGATCTGGTCGACGTCGGCGTCGTCGGCGACGATCTCGATGCGCACCTTCGGCACCATCGCGATGTCGTACTCGGCGCCGCGGTAGACCTCCGTGTGGCCCTTCTGCCGGCCGTAGCCGCTGACCTCGCTGACGGTCATCCCGTTGACGCCGACGGCCTCCAGCGCCTGGCGGACGTCCTCCCACTTGTGCGGCTTGACCACCGCGCTGATCAGCTTCATGAGTGCAGCGTGCCAGTCCCGGGACCGAAATGGGGGCGGGCACCGCCGGTGATGTGGAGGTCGTACGCCGTCTCGGCGTGGATCACCAGGTCGACGCCCGCGACCTCGTGCTCGGGGTCGATCCGGAAGCCGACCGTCCGCTCGAGGACCCACACCAGCAGCGCGGTCATCGCGAACGAGAACACGAGGGTCACGCCCGCCGCCACCAGCTGGCGGCCGAGCTGCCCCGCTCCCCCGCCGTAGAACAGCCCGTCGACGGCGGTCACCTTCGACGACGCGAGCAGGCCGATCACGACCGTGCCGACCAGGCCGCCGACCAGGTGGACGCCGACGACGTCGAGCGAGTCGTCGTACTTGAAGGTGTACTTGAGGCCCACCGCGAGCGCGCAGATCGCGCCGGCCGCGACGCCGACGAGCATCGCACCGATCGGCGTGACCGCGCCGCAGGACGGCGTGATCGCGACCAGCCCGGCGACCACGCCCGACGCGGCGCCGAAGGAGGTCGCGTGCCCGTCGCGGAAGCGCTCGACGCCGAGCCAGGCCAGCAACCCGGTGCAGCCGGCGAGCAGCGTGTTGACGAAGACGATCGCGGCGGTGCGGTCGGCGGCCAGCGCGGAGCCCGCGTTGAACCCGAACCAGCCGAACCACAGCAGTCCCGCGCCGACCATGACGAGCGTCAGGTTGTGCGGCTTCATCGGGTCGCGGCCGAAGCCGACCCGCCGGCCGAGCACCAGCGCCGCGGCCAGGCCGGCCGCGCCGGAGTTGATCTCGACCGCCGTGCCGCCGGCGAAGTCGAGCGCGTGCAGGTGGCTCGACATCCAGCCGCCGCCGAAGATCCAGTGCGCCACCGGCGCGTAGACGAGCACCGTCCACAGGCCCGCGAACAGCAGCCAGGTGCCGAACCGGGTGCGGTCGGCGATCGCGCCGGCGATGAGCCCGACGGTGATGACCGCGAACAGGCCCTGGAAGGCGGCGAAGATGGTGATCGGGTACGACGCGCCGGGCTCGGCGTCGAGCATCCCGCGGAAGCCCAGGTACTGCCCCGGGTCGCCGAGCAGCCCGCCCCCGAGGTCGTCGCCGAAGGCGAGCGAGTAGCCCACGAGCACCCACACCACCATCACCACGGCGAGCGCCCCGAAGACCATCATCATCATGTTGAGCACGCTCTTCGAGCGCACCATGCCGCCGTAGAAGAACGCCAGTCCCGGGACCATGAGCAGCACGAGCGCCGCGGCGGCGAGGAGCCAGGCGGTGTCGCCGGCGGCCGTGGCCGGGGCCGGCGTACCGGCGGCGGTGAGGAGCAGATCGGGCATTCGCCCACTGTGCGGTCCCTATGTTTCGCAGGTGTAACAGGTCTCCCCGAGGGCGTTACGCCCCCGTGAAAGCAGGTGCAGGAATCCCCGGCGTACCGGGGATTCCTGCAGCGCTCAGAGCGCGGCGACGTCCGTGTCGCCGGTCCGCACCCGGACCACGGTCTCGACCGGGCTGACCCAGACCTTGCCGTCACCGATCCGCCCGGTGTGGGCGGTCTTGGTGACGATCCCGACGATGTCGGCGGTGTCGGAGTCGTCGACGACGATCTCGATCCGGATCTTCGGCACCAGCGCGATGTCGTACTCCGCGCCGCGGTAGACCTCGGTGTGGCCCTTCTGCCGGCCGTAGCCGCTGACCTCGCTGACGGTCATCCCGGTGACGCCGAAGGCCTCCAGCGCCTCCCGGACGTCCTCCCACTTGTGCGGCTTGATGACCGCGGTGACGAGCTTCATGCGTGGACCTCCGCTGCACTGGACGAGGAGACGGGCACCGACGTGCCCAGGATGGAGGAGGTACGGCGGGCGCCGCCACCCGTGCCGAGGTCGTACGCCGCCTCGCCGTGCTCGGCGAAGTCGATGCCGTCGACCTCGTCCTCGCCGTCGAGCCGCAGCCCGATCACGGCCTTGACGAGCAGGCCGACCACGAGCGTCACCGCGCCGGACCAGAGCATCGCGAAGAGCGCGACCGCGGTCTGGATGACGAGCTGGCGCGGGCCGCCGCCGGTCAGCAGGCCGCCGCCGTTGGAGGCGAGGAAGCCGATGCCGATCGTGCCGACCAGGCCGCCGACCAGGTGGACGCCGACGACGTCGAGCGAGTCGTCGTAGCCGAGCTTGTACTTGAGGCCGACCGCCAGGGCGCACAGACCGCCGGCGACCAGGCCGAGGACCATCGCGCTCCAGGGCACCAGGTTGCCGCAGGCCGGGGTGATCGCGACCAGGCCGGCGACGACGCCGGACGCGGCACCGAGGGAGGTGGCGTGGCCGTCACGCAGCTTCTCCACGAGCAGCCAGCCGAGCATCGCGGCGCAGGTGGCGAGCGTGGTGTTGAGCCAGACCAGGCCGGTCTCGGTGGTGTAGGCCTTGAGGTTGACGATCGAGCCGACGTTGAAGCCGAACCAGCCGAACCACAGCAGACCGGCGCCGATCATGGTGAGCGTCAGGTTGTGCGGCTTCATCGGCTCCTTGCCGAAGCCGATCCGCTTGCCGAGCAGCAGCGCGAGCACCAGGCCCGCGACACCGGCGTTGATGTGGACGACCGTGCCGCCGGCGTAGTCGATCGGCGCGACCGCGGCGCCGTCCTGACCGGAGAAGAGCAGGTCGGCGAGACCGTTCTTGACGCCGCTGAGGAAGCCGCCGCCCCAGACCATGTGGGCAAGGGGGAAGTACGACAGCGTGACCCAGATCGGCAGGAACAGCAGCCAGGCCGAGAACTTCATCCGGTCGGCCACCGCACCGCTGATCAGCGCGGCGGTGATCACCGCGAAGGTCAGCTGGAAGGCGACGAAGACGTAGTTGGCGGGGTCGGTCTTCTCCAGCCCGAACTGCGTGAACGGGTTGGAGAAGAGCTTGGCGATCTCCTTGCCCGTCGCGCCGCTCGTCGTGGCGTACGTCGTGCTGTACGACATGGACCAGCCCCAGAGGGCGTAGACGATGCCGACGACGCCGAGGGCGCTGAACGACATCATCATCATGTTGAGGACCGACTTGGTCCGGCTCATGCCGCCGTAGAAGAGCGCCAGGCCAGGGGCGGTCATCAACAGGACGAGCGAGGCCGACACCAGCATCCAGGTGTAGTAGCCGTTTTCCATGCCCCGACCTTCCGGGGGGCAGGTTTCGGGTCGCGCGGCGCGATGTTTCGCGCGGGTAACGACTTCGGGGAGGTCGTTACGAGCCCATGAACGGGCTCGACCGCGTCAGCCCAGCAACGCGTCGACGAAGGCGGCCGCGTCGAAGGGCGCCAGGTCGTCGGGGCCCTCGCCGAGGCCGACCAGCTTGACCGGGACGCCGAGCTGGCGCTGCACGGCGACGACGATGCCGCCCTTGGCGGAGCCGTCGAGCTTGGTGAGCACGATGCCGGTGACGTCGACGACCTCGGAGAAGACCTTGGCCTGGATCAGGCCGTTCTGGCCGGTGGTGGCGTCGAGGACCAGCAGCACCTCGGAGACCGGCGCCTGCTTCTCGATGACCCGCTTGACCTTGCCGAGCTCGTCCATCAGGCCCTGCTTGTTCTGCAGCCGGCCGGCGGTGTCGACGACGACGGTGTCGACCTGGCGGTCGACGCCCTGCTTGACCGCGTCGAAGGCGACGCTCGCGGGGTCGCCGCCCTCGGGGCCGCGCACGACCTCGACGCCGACCCGCTCACCCCAGGTGGCGAGCTGCTCGGTGGCGGCGGCGCGGAAGGTGTCCGCCGCGGCGAGGAGCGCCGTACGGTCGTCGGCGACGAGGATCCGGGCGAGCTTGCCGACGGTGGTGGTCTTGCCGGTGCCGTTGACCCCGACCACGAGGACGACGCCGGGCGTGTCGCCCTCGCCGCTGACCCGCAGCGCGCGGTCCATGGTCGGGTCGACCAGGTTGATCAGCTCCTCGCGCAGCACGGCGCGGGCGTCGGGGATCTGACCGCCCTCGACGCGCAGCCGGGTGCGCAGCCGCTCGACCAGCTCCTGGGTCGGCGCGACGCCGATGTCGGCGGTGAGGAGCAGGTCCTCGATCGCCTCCCAGGTGTCCTCGTCGAGCTTGTCGCGGCTGAGCAGGCCGAGCAGGCCGCGGCCCAGCGCGTTGGAGCCGGCCAGCCGCTGGCGCAGCCGGACCAGGCGGGACGCCGGCTTCTCGGGCTTCTCGAGGACGGGCGCGGCGGGCTCGGCCGGCGCCTCCTCGACCTCGGCCTCGGGCGCCTCGACCGGAGGCGCCGCGGTCTCGACCGGGGTGGTGATGACGTCGGTCGACGTCCCCTCGGGCAGCTCGCGCCCGGTACGTCGTACCCGCGTGCCGATGAAGCCGGCGATCGCGAGGACGCCGACGACGGCGATGCCGATGATGAGGTAGAGCCATTCACCCATGGCGCTATCCCACCACGCCGCGCTCCCGTGGCCGGAATCGCGTGCCCGGGCTCAGCCCAGGCGGAGCAGGTCGCGCTCGTCGTCCTCGAGGGTCGGGGCGGCGTCGACGGCCTTCCCCATCGCGTCGCCGATCCAGGGCGCGATCGGCATCTTCTCGCCGCGGCCGGGGTAGGCGACATACAGCGCGACGACCAGCGAGACGGCCAGGCTCAGCAAGATGGCGAGCACGACGAACAGCACCTTGGACTCCTCCGAGTAGGACACACCAGGACCTCCATCATCGCCGACCACCGCGGTGATACCGAAACCCGCGCACCGGCCCTCGCCGCTGATGCCCGGTCGGCGCCCCGATGCGTGTTAGCGTTCCGGGCGACCGCGAGCGGCCCGACCAGGTGGCCGCCGATGTCGAGAGAGCACAGGTTTGGACTCGGAGCAGCACACCGACGCGGACGTCGAGGTCTCCCGCCTCCGCGACGAGCTCCGCCTGTCCCGGATCGAGCTCGCCCAGCTCCGCGAGGAGCAGGAGATCGACCGCGAGGAGCTCGCCCGCGCCCGGCGCACCGCCGACCGCCTGGTGACCCTCAGCACCCGCCTCGACGAGCACCTGCGCCAAGCCGCGCGCCGCGGCATGCGCGTGCGCCGCGTCGTACGACGGTTCGCCCCTTACCTGCCCGACCAGAGCGAGATGGCCGACCTCGACCTGCTCGAGTCCTCGCCGCTGATGGACGGCCCCTGGTACCTCCGCGAGTACCCCGGCGTCGCCGGCACCGGCATGGCCCCCGCGCTGCACTACCTGCGCCGCGGCGCCCAGGAGGGCAAGAACCCCGGGCCCGCGTTCGACGCGGTGTCCTACCGCGCGCGCCACGGCGACCTGCCCGCCGACGCCAATCCCCTGCTGCATCATCTGCGGGCCGGCGGCAGATGACCGCCGAGCAGCCGTCCGACGCCGGACTCGGGCCCCGGCTGGACCGGCTCGCGGCGGTCGCCCCGGAGCACCGCACCCGGATCGAGGCGACGATCGTCCGCGACCTGGTCGACCCGGCCTACTACGCCCACCACAACGCCGACGACCTCGCGTCCGGCGAGGACCCGGTCGAGCACTTCTGCCGGGTCGGCTGGAAGGCGCTGCGCAAGCCGCGCGCCGACTTCGACGTCTGGTGGTACTGGTTCAACCATCTCGACCCGTCCAGCGACGCGGTCAACCCGCTCGTCCACTACGCGCTGTCCGGGCGTGAGCGCGGCCTGTCCACCCGGCCGGAGTCGACGAAGGCGCGCCCCGGCCACCGGCTCGAGACCGGTGCCGGCGGCGAGGGCGGCCAGGTACGCCGGGCCTGCCTGTTCGCCGGCTACGACGCCGACCAGGTCATCGACGAGTCCGTCCTGCTGCTGATCCGCGAGCTGGCCCGCTTCTGCGACGTCTACTACCTGGCCGACGGCTACCTCCCGCCCGACGAGCTGGCCAAGCTCGACGGCATCACCGCCGGCGCGTGGGCGATCCGCCACGGCTCCTACGACTTCGGCTCCTACGCGATGCTCGCCCGTGAGCTGGTCGGCTGGGAGGCCCTCGAGGCCTACGACGAGGTGCTCTTCGTCAACGACAGCTGCTTCCTGCTGCGCCCGCTCGACCAGGTCTTCGCCGAGATGGCCGACCGGCCCTGCGACTGGTGGGGACTGCAGGCGACCAAGGGCCTGGCGAGCACGGCCCACGAGCCGTCCAACCGCTTCTCCCGGGTGATCCCGCTCGACGAGGTCCGGGAGCGGATGCTCGACGGCTACGAGGACGACCCGGTCTACGACTTCCACGTCGGGTCCTACTTCCTCGCCTTCCGCCGACCGGTGCTCGATGACCCGCTGTTCCGGCGGCTGATCGACTCGGTCGCGCCGCAGCGCGGCAAGCTGCTCGTCGTCCTCAAGTACGAGGTGGGGCTGACCCACCTGCTCATCGGCCGCGGCTTCGCGTTCGACACCTTCGTGCCGGCGCTGCACCCCTTCCACCCGATGTTCTCCGAGACCCACTTCACGCTGATCGCCGAGGGCTTCCCGCTCCTCAAGCGCTACCTGATCGGCCAGAACCACTACGACATGCCGGGCCTGGCCGGCTGGGCGGAGCGGATCCGTGCGCTCGCCCCCGACGCGCCCGTCGACCTGTTCGCGCGCACCCTGGCCCGCACCGCCCCCGACGACCGGGTCCAGCACAGCCTCGCGATCACCCAGGACCCCGACGGCACCGTCATCGTGCCCAGGGCCGCGACAGGCAAGGGTCTGCTCCGGCGCGACCGCAAGGTCCCCAAGCACGACGACCGCTGGGTGTTCGTCGTCGATCCCGACCTGCACATGCTGCCCGACAACAGCCGGGCGCTGATGGAGGCGGTGCGCAACGAGGCGATCAACCTGACCGTGCTCACCCGCTCACGGCGGGTAGCGGTGCCGGGCATCGACCTGACCACCGCTCCCCTGCTCAGCCGCGCGGGCCGCGAGGCGCTGCTCGGTGCCGGCCGGGTGTTCGTCGCCAAGCAGCCGCGCCGCAGCGTGCGCGGCGCGCTCGACCTCGACCAGCACGAGGTGGTGGTGGTCCGCGACGGGCTGATCCTCGAGCGCGACGTGGCGACGCTCCGCGCGCCCCAGCTGCCGCCGCCGGTCCCGCCGGCGCGGGTCAACAGTCCCGACATCGTCGCCGAGGAGCTGCTCCACCCGACCCCGGAGCCGAACCTGACCGGCCTGCTCGCCGCCTCGCGCCTCGACCAGCTGGCCGCCGTGGCGACGTACCGGCCGGCGGGCTACGACCAGGTCTGGCGCACCGGCCTGCCGGCCCACGACTTCCTGCACCGCGCCCACGACGAGCTGCCCGCCGACCTGCGCGAGCAGGAGACCGCCGTCCGCAGACTGCTCGACGGCCGCCGACTGCTGCTGCTCCTGCCGACGATCCGCGACGCGGGCGCCGCGCCGGCGTACCCGTTCAGCCCGGCCGAGATCGACCGGATCCGCGCCTGGGCCGACCGATCCGGGGTCGTGCTCGGCATCCGCGAGCGGATCGGCGACGAGGACCGGCCCTACACCCGCCTCCTCGGCGAGCACGCGCTCGACCTCTCCCACCGGCGCTTCCCGTCGCTTCATGCGGTGCTGCGCGCGGCCGACGCCGTCCTCACCGACCACGCGAGCGCCGCGCTCGACTTCGCCGTGCTGGGCCGGCCGCTGATGGCCTTCGTGCACGACCCGGTCGCGGCGGCGCAGCGCGTCGTCCTCGACCTCGACCACTTCTTCCCCGGCCCGGTGGCCCACGACTTCGACGAGCTCGTCGCCGGCCTGGAGGGGCTGCTCGACGGCGAGTCCCCCGCCCTGGCCCGGCATCGCGCGCGGGTGAGGTCGCTGCTCGTCGACCACCTCGACGACGGCAGCAGTGCCCGCGTGGTCGAGATGCTGAAGAACCGGAACGGAGCACCGCGATGACGCCCGCCGAGTTCGTCGAGCGCTGGCACGCGTTCGTCCGCCGCTGGGACGACGTTCGCGCGAACGACCCGGTCGCGGCCGAGGCGCTGGTCCGCACGGTCGTGACCGACGGACTGACCGCCGACACCTCCACCGGCCTCTCCACCGGCCTCTCCATCGGCCTCGCCCCCGACGACGACACGGTCGCGGCGGCCGAGGCCGCCGTCCTGACGGCGGCGGGCGACGCCTTCGACACGGCCGGCTACACCGCGGCCAACCGCGACGAGCTGCAGGCCACCGGCCTCGACGCCCTGAGCCACTTCTGCCAGAAGGGCTGGCGCTGGCTGCGCAGCCCGCGCCGCGACTTCGACGTCTGGTGGTACTGGAACGAGCACCTCGACCCCACCCGCGTCGAGGTCAACCCGCTCGTCCACCACGTCCTGCACGGCCGGGCCGCGGGCCTGGCCACGCGGCCTGAGCCTGCGCCGGTCCGCGCCGACGCCCCGCGGCTCGACCCGTCCTCGCGCCGCGCCTGCCTCTTCGCGGCCTACGACGTCGACGGGGTCGTCGACGACTACGTCATCGCCTACCTCACCGAGCTGGCCCGGCACGCCGACGTCTACTACCTCGCCGACTGCCTGATGGCCGACGGCGAGCTCGCCAAGCTCGACGGCATCGTCCGCGGCGCGTGGGCGGCGCCGCACGGCCGCTACGACTTCGGCTCCTACGCCCGGCTCGCCACCGAGCTGGTCGGCTGGGACGCGCTCGACGCCTACGACGAGGTCGTCTTCGCCAACGACAGCTGCTACCTGCTGCACCCGCTCGACGACGTCTTCGCCCGGATGGACGCCCAGGCCACCGACTGGTGGGGCCTGCAGGCCACGCGCGCCGACTTCTCGCGCGACAACGGCGACGACGAGCCGATCCCGCTCGCCGACGCGAAGGCGATGCACCCCGCCGAGGAGGACTGGGACCCCTACCTCCGGATGCACCTGAGCTCCTACTTCGTCGCCTTCCGCCGTCGGGTCGTCGCCGACCCCGGTTTCCGCCGGCGCATCGAGCAGGTCAGCCGCCAGGAGCACAAGGGCCTGGTCATCCTCAAGTACGAGATCGGGCTCAGCGACCACCTCAACAACGCGGGCTACGACTTCGCGGCCTACGTCGACAGCCTCTATCCGTTCCACCCGCTCTACACGCCCGACTACTTCACGCTGCTGGAGAAGGAGTCGTTCCCGCTCGTCAAGCGGCTCTACCTCGGCGAGAACGTCAAGACGCCCGACCTGTACCTGTGGAAGGACCGGGTGCGCGCGGTCTTCCCCGACGCACCGGTCGAGATGATGGAGCGCAACCTGCTCCGCGTCACGCCTGCCGACCGCCTCTACCGGGCCCACAGCATCCGCACCCTCCCCGACGGCACCGTCGAGGACAGCCGCCCCGTCGGCAAGCGCGCCTTCCGCGCGCTCGACCGCACCGCGCCGAAGTTCGACCACTGGTGGGCGTTCCCGGTGTGCGCCTTCGACCACACCTTCGCCGGCAACGAGCGCGCGGTCTTCGAGGAGGTCCGCGACGACCCGGCGATCAAGAAGATCATCCTCACCCGCTCGCGCCGGATCGGTGTGACCGGCGAGAACGTGGTCGAGGTGCCGCTGCGCAGCAAGGAGGGCCAGCACTACCTCGCGCGGGCCCGGCAGATCTTCGTCAAGCACGGCCCCTTCGTCAACGCCCACTGGCCGATCTCGACCACCGCGCACAACGTCATCAACCTCTGGCACGGCATCCCGCTCAAGCGGTTCGGCACGGCGAGCCTCGGCCTCAGCCCCGAGGTCGCCGAGAGCAACATGTTCAACAACGCCGGCTCGCGCGCGGTCATCACGTCCAGCGCCGTCGACAGCCTGGCCATGACGTCGGCCTTCTTCCCGGTCGGCTACACCGACCTGTGGCCCACCGGCCTGCCGCGCAACGACTTCGTCGTCCGCCCCGACGAGCGGCTGCCTGCCGACCTCCGCGCCGCGGCCGACCGGCTGCGCGAGGAGGTCGCCGGCCGCCGGCTCGTGCTCTTCCTGCCGACCTTCAAGGACGGCCAGGCCGACTCCTACTACCACTTCTCCGACGCCGAGATCGCCCGGCTGGGCCGGTGGGCCGAGGCCAACAACGCGGTCATCGGCGTCCGCGAGCACATGGCCGACAACGCCCGCACCTACTCGCGCCTGCTCGAGCCGCTGCACCCGATCAACGTCTCCTCACGCCGCTACCCCGACCTCGAGGTGCTCTACCGCGTGGCCGACGCGCTGATCAGCGACTACTCCAGCTGCCTGGTCGACTTCCAGCTGACCGGGCGTCCGGTCATCAGCTTCGCCTACGACCTCGACCGCTACGCCCACAGCGAGCGCGGACTCTTCTACGACCTCGACGAGGTCCTGCCCGGCCCGGTCTGCCGCACCTTCGACGACCTCGTGGACGCCCTCGACCGGGTCTTCGACGAGCCGACGGCGGAGCAGCAGGAGGAGTACGAGTGGCGCCGCCGGCTGTTCTTCGACCACCTCGACGACCGCGCCTCGGCGCGCGTCGTACGACGGGTCAAGTCGCTCTACCTGGGCGACGTCCCGCTCGACTGACGTGGCAGCGCATGCTGCCGACCTGCCGGAGGCTGCTGTCGCCCACGGCGGCGATGAGCACCCGCACCGCCTCGGCGTCGTCCGCCGGGACGCACGCGAGTGAGACGTCGAGCAGGCCGAGCGCGTCGCGGACCCGGGGCACGGACACGACCTCGCCGTGGACCAGCCGGTAGAGGATGTGTCGCTCGTCGACATGCACGGCCGGGTCGGTGACATTGGGCAGATAGAAGTCCCTCGGCACGACGGCGAACGGGCCCACCTTCGAGATCGCCAGGATCTCCATCTGCTGGGGCGGGAGCAGCCAGAGCCCCGGCGGGACCGACAGCCGCTCGGCCGCCCGCACGTCGGTCAGGGCCTGCTGGTCGACCTTCCACACCGGTCGTGCGGTCAGGTCGACGCCGGCCGCGGACGACCAGAGCCAGCGACCGCCCAGTGTCACCGCGACGACGAGCGCCACCGCCGTCGCCACCGGTACGACGAGCCCGACGACCCGACCGGGCAGCGGCACCGTCACCAGCAGGCCCACCAGCACCCAGACCGGCAGCGTGATCGCGAGTCGCCACACCACCGGACCGGCTCCGGTCACGGCGTCCGCCGCGTCGAGGATCCCGGGCAGCAGGGTCGCGGCCGTCGCCAGCGCGCCGCAGCCGATGACGACGGCTGCGGGGCCGCGGACGAGCGTCACGCCGAGCACGGCGGCGCCGTACCCGATGAGGGCCATGACGCCGACGACGCCGAACGCGATCACGAAGGTCTCCGCCGGCGTCGCCGGCACGACCGACGGATCGCCGATGGCGGCCGACGTCATCTTCTGGGCCAGCGCATTGCCGGCCGGTCCGACGGCGAGGCAGACGGCACCGAGCAGCAGCCCCTTCGAGCGGAGCACGGCGGCCGCCACGAGCGCCGCACCGACCACGACCGGACCGACCAGCGCCGAGGTCGTCGTCAGCCCGACGAGCGCGATGCCGGCCGCCAGCAGGAGGGCCAGCTCGCGCAGCCGCGGCCGGTTCGCGAGCTTGCTGAGACAGAGCCAGATCAGCGGGAGCAGCACGGCGACGGCGATCACCTTGCCCTGCCAGATCCGGTCGATCGAGAACCTGCCGACCATCGACTGGGCGCTGGCGAGGAGGAACACCACACCGGTCACGAACGCGAGCAGGGCACGGCGCGGCGCCCACTCCCGCAGCAGCCGCCAGCCGATCCAGCCGACGAGCGCCGACAGGACGGGCACGCAGACCAGATAGGCGACGGTCGGGGCGGTCACGCCGAAGGTGTGGGCCAGCACGCCCTGGAGCGCCTCGATGGACGGCGTCTCGAGGCCGCCGCGGTCGGCCGACGCGAGCCGGCCGGGGCCGAACATGGTGTCGCGCTGCAGGACCGTGCCGTGCTGGGCGATCCACGTCGCTCGGTTGACGTAGAAGACGTCGTCGGCGTTGGGGTGGTTGATGAACGAGGCGAGCGCGCCGAGGCCGAGGCTGACCAGGGCCGCGATGCCGTGCTGCCAGCCCGGTACGTCGAGCGGGCGCCCGGCGGCATGGGCGCGACGGCGCAGCCACGGTGCCAGGTGCACGACGATCACGACGGCCGAGACCAGCGCGAGCACGGTGTAGCCGACCGCGGCGCGCAGCAGGATGACGACCGCCAGCGCCACCACCAGCCCGATCGTCAGCGGCAGGCGGTGCCTCCCGGGCTCGGGCGGCTCCTCGTCGTCGTCGGGCGTGCGCAGGCGGTGGGCGGTCACCGCGCCGCCCGCGGCGAGCGCCGCCGCCAGCACGAGCCACGGCCAGCCGGCCCACCACAGCGAGCCGCCGCGCGCGAGGACGACCTCGTAGACGAGGGTCCACACGGCGAACGCGACGACGCCCCCGTCGATGACGCCGTCGACCAGATCCGGCCAACGAGACCGGCGCGGCTGCGGCGGCGGGAGCGCGGGCTGCGTCACGACCGCAAAGATAGCCCGCCTGCCCCGACGTACCTGGCGACATGTCCGAGCACACACCGGCGCGGACCACGGCCGGGACCGACCCGTCGGGTATCGTCCCAGCGGTGTCAGCGGAGACCATGGAGGCCACCACATCAGCCGAGGCCCCGTCCTTCGACACCGCTCGCTGGGCCGCCCGCCTGGGCTGGCTGACCCGCGTCGGCTGGCCGCAGTCGCTCGTCGCCGGTCTCGTCGGCGGCATCGTGGTCTTCTGGCTGCGGACGCTGCCGATCGTCTCCGACCCGTTCAGCTATGTGCACACGGGCATGGAGTTCCCGCACCCGACCTGGAACATGGTCGGTACGACGCGCTACGGCATCGTGCTGCCCCTGGTGCCGATCACCCGGCTGTTCCACGACTCCGAGGCGACCTTCTACCTGATGCCGGTGGTCGCGAGCGCCGTCCTGCTCGCCAGCGCGCACTGGCTCGCCTCCCGGACCTTCGGGCGCGCGGCCGGACTGGTCGCCGTCGTCCTGCTGCTCGGCTGCAGCCCGATCCTGCTCAACGCCACCCGGCTCTACCCGGACATCTTCTCCGCGAGCACCACCACGCTGGCCGTCGCGGTGGCGGTGGCGACCCGTGACCACTGGCGGCGTCGTCCGGACGCCCGGCTGGTCGGCGTCGTCCTGCTCGTCCTGACCGGTCTCGCGGTCGGCCTGACCTGGTGGATGCGCGAGACGTCGGTCTTCGCGTGGCCCGCGGTCGCCGTCGCGCTGCTCTGGAAGGGCGGTCCGCCGCGCCGCCTGGTCGCGCTCTGCGCCGGTGGCGCCGCGCTCGCCATGTTCCTGCTCGAGATGCTGATCAGCGCGCTCGTCTTCGACGACCCGATGGCGCGGCTCAACGCGCTCACCGGCTCGGACATGTCGGCGACGACGAACCCGCTCGACCTGCCCTATCTCAACCAGGGCCGGCTCTCCTACTTCGCCGTCATCCCCCGCGTCATGCTGACGCTGCCCGACGGCCCGTGGATGGTCATCTGCGGCGCCCTCGCCGTCGCCGGCGCCCTGCTCGTCGGTCGCCGGATCGGGTTCTTCACGTTCTGGTTCCTCAGCACCCTGGTGCTGCTGATCCTCGCCGGCGGCACGCTCAACCCGGCCTCGCCGTCGCTGCGGCTCGACCTGGTCCGCTACTGGCTGCCGTTCCTGGTGCCGATGATCCTCGCCGCGACCGGAGCCCTGGTCCTGGCCGCCCGCGCGATCGCCTCCCAGCTCGGCGACACGCCCTGGCTGACCGGCACCCGGCGCCGCGTCGTCCTGGTCGTCGTCGCGGCCGGCCTGGTCCTCGCGCCGGTGCTGCCGACCGCGCAGATGGTGCGCAAGGACCCGCAGTTCGTGGTCACCAACGGCGGCATCATGAACGACTTCCGCGACTGGCTCGGCGCGCACCGCTCCGAGGTCAAGGTGATGTACGCCGACCTCGCGACGCAGCGCCAGCTGCCGACGTACGCCCGCACCTTCTGGGGCTCCCCCGTCGCGAACGTGACGTTCCGCCGGATGGAGCTGCCCTTCGCCCCGAAGCCCGGCAGCTATGTCGTCTTCTTCAGCGAGAACCAGTCCGTGTGCCTGTTCTGCGCCGACTGGGAGGCGCAGATCCGCCAGAAGCGGCCGCACATCACCGCGCAGTGGGACCTGGTCTGGCGCAGCCGCGACTCGATCTTCAAGATCTACCGCGTGCCGGACGGCCCGGCCTGACTCAGGACACCACGACTCAGGACACCACGAGCGGCGCGACCGCCGTACGGATCAGGTCGGGGATCGGCGTCGGAGGCCGCGCCGGGTCGTCGTTGTCGACGTAGACGTGCACGAACCGGCCCTCGGCCGATGCCAGCGCGCCCTCGCCCTCGGGGTCGCCCTGGAAGAGCCCGACCCGGTAGATGACCGACGACGTGCCGAGCCGCTCGACGGCCAGCCCCATCTCGATCGGGCGCGGGTAGCCCATCTCGGCGAAGTAGCGGCACGACACCTCGGCCACGACGCCGATGGCGGGCAGCGTCCGGATGTCGACGCCGGTGGCCTCGTGGAGGTGGGCGTTGACGGCGGTGTCGATGAGATCGAAGTAGCGCGCGTTGTTGAGGTGGCCGTAGACGTCGTCGTCGGACCAGCGGGTGGTCGCCGTGCGCCAGGCGCGGTAGGACGACCGGTCGGGCCGGGTGCGGTCGGGTGCGCTCACGCGGACTCGTCCCGCAGCCGCTGGCTGATGACCGCCGAGACGCCGTCGCCGCGCATCGTCACGCCGTAGAGCGCGTCGCCGACCTCCATGGTCCGCTTCTGGTGGGTGATGACGAGCAGCTGGGAGTGGGCACGCAGCTCTTCGTAGATCTCGAGCAGACGGCCGAGGTTGGTGTCGTCGAGCGCCGCCTCGACCTCGTCGAGGATGTAGAAGGGCGACGGGCGCGCCTTGAAGAGCGCGACCAGGAAGGCGACGGCGACCAACGAGCGCTCGCCGCCGGAGAGCAGCGAGAGGCGCTTGACCTTCTTGCCCGGCGGGCGGGCCTCGACCTCGATGCCGGTGGTGAGCATGTTGGCCGGGTCGGTCAGGACCAGCCGGCCCTCGCCGCCGGGGAAGAGCCGGGCGAAGGTCTGGTCGAACGCCTTGGTGACGTCGGCGTAGGCCTCGGTGAAGACCTGCTCGACGCGGGCGTCGACGTCCTTGACGATGTCGAGGAGGTCCTTGCGGGTGGCTCGCAGGTCTTCGAGCTGCTCGGAGAGGAACTGGTGGCGCTCCTCCATCGCGGTGAACTCCTCCAGCGCGAGCGGGTTGACCTTGCCCAGCATGGTCAGCGCCTTCTCGGCCTGCTTGAGCCGCTTGACCTGCTCCTCGCGGACGTAGGGCACGGTGCGCGGGACGTCGTCGCCCTCGTCGTCGGCGCCCTCGCTCGCGGCGACGGCCTCCGACGGCTCGAGCACGGGCACCGGCTGGTCGGGGCCGTAGTCGGCGATCAGGCCGGCCGGCTCGAGGCCGAGCTCCTCGAGGGCCTTGATCTCGATCTGCTCGATCCGCATCCGCTGCTGGGCGCGCGCCATCTCGTCGCGATGGACCGAGCTGACCAGCTCCTGCAGCTCGCGGTCGAGGTCGCGCAGCGACTGACGCACCCCCATCAGCTCCTGCTCGCGGCCGCGGCGGGAGTCCTCGATGGCCTGGCGCCGGCGGCCGGCCTCGTCGACCGACCGCTCGAGGCGGGTGAGCACGTAGCCGACGGCGGTCGCGACCGCCTGGCCGGCGCGGCCCTCGGCGAGCAGGCGGGTACGGCGCTCGGCGGCACGGGCCCGGGCGGCGCGCTCGGTCTCGGCGGCCTTGCGCATGCCGTCGACCCGGCCGTGCAGGGCGCGGGCGCGCTCCTCCGACGTCCGCAGCGCGAGCCGGGCCTCCATCTCCGACTGCCGGGCGGCGCGGGTGGTCTCGACCAGCCGCTCCTGCTCGGTGGTGTCGGGCTCCTCCTCGGTGTCCTGCTCGGCGCTGGCGAGCCGCTGCTCGAGCTCGGCGAGCCCGACCAGGGCCTGCTCGCGGGAGGTCTCGGCCTGCGCGATCGCCTCGGTCATCCGCTCGGCCTCGGCGCGGGCGGCGCGGGCCAGCGAGCCGTGCTGGCCGAGCTCCTCGGCGACCGCGGCGAGGGTGGCGTCGGACTCGTGCAGCTTGGCCAGCGCGACGTCGACGCGCTGCTGGGCCGCGGCGCGCTCGTTCTCGAGCCGGGCCAGGTCGAAGCCGAGCCGCTCGGCCGCGGCGACCGCCTCGGCCAGGGACGCCGTGGCCTCGTCGACCGCGGCCTGGATCTCGATGAGGCTCTGCGTGGCGTGCGAGCCGCCGGAGGCGAAGTGGGAGCCGAACAGGTCGCCGTCGCGGGTCACCGCGACCACGTCGGGCAGGTCGGCGACGAGGGCGCGGGCGGCCGCGAGGTCGGCGACGACGGCCACCTTGCGCAGCAGCCGGTTGAGCGCGGGACGGATCGAGGCCGGGCAGTCGACCGCGTCGGCGGCGTAGGTCGAGCCGGGCGGCAGCGCCGGCCACGCCGACGTGGTCTCGGCCTCTCCCCCGCCGAGCAGCAGCCCGGCGCGGCCGAGGTCGTCGTTCTTGAGGTGGTCGATGGCGGCCACGGCGGTGTCGGCGTCGGTGACGGCGACCGCGTCGGCCGCGGCGCCGAGCGCGGCGGCGACCGCGCCCTCGTAGCCGGCGCGGACCGCGACCAGCGCGGCGACCGAGCCGAGCAGGCCGGAGATCTCGTCGCTGGCGGCGAGCAGCGCGCCGGCGCCGTCCTTGCGGGCCAGGCCGAGCTCGAGCGCCTCCTTGCGGGCGCTCAGGCCGGCCTTGTCGCGGTCGGCCTGCGCGGCCTCCGCGCGGACCTTGGCGAGCCGCTCGTCGAGGTCGTCGAGCGCCGCGACGGCGCCCTCGTGCTCGGCGTCGAGCCCCTCCTCGCCGGCGTCGAGGCCGGCGACCCGGGTCTCGAGGGCGGTGAAGTCACGCTGGGAGCGCTCGGCCCGGGTGAGCGCGTCGGCACGCGCGGCCTCCAGCCGGCCGATCTCCTCCTCGGCGGACGTCGCGCGCGAGCGCAGCGTGTTGACCTGGCCGTGCAGCCGGGCCAGGCCCTCGCGGCGGTCGGCTGCGGCGCGGAGCAGCCCGGCGACCCGGCGCTCCTCGGCCGCCGCGGCGTCCTCGGCGTCCCGACGGGCCTGGACGGCGTCCTCGAGCGCCGTCTGCTGCTGCGCGACGAGCGCGGCGATCTCGGCCTCCTGGGCGGCCAGCCGCTCGGCCTCGGCCTCCAGCTCGTCGGGGTCGCGGCCCTGGCCGACCTCGGCCTCGGCGACGCCCGCGGCATTGCGGACCCGCTCGGCGGCGAGGCTCTGCAGGCCGCGGTAGCGCTCGCGCAGCGCGTTGAGCGACGACAGGGTCTCCTGGGCGGCCGACAGCGCGGGCAGGTCTTCGCGCAGCGCCGCCTCGAGCGTGGCCTCCTGCTCGCGCGCGGTCACGACGGCCCGCTCGACCTCCTCGCGGCGGGCGAGCAGCACGCTCTCGTCGGCGAGCTCCTGCTCGAGCGAGGTCCGCGCGGTCACCAGGTCGTCGGCGAGCAGCCGCGCCCGGGCGTCGCGGACGTCGGCCTGGACCGTCGCCGCGCGCCGCGCCACCTCGGCCTGCCGGCCCAGCGGCTTGAGCTGGCGCCGGATCTCGCTGAGCAGGTCGTTGAGCCGGTTGAGGTTGCCCTCGGTGGAGTCGAGCTTGCGCAGCGCCTTCTCCTTGCGCTTGCGGTGCTTGAGGACGCCGGCGGCCTCCTCGACGAAGCCGCGCCGGTCTTCCGGCGTCGCGTGCAGGATCTGGTCGAGCTGGCCCTGGCCGACGATGACGTGCATCTCGCGGCCGATGCCGGAGTCGCTGAGCAGCTCCTGGACGTCGAGCAGCCGACAGGTGGTGCCGTTGATGGCGTACTCCGAGCCGCCGGTGCGGAACATCGTCCGGCTGATCGTGACCTCGGAGTATTCGATCGGCAGCGCGCCGTCGGAGTTGTCGATGGTCAGCACCACCTCGGCGCGCCCGAGCGGCGGGCGGCCGGACGTGCCGGCGAAGATGACGTCGTCCATCTTGCCGCCGCGCAGGCTCTTGGCACTGGCCTCGCCCATCACCCAGGCGAGGGCGTCGACGACATTGGACTTGCCGGAGCCGTTGGGACCGACGATGCAGGTGATGCCGGGCTCGAGCTGCAGGGTGGTCGCGGACGCGAAGGACTTGAACCCCTTGAGGGTCAGGCTCTTCAGATACACGCGGTCTCCCTTCGGGGTCGGGTGAGGTGGTTCCGACGCGGGGGAAGCTCGGCAGGCCTCAGGCTACCCCGCGGGGGCGACGGAACCGTGCACCCGAGTGTCGACGTCGGCATGGGCGATGTGCCCGAGCTGGCGCCAGACCAGCGCCAGCGTGAGCGCCGATCCGCCGAACGCGAACCAGAACGGCGCCAGCACGCCCCCGTGCTCGGCGATCAGGCCGCCCAGCCCGCTGCCGATGACCGTGCCGCCGAAGATCGCCACGCTGTAGACCGACCCGACCCGCCCCTGGTACGCCGTCGGCACCGCCCGCTGCCGGACCGCCTGCGAGAGCGTCCCCCACGCGAAGGCGTAGACCCCGAAGCCGAACATGATGAGCACCGCGATCCACGGCACCCGGGTGAGCGCGAAAGCCAGGTGCATGAGGACCTCGAGCACCAGGCAGGCGCGCATCAGCGTCGCCAGCGGGACGTGCCGCTCCAGCCAGCCGTAGAGGAAGGTGCCGACCAGCCCGCCGGCGGCCGACGCGGTGGTGAGGAGGCCGTAGCCGACCGGGCCCATGTGCAGGACGTCGAGCGAGTAGAGCACCAGCATCGACCAGGACGCCGCCCAGGTGATGTTGAACGTGACGATCACCAGCGCCAGCGTGCGGATCGCGGCGTGGCCCATCAGCCAGCGGACGCCGTCGCCGATGTCGCGCAGGACGTGGGTGTCGACGTCCTCCCGGACCGGTCCGGGCGGCAGCGCGATCCGGGTCGCCAGGATGACGCCCAGCAGCCCGCAGACGATCTCGGCGCCGAAGGGCACCGCCATCCCGACCGCGAACAGCGCCGCGCCGATCGGGGCGCCCGCGAACTGGTTGAGCGTGATGAACCCCGCCTGCAGCCGCGCGTTGGCGATGCCGAGGTCGGCCTTGTCGACGAGCATCGGGAGGAAGGTCCGGTAGGCGGTGTCGGCGAACACCTCGGCCGTGCCGAGCACGAACATCGCGCCGAGCACCAGCGCGATGTCGACCGCCCCGGTCAGGATCGTCGCGCACAGCACCGCCAGCACCGCGCAGCGCAGCAGGTTGGCGACCACCACCATCCGCAGCCGGTCGACCCGGTCGGCCACCGCCCCGGCGAGCAGCCCGAACAGCAGCCACGGCAGCCCCACGAGCAACATCGCCATCGACACCAGCCCCGGCGAACGGGTCTGCGAGGCCACCAGCAGCGGCCCCGCCGCGAGCGCGATCCCGTCGCCCAGGTTGCTGAACCAGGCCGACACCATCAGCCGCCGGAACCCGGGTCCGAGCCGCGCCGGCGCGACTGCTTCGATGACCCGGCTCACAAGGTCGAGACGTTAGTCACCGGGCGCGACGGGCGCCACTCGATGGCGAGTCAGCCGAAGAGCTCGCTCAGGTCGATCGACACCTCGCCCCACTCACCCACGTCGATGCCGCCGAAGGGGTGGTCGTCGTCGAGCGCGAGCAGCTGCTGCCAGCCCCGGCCGTCGTTGCCGAAGATCGTCAGCGTGCGGTGGTCGCGGTCGACGATCCAGTACTGCGCAATGCCGGCGCTCTGGTACTCCCCCGCCTTGCGGACCGTGTCCTCGCTCGCGGTGCTCGGCGAGACGACCTCGACGACGAGGATCGGGAGGTGGTCGTCGTAGACGAGATCCTCCTTGGCCTCGAACACCGCGATGTCGGGCACCCGGAGGCGGTCGGCGTGGCGCCAGCCGGCATCGACGCGGACATGCACCTCCGGCACGAGGTCGGCCTCGATCCGGTTGGCCAGGCGGCGCTGGATGTCGTTGTGGAAGCTGGACGCCGGGGGGCTCACGATCGCCTGCCCGTCGACGTATTCGGCCTTCGGCCGGTCCCGGAGCGCCAGGAAGTCGTCGAGCGACATCGGCACATACTCCGTGCGACTCGGCCACGGTAGCTCTGGCAGGACGGACATCCGGACCTCTCCGCTCCTCGACAGCTTCGCCACATCCAACGCCCCCACTTTCACACGCCGTCGCCCGATGCGACAGCAGGTGACGGCAACCCTGCACGAGTTCGCGGATCCGTGCCGAGCTCATCCACAGGCCCCGAACGCACTCGGACCACCCGACGCCACACGGGCGGGGGTGGTCCGTTACTGGGGGTGGGTGCACCTGGGGCGACGACGGGAGCTCGTCGTCGGAGTCCGTCAGGCCGGCTGCATCTCCTGCGCGTCGCCGGTCAGGATCTCGGCCGCGCGGGCCGACATCAGCTTGTCGTTCTCCTCCGAGAGGCGGAGGACGAGGGACTCCAGCTCAGCGACCCGGTTGCGCAGTCGAGCGTTCTCGAGGGCGAGACGGGGGTCGCGGAGGTCGCTGTTCAGGTGGCCGATCAGCGCCTTGGCCATGAAGTTGAGCCTTCCGGTTCGACGGGTGTCGGCCCGATGGGGGGCCGTCTCCAAGAGTCCCACTTACCACGGCCAGGGTCAAACGCGCGAGGCCACCCTCCGTCGCGGCGCCGGCTGGCACGTCGGGCAGTAGTACGACGAGCGGTTCATGAAGGCGACCCGGCGGATCGTCGTACCGCACCGGTCGCAGGGCTCGTCCTCGCGCCCGTAGGCGTGCAGCGAACGGTCGAAGTAGCCCGACTCGCCGTTGACGTTGACGTACAGCGCGTCGAACGACGTCCCGCCCTGCGCGAGCGCCTCGCCCATCACGGCGCGGGCGTGGCCGAGCAGCTCGACGGCCTGGGCGCGGGTCAGTCGGTCGCCGCGACGCTCGCCGTGCAGCCGGGCGCGCCACAGCGACTCGTCGGCGTAGATGTTGCCGACGCCGGAGATCAGGCCCTGGTCGAGGAGCAGCCGCTTGACCCCCGAGGTACGGCGGCGCAGCCGCGCCACGAAGGCGTCGTCGTCGAACTCCGGGTCGAGCGGGTCGCGCGCGATGTGCGCGATCTCGTGCGGCAGCTCGGCGCCGCCGACGGAGACGGACAGGCCGCCGAACATCCGCTGGTCGACGAAGCGCAGCTCGCGCCCCTCGGCCGCGCCGTCGAGGACGAAGCGGACGCGCAGATGGCGCTCGAGCGGCGCGGCGGGCGGCTGCACCAGCAGCTGGCCGCTCATGCCGAGGTGGCCGAGCACGGCATCCCCGTTGTCGAGGGGCAGCCACAGGTACTTGCCGCGGCGACGGGCGCCCTCGATCCGGCGGCCGGTCAGCGCGGCGGCGAAGCCGAGCGCGCCGCTGGGGTGGCGTCGTACCGGACGTTCGTGCAGGACGTCGACGGCACTGATGGTCGCGCCGACGACGTGGCGCTCGAGGCCGGCGCGGACGACCTCGACCTCGGGAAGCTCGGGCACTAGCTGCCCGAGGTGACCGACCGGCCGTGGGCGTCGAGGCCCAGGGCGGCGGCGATCTCGCCGAAGGCGGTCTCGGCGGCGCCCTGCTCGGCCTCCTTCTTGGAGCGGCCGGTGCCGTTGCCGTAGAGCTTGTCGCCGACCCGCACCTGCGCGGTGAAGGTCTTCATGTGGTCGGGACCGTCGTCCTCGATCACGTACTCCGGGACGCCGAGGCTCTGGTCGGCCGCGAGCTCCTGGAGCGAGGTCTTCCAGTCCAGGCCCGCGCCGAGCGCCGAGGCGGCCTCGATGAGCGGGTCGAACAGGCGGTGCACGACCTCGGCGGAGGTCACGATGCCGCCGCCGCTGAGGTGGACCGCACCGATCACGGCCTCGACCGTGTCGGACAGGATCGACGCCTTGTCGCGACCGCCGGTGGCCTCTTCACCGCGCCCCAGCTTGATGTGGGTGCCGAGGCCGATGTCGCGGGCGACGCCGGCCAGCGCGCGGGCGTTGACGACGGCCGCGCGGAGCTTGGCCAGCCGACCCTCGGAGAGGTCGGGGTGGGTCAGGTACAGCGTCTCGGTGACCACGACGCCGAGCACCGAGTCACCGAGGAACTCCAGCCTCTCGTTGGTCGGAAGACCACCGTTCTCGTAGGCGTAGGAGCGATGCGTCAGCGCGCGCTCGAGCAGCTCGGGGTCCAGGATCGGATCCCCGAGCGCTCGGCGCAGCTCGTCGTAGGCGCTGATGCCGCTGACCTGACGTCGGAGGTGGAAGGGCTCAGAGAACCTGGCGGCGGTCGGCGCGCGCGCCGTACTGGCCGCAGGTGCCGCAGGCGCGGTGCGGGAGGTGCTTGGCACCGCACGCGGGGTTCGCGCAGGTGACCAGCACCGGGGCGACAGCCTTCCACTGCGAGCGACGGTGCCGCGTGTTGCTGCGCGACATCTTCCGCTTCGGAACAGCCACTGTCTTCTCCTTGATCGTTGTGCGCGACGCCTCGTCGCGCTCAGTCCTTGGGGTCCTGCTGGAGCTCGGTCAGCGCCGCCCAGCGCGGGTCGATCGCAGCCTCGTGCGTGTGGTCCGGCTCGTCGGCGAGCCGCACCCCGCACTCGGGGCACAACCCGGGACAGTCGTCCTGGCACAGCGGCTGGAACGGCAGTGCGAGCACCACCGCGTCCCGCAGCACGGTCTCCAGGTCGAGCAGGTCGTCCTGGAGCATGCTGACCTCGTCGTCCTCCTCGGCTCCCTCGGTGTCACGGATGTCGTCGTAGACGAACAGCTCCTGGAACGTCACGGTGAGGTCGTCACTGATCGGCTCCAGGCACCGCACGCACTCGCCCTGCAGCACGGCCGAGGCCGAGCCCGTGACGAGCACGCCTTCCATGACCGCCTCCAGGCGCAGGTCGAGCTCGACCGGCGCGCCCTCGGGGACGGAGAGGACTTCGATGCCCAGATCTGCTGGTGCCGGAACTGTCCGCGACACCTGACGCTGGGACCCCGGGCGGCGTCCGAGCTCGCGAGTGTCGAGCACGAGCGGCGCTCTCGGGTCCAGGTTGTTCAGGGGTTCACTTCCAGGTCCGGGCACAACAGATCGGTCCAATGTTAGAGGGGCGGGTGGTGGACGGCCAACTCCGGGGCCGCCCACAGCGTGTCAGGCCCGCTCGCCCAGGCGCGTCGTGAGCCGGGAGAGCACCGCCGGGGGCACCAGCGCGGAGACGTCGCCGCCGAGCGAGGCGACCTCCTTGACCAGGCTCGACGATACATACCCCAGGCTCGCGGTGGTCGGGATGAAGATCGTCTCGACGCCGGCCAGGTGGGCGTTCATCTGCGCCATCGGCAGCTCGTACTCGTAGTCGTTGCCGCCGCGCAGGCCCTTCACGACCGCGTGCGCCCCGACCTGCTTGCAGAAGTCGACGATCAGGCCGGTGAAGCCCATCACGGTGACGTTCGGCAGGTCGGCGCACGCCTCGCGCAGCATCTCCAGGCGCTCCTCGGGGTCGAAGAGACGCGACTTGGAGATGTTGGTGCCGGTCGCCACGATCAGCTCGTCGAAGAGGCCGGCGGCCCGGCGGAAGATGTCGACGTGGCCGTTCGTGACCGGGTCGAAGGAGCCGGGGCACACCGCGCGGGTCATGGGGCGAGGCTATCGGGGCTGCTCGCCTCGGCGAGCCAGAGGTGGGTCTCCCCGTACTTCTTCAGGCGGCGCTTGCCGGCCAGCGGCTCGAGGCCGCGGGGCCACATCGGCTCGGCGCTGCGGCGGGAGCGCTCCACGATGACGAGAGCCCCCTCGGCCAGCCATCCCTGCGCCGAGAGGAGCGCCAGATCGTCAGCGATCGTGTCGTCGTCGAGTGGGTAGGGCGGGTCCGAGAACACCACGTCGAACGGCGCCGGGGCGCCGGCCGAGAGAGCCGACGTGACCGACCGCGCCACCACGTCGGCGACGTCGCAGCCGATCGCGCGGGCGTTGCCCCGGATCAGCTCGGCCGTGCGGCGGTCGGCCTCGACGAGCGTGACCGCGTCGGCCCCGCGCGACCAGGCCTCGAGTCCGATCGCGCCGGAGCCGGCGTACAGGTCGAGGAAGCGCAGCCCGTGCAGCGAGCCGGCCCACGCCTCGATCGCCGAGAACAGAGCCTCGCGGACCCGGTCGCTGGTCGGCCGGGTCTGGTCGCCCTTGGGCGTCTGCAGGCGTCGTCCGCCGGCCCGTCCGGCGATGATGCGGGTCACGACTTGTCCACGAACTCGGCGAGCTGCGACTGCTCGAGCGCGCGTACGGCGTCGGCCAGGCCGGGCGCCTGCCCGAGCTCGGCGTCGACGTCGAGCAGGCCCTCGGCGGCGTGCCGGGCGGCGACGATGGTGTCCTCGTCGCGCAGCACCCGCAGGTTCTCGAGGCTGGAGCGGCCACCGGCCTGCGAGGCGCCGAGCACGTCGCCCTCGCGGCGCATCTCGAGGTCGACCCGGCTCAGCACGAAGCCGTCGGTGGTCGACGCGACCGCGTCGAGCCGCTCCCGCGACGGCGACTCGGCCTCGGCGTGGCTGACCAGCAGGCACAGGCCGGGGAGGCCGCCGCGGCCGACCCGGCCGCGCAGCTGGTGGAGCTGGGAGATGCCGAACCGGTCGGCGTCGAGGATGACCATCGTGGTCGCATTGGCGACGTCGACGCCGACCTCGATCACGGTGGTGGAGATGAGGACGTCGAGGTCGCCGGCGGCGAAGGCGCGCATGGTGGCGTCCTTCTCGTCGGCCGGCAGGCGGCCGTGCAGCCGGCCGAGGCGCAGGCCGTCGAGGGGGCCCTCGGCGAGCCGGGCGATCATGTCCTCGACCGCGGCGGCGGGCGGCTTGGGCGCGGGCGCGTCGGGATCGTCGTCGTCGCGTGGCAGGTCGACGGCGTCCCTCTCCCCGGCCTCGAGCTCGTCGCCGGTGATCCGCGGACAGACGACGTAGACCTGGTGGCCCTTGCCGACCTCCTCGCGGATCCGCTCCCAGATCCGCGCCACCCACCCGGGGTGCTCGGCGAGCGGGACGACATTGGTCTGGATCGGCGCCCGGCCCGCGGGCAGCTCGCTCAGGGTCGAGGTCTCGAGGTCGCCGAAGACGGTCATCGCGACGGTGCGCGGGATCGGGGTCGCGGTCATCACGAGCAGGTGCGGCGGCGCCGCGGCCTTGTCGGTGAGCGCGGCCCGCTGCTCGACGCCGAAGCGGTGCTGCTCGTCGACGACGACCAGGCCGAGGTCGGCGAAGAAGACGTTGTCCTGCAGCAGGGCGTGGGTGCCGATGACGATGCCCGCCTCGCCGCTGGCGATCCGCGAGAGCGGGCCGGTGCGCTGCGCCTTGTTCATCGAGCCGGTGAGCAGCTCGACGCGCGTGCCCTCGCCCGATCCGAAGATGGTGCCGCCCTCGCCGAGGTCGCCGAGCATGGTCGCGATCGAGCGGTAGTGCTGCTGCGCGAGGACCTCCGTCGGCGCGAGCAGCGCCGCCTGGCCGCCGGAGTCGACGACGCGCAGCATCGCCCGCAGCGCGACCAGCGTCTTGCCGGAGCCGACCTCGCCCTGGAGCAGCCGGTTCATCGGGTGCGGCTGGGCCAGGTCGGCCTCGATCTGCTTGCCGACCTCGACCTGGCCGGCGGTCAGCTCGAAGGGCAGCCGCTCGTCGAAGGCCGCCAGGACGGCGCCCGCTCCCCCGGTCCGCGCGGTCGCCCCCTCGGCCTGCCGCGCGCGGCGACGCCGGCCGAGCACGAGCTGGGTGATCAGCGCCTCCTCGAACCGGAACCGGTGGTGCGCCTGCGCCACCTGGTCGCGGTCGTCGGGCTGGTGGACCCAGTCGTAGGCCTGCTGGATGCCGAGGACGTCGTACTCCTCGCGCAGCGGGTCGGGCAGCAGCTCGGCGACCGGCTCCATCACCTGGCGGGCGAAGGTGACCGCGCGGGCGATGTCCCAGGTCTCGACGCCCTTGGTGAGCGGGTAGATCGGGAAGAGCGGACCGAAGTCGAGGACGTCCCCGACGCCGGCGTCGTCCTCGTCGTCGCTCATGCCGAAGATCGTCATCGCCGGGTTGACCAGCTGCCACTGGTCGCGGAACCGGTCGGCCTTCCCGAGGAACACGCCGCGGTTGCCCTGCGCGACGCGGCGGGCGTGCCAGTGGGCGGTGTTCTGGTTCTTCGCGAAGAAGGTCATCTTCAGCGGGGGGCCACCGGTGCGCAGCACCGCCTCGACGCGGTAGGCCGGCCGGTTGGTGCGGCGGTCCTTGTAGGTCTTGATCTCGCACTCGGCGATCTCGCCGACGACGCACAGCAGCTGGCCGATGCGCAGGTTGTCGATCCGGGTCAGCGAGCCGGTCTCGAGATAGCGGCGCGGGAAGTGCCGCAGCAGGTCGCCGACGGTCTCGATGCCGAGCCCCTCGGCGAGGCGCTTGCGCTTCGCCGGGGTCGTGCGACCGAGCACCGTGGTCACGGACGATTGGAAGTTGATTGCCACCCGAGCCTCATTCGACGGACATCAGGAGCGGGTACCGCTCCTGGCCACCGTCGTACACCACGACGTCGACATGGGGATGGAACTCCTCGACCCAGGCGGTGGCGCGGTCGGCCAGATCGCCGCCCTCGGCGCCGCTGACGAGCGTCACCAGCTCGCCGCCGGCGGCGAGCAGCCGGTCGAGGACGACGAGCGCCACGGCGCCCAGCTCCTCGCCTACCACCGCGAAGTCGCCGGCGATGACGCCGAGCGCGTCGCCGGGCTCGCACGGCCCGGCCATGGTCATCGCCTGGCGGGCCGCGATGGTGACCGCGCCGTGCCGGACGTGGCGGGCGGTCGCCGTCATCTCGGTGACGTCCTGGTCGAAGGCGCGGCCCGGCTCGTGGACCGCGACCGCGGCCAGGCCCTGGACCTGCGTGTAGGTGGGGATCACCGCCACGCGCAGCCCGCGGGCGCCGTGGTCGGCCTCGGCGGTGCTGGCGGCGGCGAGCGCGGCGCGGACGGTCGGCTCGTCGTTGGGCAGGACGACGACCTCCTTGGCGCCGCAGGCCGTGATCGCCTCGATCAGCTCACCGGTGGACGGACGGCGTCCCGGGCCGCCGCGGACGACGACCGCGCCGGCCTCCTCGAAGAGCGCGGCGAGACCGGCTCCGGCGGCGACCGCGACCACCCGTCGTCCGGCCAGCGCGACGACCTCGGCCGCCGCGATCTGCTCGGCGAAGTGGGTGACGCGGATCCGGTGCGGGCGCCCGATCTCGAGACCGGCCTCGATCGCGGCCCCGACGTCGTCGGTGTGGACGTGGACGTTCCACAGGCCCTCGCGGCCGACCACGACGACCGAGTCGCCGAGCTCGCCGAGCCGCTCGCGCAGGGTCGGCGCCGCCTCGTCGTCGGTGTCGAGGAGGTACATCACCTCGTACGCCGGGCCGTCGGCGCTGAGCTCGTCGCCGTCGGGCGCGAGGTGCGGGACGGGGATGACGTGGCTGCCGAGCGGCGCGGTGACCGGGATCGGCCGGCGTCCGGTCAGCACCGTCTCGGCGGCGTCGAGGATCACCGACACCCCGCGCCCGCCGGCGTCGACGACGCCGGCCTGGGCCAGGACGGCGAGCTGCTCGGGCGTGTGGCCGAGCGCCTCGCGCGCGGCGGCCGCGGCGGCGGTGAGGACGTCGCTGCTGCGCCCGTCGTCGGCCTTCGCGGCGCTCATGCCGGCGTCGGCCGCGGCCCGCATCACGGTGAGCATGGTCCCCTCGACGGGCTCCCCCACCGCGGCATAGCTCGCCTCGGACGCGTGGCGCAGCGCCTCCGCCATCACCACGGCATTGCGCTCGCCGGGCGTCGCGGCCGCGATCCGGCGGGCGGCGGCGCCGAGCATCTCGCTGAGGATGACGCCCGAGTTGCCGCGGGCCCCGAGCAGCGCCCCGCGGGCCATCGCCGACAGCGGCGCCGTGGTCACCGGCCCCTCGGCGTCGCCGAGAGCGGCACGCATCGCGTCGCGGGCGGCGACCACGGTGAGGTACATGTTGGTGCCCGTGTCGCCGTCGGGGACCGGGTAGACGTTGAGGGCGTCGACCTCCTCGCGGGCCTCCGCGAGCGCGTCGACGGCGATGTCGACGAAGCGCACGACGGACTCGAGCGCGATGCCGCTCCGCCCCGGTCCGGCCGCCTGGGCCTCCTCGCGCGCCGTACCCTCGTCCATCGAGTGTCACCCTAGAGGAACAGCGTCGATTTCGGCCGATACGGCCCGGTCGGCTATTCTCGTCCGGTTGCCCGAAGCGCCTTCTGCGCGCGGGTATGTGAACTTGGAACCATCCGCAATCTCCCAGGAGTGAAACGCCATGGCCGCCGTGTGCGACATCTGCGACAAGAAGCCGACCTTCGGCAACAACCGGCCGTGGTCGCGCAAGATCACCAAGCGCCGCTTCGACCCCAACATCCAGCGCGTGCGCGCCGTCGTCAACGGCACCCCCAAGCGCCTCAACGTGTGCACCGGCTGCATCAAGGCCGGCAAGGTCACGCGCTGACGACTCACTGAGTCCTCTGCCGAAGGCCGCCACCCGCCCGGGTGGCGGCCTTCGTCGTTCCAGGGGCTAGAAGTGCGTCCAGCCCGTCGGGCCCTCGTAGGCCGCGCCGTCGACGGTGACCGGCAGCTCGCCGCGGGCGCCGACGGTGCCGATCCGCGACCAGCCCTCGGGCAGCGCGACGCCGGCCGGGAAGGTCGCGAGCAGGGCATGGTCGTCTCCCCCGCCGAGGATGAACTGCAGCGGGTCGGCGCCGAGCGCCTGGCCCACCGCGATCAACGGCTCCGGCACCGCGAAGGCGCCCGCCTCGATGTCGAGGCTGACGCCGGAGGCCTCGGCGAGGTGGCGGGCCTCGGCGAGCAGGCCGTCGGAGACGTCGATCATGGCGGTGGCGCCGGCCTCCGCGGCGACCGGCCCGGCGCCGTACGGCGGCTCGGGGCGGCGGTAGGCCTCGACCAGCACGCGCGGCGACCGGAACCCCCGGCCCAGGACGGCGAGCCCGCCGGCCGCCCACCCCTGCCGGCCGCACAGCGCGACCACGTCGCCGGGCGCGGCGCCGGAGCGCAGCACCGGCGAGACCGAGCAGGCGCCGATGACGGTGACCGAGATGACGACCTGGTCGGCGCGGCTGATGTCGCCGCCGACGAGGCCGGCGCCGACGGCGGCGCACTCCTCGGCGAAGCCCCGGGTGAAGTCGAGCGCCCACTGGGCGGGCAGGTCGGCCGGGGCGGCGAGGCCGACGGTCAGCCACTGGGCGCGACCGCCCATCGCGTTGATGTCGGAGAGGTTCTGCGCGGCGGCCCGGTGGCCCACGTCGGCGGCCTCCGCCCAGTCGCGACGGAAGTGGCGGCCCTCGACCATGACGTCCGTGGAGACCACGACGTGGCCCTTGCGCACCCGCAGGACGGCGGCGTCGTCGCCGGGCCCGACGAGGACGTCCTCGCCCGGGGCGGTCGCGCCGACGACCCCGGCGATCCGGTCGATCAGCCCGAACTCCCCGAGGTCCGCCACCGTCGTGCTCTGGTCGATCGCATCAGCCATGGCCCCATCCCATCAGACCTGACCGGTGTACCCGCGAGTAGGTAGGACGTCCAAGGAGTTCTGTTCCCGTGCCTCTGCGCGGTAGGTTGAGGCAATCGGCAGTCACTTCGAGGGGAGCAAACCCATGGTGGTTCAGGCCTACATCCTCATCCAGACCGACGTCGGCAAGGCCGCTGAGGTGGCCCACGAGGTCGGCCAGATCGCGGGCGTCACGCTCGCCGAGGACGTCACCGGCCCCTACGACGTGATCGTGCGCGCCGAGGCTCGCAACGTCGACGAGCTGGGCAAGCTGGTCGTCTCGAAGGTGCAGAACCTCGAGGGCATCACCCGCACGCTGACCTGCCCCGTCGTCCACATCTGAGCATGCCCGTTCCCCGCCGCCGGCGGCTCGCGCCGGTGGCGGCCGCGATCGCGCTGCCGTTCCTGCTGTCCGCCTGCGGCGGCGCGGTCGAGATCGACCTGCCGAAGCTCTCGGCGACCGATCAGGCCACCTGCGACGACTTCGCCGCCGAGCTGCCCGCGACCCTCGCCGAGCAGAAGCAGGTCGAGATCGAGCCGAAGTCGGCCCCCGCGGCGGCGTACGGCGACCCGGCGATCATCGTCCGCTGCGGCGTGCCCAAGCCGAAGGGCTTCGGGCTGGCCTCCTCGTGCGAGCAGGCCAACGGTGTCGGCTACTACATCCCCGATGCGCAGTACACCGACCAGAGCTCCGACGTCACGCTCTACGCCGCCGGCTACCGCCCGCGCGTGGAGGTGTCGATCCCCGCGAAGTACCGCCCCAACGCGGTCGCCGCCGCGATGTCGGTGCTGGCGCCCCTCATCAAGAAGCACCTCACCCTGGTCGAGGCCTGCGACTAGCCCATATCAGCGCAGATCAGCGCAGGTCAGCGCAGGCCGGTGCCGCGCTGCAGCGCGAGCGTGAGCAGCCGGTCGACCAGCGCGCCGTACTCGAGGCCGGTCGCGGCCCACATCTGCGGGAACATCGACAGCGGGGTGAAGCCCGGCATCGTGTTGAGCTCGTTGACGACGAGCGAGCCGTCGGGCATCAGGAAGAAGTCGACCCGCGCCAGACCCTCGCAGCCGACGGCGGTGAACGCCTCCGCCGCCATCGCCCGCATCCGCTCCTGGACGCCGTCGGGCAGGATCGCCGGGACGTCGAGCTCGGTGTGCTCCTCGGGGAGGTACTTCGCCTCGAAGTCGTAGAACTCGTGCTCGCCGGTGATCCGGATCTCCGCGGGCAGGCTGGTGTCGACGCCGCCGTCGAGCGCCTCCAGGACGCCGCACTCGACCTCGCGCGCGCCCTCGGCCGACACCTCGACGAGGACCTTCGGGTCGTGCGCGAGCGCGCCCTCGATGGCTGCGTCGATCTCGTCGGGCGTGTGGGCCTTGGCGATGCCGATGCTCGAGCCGCCGCGGGCAGGCTTCACGAACAGCGGATACCCGAGGACGGCGACGCGCTCGCGCACCGCCTGCGGGTCGGCGGCCCACTGGCGCGCGGTGACGGTCTCGCTCGGCATGACCGGCAGGCCGGCGTCCTTGAGCACGACCTTCATGAACGCCTTGTCCATGCTGACGGCCGAGGCGAGCACGCCGGAGCCGACATAGCGGACGTCGGACATCTCGAACAGGCCCTGGATGGTGCCGTCCTCGCCCCAGGGGCCGTGCAGCAGCGGGAAGACCACGTCCACCTCGCCCAACGCGCGCGGCGTCTCCGACGGGTCGCTGACGACCAGGTCGGTGCCGGCGCCGGTGTGCGCCAGGCTCACCGGGGCGCGGTCGCCGTCGACCGACGGGAGCTGCCCCGGGCCGGTGATCCGGTGCCGCTGCGGGTCGTCGGCCTCGAGCACCCAGCGTCCGTCGGTCGCGATGCCGATCGGGACGACGTCGTACTTGTCGCGGTCGATGGCCTGCAGGACGCTCCCCGCGGTCACGCACGAGATGGCGTGCTCACTGGAGCGGCCGCCGAAGACGACAGCGACACGGACACGGCGGCCGGTAGGAGCGTTCATCGCGGATGACCCTACCTTTGGGACATGACCGGTCCCGAGTCCGCACCCCGACCGCTCCGTCCCGCCACCGTCGCCGTGACGGCGGGGCGCCCCGCCCACGAGCCCGACGAGCCACTCAACGTGCCGGTGACGCTCACCTCGACGTACGTCGCGACGGGCGAGCTGGAGTACGGCCGCTACGGCAACCCGACATGGACGGCTTTCGAGGACGCACTCGGCGCGCTCGAGGGCGGCCGGGCGCTGGCGTTCGCGTCCGGGATGGCCGCGATCACCACGATCCTCGACCTGGTCGGCAACGGCGGCGGCATCGTCGCGCCGCGCCATTCCTACAGCGGCACCGTGGCCGCGCTGGCCGACGGCGAGTCCCGCGGCCGGCTGCACGCCACGCTCGTCGACATCGCCGACTCCGCCGCGGTGATCGCCGCGATGGAGGCCGACGAGGACTGCGCGCTGCTCTGGATCGAGTCGCCCACCAACCCCGCCCTCGAGATCGCCGACATCCCGACCTTGACGGCCGCCGCGCACGGGCTCGGCATCCGCGTCGTCGTCGACAACACCTTCGCCACTCCCCTCCTCCAGCAGCCGCTGGCGCAGGGCGCCGACATCGTCATCCACTCCGCGACCAAGTACATCGCCGGTCACAGCGACGTGCTGATGGGCGCGATCGTGGTCGGCGACGATGAGGTCTACGACGCGCTCAAGGGACGCCGCGACCTGGCGGGCGCCGTACCGGGGCCGTTCGAGACGTGGCTGGCGCTGCGCGGCCTGCGGACCCTGCACGTGCGGCTGGAGCGCGCGGCCGCCAACGCCACCGAGCTCGCCCGACGCCTCGCCGACCACCCGGCGGTCGAGGAGGTGCGCTACCCGGGCTTCGGCGCGATCGTCTCGGCGGTGCTGGCGGGCGGCGCGGACGCCGGCGACTTCGTCGTACGGGCGACGTCGCTGTGGGTCCACGCCACCTCGCTGGGCGGCGTGGAGTCGACCCTCGAGCGCCGCCGTCGCTGGAAGCTCGAGGCCGCGACCATCCCCGACGGGCTGGTGCGGCTCTCGGTCGGCATCGAGGACGTCGACGACCTCTGGGACGACCTCGCGCAGGCGCTCGACCGCGTGAACGCGTGACCTACGGAAACTCGGGCTAGCTGAGCTCGGCCTTCGTGTCGCGGCTGATGAACGCCTCCATCAGCTGCTCGGTCGTCAGTGCGCCCTGCACGACCTCGTCGACGGCGTCGACGATCGGCGCCTCGACGCCGGTCCGCGCGGCCAGGGCGCGCAGCGACGAGCACGACTTGGCGCCCTCCGCGACCTGGCGGGTCGAGGCGTAGATCTGCTCGACGGTCAGGCCCTGGCCGAGCTTCTCGCCGAAGGTGCGGTTGCGCGAGAGCGGCGAGGAGCAGGTGGCGACGAGGTCGCCGAGGCCGGCGAGGCCCATCAGCGTGAGCGGGTTGGCGCCCTGGTTCATCGCGAGTCGCGCGGTCTCGGCGAGTCCGCGGGTGATCAGCGACGCCGTCGTGTTGTCGCCGAAGCCGAGCCCGACGGCCATGCCGACGCACAGCGCGACGACGTTCTTGTAGGCGCCCCCGAACTCGCAGCCGAGGACGTCGACGCTGGTGTAGGGCCGGAAGGCCGGCGAGTGGACGCGCTCCTGCAGCATGTTGGCGACGTTCTCGTCGGCGCACGCGACGACGGAGGCGGCCGGCTCGCGCCGCGCGATCTCGCGGGCCAGGTTGGGGCCGCTGACGACGGCGATCCGGTGGGCGCCGATGTCGCCGACCTCGGCGACGACCTCCGACATCCGCTTGAGGGTGCCGAGCTCGACACCCTTCATCAGCGAGACGAAGACGGCGTCCTTGTCGACGAACGGCAGGAAGGTCGGGAGGTTCTCGCGCAGCGACTGGGACGGCACGGCCAGGACGACGACGTCGGCGCCCGCGAGCGCGCGCTCGGGGTCGTGGGTGGCGGTGATCGTGCGCGGCAGCTCGATGCCCGGCAGGTAGTCGACGTTCTCGTGCCGCTCGTTGATCGAGGCGGCGATCTCCTCGCGGCGCGCCCAGACGCTGACGTCGTTGCCGGCGTCGGCCAGCACGATCGAGAACGCCGTCCCCCAGGAGCCGGCGCCGAGCACCGCGACCTTGTTGCCCATTCAGCCCGCCTTCTTCTTCTTGAACCGATCCCCGTGCACCGCCATGTCATACCGCTCCGACGGCGCCTTCTCGCCCCGCACCAGCTCGAGCTCGTGGGTGATGGCGGTCATGATCCGCTCGGTCGCCTCGTTGACGACCGCGATCGTCCGCTCCTTGGCGCGCAGGTCGTCGAGCGGCACCGGCGGGCCGACGCGCATCGTCACCCGGTGGCGCGGCACCAGGTGCGGGTTCTTCGTGTACGGCGCCAGGATCTCGTGTGCGCCCCACTGGCCGACCGGGATGACCGGGCAGCCGGTCTCGAGCGCGATCCGGGCGGCGCCGGACTTGCCCTTCATCGGCCACATGTCGGGATCTCGCGTGATCGTCGCCTCGGGATAGATCACCACGCACTGCCCCGACCGTACGGCGTCGACCGCGGCCGCGTAGGCGCCCACGGCGTCCTTGGTCTCGCGCTTGACGGGAATCTGGCCGGCGGCGCGAAGGAAGAAACCGAGCGCCAAGTTGTCGAAGAGTCCCGACTTCGCGAGATAGCGCGGCTTGTAGCCGTGGTCGTAGACGAGGTGGGCGGCCATCAGTGGGTCGACGTGCGAGATGTGGTTGAGGGCGATGATGAATCCACCGGACTCGGGGATGTTCTCGCCGCCGATCCACGCGCGCCGCGTCGTCGCGAGCAGCGTGGGCTTGATGATGGGCACCGCGATGTTGAAGGCCCAGCCCCGCTTCTCGTGCAACTTCCGAACCGTCACGAGGATGCAGGCTACCCGTCGGTGATCCCGACCACCTCGGGGCACGACATTGTTTGCCTGGGAGGATTCAGGGGTGTTCACGCGAGAGGGCGGCTTCGCCGTGCTGCTGCCGGTGAAGTCACCCGGCACCGGCAAGTCGCGACTGACCACGCTGACCGATGCCGAGCGCGCCGCTCTTGCTGCCGCCTTCGCCGTCGACGCGGTCGACGCGTGCCTGCGGACGCCCGGCGTGGCGGGCGTTCTGGTGATCAGCGACGACGCCGGGTTCGCGGCGACACTGGCCGCGCACGGCGCCGAGACGTCGGCCGATCCGGGCGGCGGTCTCAACGCGGCGCTGCGCCACGGCGCCGACGTTGTACGACGTCTGCGGCCGGAGCTGCGCCCCGTGGCCCTGTGCGCCGATCTCCCGGCCCTGCGGCCCGATGACCTGGCCGAGGCCCTGTCGTACGCCGCAACGGACGCCACGGCCTGTTTCGTGCGCGATGCCGACGGCACCGGAACCTCGCTCTACACCGCCCCGTTCGACGAGTTCGACCCACGCTTCGGCGTCGACTCCGCGAACGCCCATGCCGCCGCGGGTGCGCGGCCGGCGCCCGGCGAGCTCGCCACCCTGCGCCGCGACGTCGACGACGCCGACGGCCTGGCGGCGGCGATCGCGCTCGGGCTGGGTGCCGCGTCGCAGCGGGTCGTCGACGAAATGCGGAACGGGCCGCACTCCTCGCGGAGTACGGCCCGATCCTGAGGTCGAGAAGGCGTCAGGCCTTCTTGGCGGCCTTCTTGGCCGGCGCCTTCTTGGCGGGAGCCTTCTTGGCGGCCGGAGCCTTCTTGGCGGGAGCAGCCTTCTTGGCCGGAGCGGCCTTCTTGGCGGCCGGAGCCTTCTTGGCGGGAGCAGCCTTCTTGGCCGGAGCGGCCTTCTTGGCGGCCGGAGCCTTCTTGGCCGGAGCAGCCTTCTTGGCAGCGGTGGCGGCCTTCTTGGCGGGAGCGGCGGCCTTCTTGGCGGCGGTAGCGGCCTTCTTGGCGGGAGCGGCCGCAGCAGCAGCGGCCTTCTTCGCCGGAGCGGCGGCCTTCTTGGCCGGCTTCGGGAGCGGGGCCAGCTTCTTGGCACCGGAGACGACGTTCTTCAGGTCGGCGCCGGCGCTGAACTTCGGAACGGCCTTCTTCTTGGTCTTCACGCGCTCGCCGGTCTGCGGGTTGCGGACCCAGCGCGCGTTGCGGACCGCCTTCTCGAACGAGCCGAAGCCCGTGATGGCGACCTTCTCGCCCTTGGCGACCTGGCGGGTGATGGTGTCGAGAACCGCATCGAGAGCATGGGCCGCGTCCTTACGGCTACCCTCGAACCGGTCAGCCAGCGTGTCGATCAACTGAGACTTGTTCACTACCTGTCCTTTCGAAACGCACCGCTGGGCGTCCCTGGGGCTTTGCGACTGAGCCCTCGCCCAGCCGTCCTTTCATGGGAACGCTAGGCACTAGTGGACACACTCACAATCACCACGCCGGAGTTCGTGCGTCTTTTTTCGCGAAATCAGCGCTATTTCGGCCATTTCGAGCCATTTCTCGACCCTGCGGGCCTTTCCGGGGCGCTCGACGTGATCTGCGACAACAGCGAAGCGGCGCGGACATTCGCATGTCCGCGCCGCCTTTCGCGTGCCCTCATTGCCCCTACGGGGCAGGGAATCAGGCGTGCTGGGTGACCGGCTTCCAGCTCGGCCGGCCATTCTCGTAGGCCGCGATGTCGGCCTCGTGACCGAGCGTGATGCCGATGTCGTCGAGGCCCTCGAGCAGACGCCACCGCGTGTAGTCGTCGATCTGGAAGGTGGCCTCGATGTCGCCGGCCTTGACCGTGCGGGCCTCGAGGTCGACGGAGATCTCGGCACCCGGGTTGGCCTCCAGGTAGGACTGCAGCTTCTCGACGACGTCCTCGTCGAGCTGACCCGCGACCAGGCCGGCCTTGCCCGAGTTTCCGCGGAAGATGTCGGCGAAGCGGGCCGAGAGGACGACCTTGAATCCGTAGTTCTGCAGGGCCCAGACGGCGTGCTCGCGCGAGGAGCCGGTGCCGAAGTCGGGGCCGGCGACGAGCACGGAGCCCGCGGCGTAGGGCTCCTGGTTGAGCACGAACTCCGGGTCGTTGCGCCACGCGGCGAACAGGCCGTCCTCGAAGCCGGTGCGGGTCACCCGCTTGAGGTAGACCGCCGGGATGATCTGGTCGGTGTCGACGTTGCTGCGTCGCAGCGGGACGCCGACGCCGGTGTGGGTGGTGAACTTCTCCATGATCGGGATCCCTTTCAGACCGAGGCGGACACGAGGTCGGCGGGCGAGGACAGCGTTCCGCGGACGGCGGTCGCGGCGGCGACAGGCACGGACACCAGGTGGGTGCGGCCACCCTTGCCCTGCCGGCCCTCGAAGTTGCGGTTGGACGTCGACGCGCTGCGCTCCTGCGGGGCGAGGGTGTCGGGGTTCATGCCCAGGCACATCGAGCAGCCCGCGCCGCGCCACTCGGCGCCGGCCTCGATGAAGACCTTGTCGAGGCCCTCCTCGATCGCCTGCAGGCGCACACGCACCGAGCCGGGGACGACGAGCAGGCGGGTGCCCTCGGCGACCTTGTGGCCCTTGATGATCTCGGCGGCGAGGCGCAGGTCCTCGATCCGGCCGTTGGTGCAGGACCCGACGAAGACGGTGTCGACCTTGACCTCGCGCATCGGCGTGCCGGCCGTCAGACCCATGTACTCCAGGGCCTTCTCGGTCGCCAGCTTGTCGGTCGGGTCGGTGAAGTCGTCGGGGCTCGGGACGTTGGCGCCCAGCGGCACGCCCTGGCCGGGGTTGGTGCCCCAGGTGACGAACGGCGTCACGTCGGCGGCCTCGATCACGATCTCCTTGTCGAAGGTCGCGTCGGCGTCGGTGACGAGGGTCTTCCAGTGGGCGACGGCGGCGTCCCACTCGGCGCCCTTCGGCGCCTCGGGCTTGCCCTCGATGTAGTCGAAGGTGGTCTGGTCCGGAGCGATCAGGCCGGCCTTGGCGCCCCACTCGATGGACATGTTGCAGACCGTCATCCGGCCCTCCATCGAGAGCTCCTCGATGGCCTGGCCGCGGTACTCGACGATATAGCCCTGGCCGCCGCCGGTGCCGGTCTGCGCGATCAGGTAGAGGATCAGGTCCTTGGACGTCACGCCGTCGGGCAGCGTGCCGTTGACGGTGACCGCCATCGTCTTCGGCTTGGCCTGCGGCAGGGTCTGCGTGGCGAGCACGTGCTCGACCTCGGACGTGCCGATGCCGAAGGCGATCGAGCCGAAGGCGCCGTGGGTGCTGGTGTGCGAGTCACCGCAGACGATCGTCATGCCGGGCTGGGTGAGACCCAGCTGCGGGCCGACGACGTGGACGATGCCCTGCTCGACGTCGCCGAGCGGGTGCAGCCGGACGCCGAACTCCTCGGCGTTCTTGCGCAGCGTGTCGACCTGGGTCTTGCTCACCGGGTCGGCGATCGGCTTGTCCCAGTCGAGCGTGGGGACGTTGTGGTCCTCGGTCGCGAGGGTGAGGTCGGGACGGCGTACCTTGCGTCCGGCCAGGCGCAGACCGTCGAAGGCCTGCGGGCTGGTGACCTCGTGGATGAGGTGAAGGTCGATGTAGAGGAGGTCCGGCTCCCCCGGGGTCGAACGGACGACGTGCTCGTCCCACACCTTCTCCGCCAGGGTCTTGCCCATGACTCGCTCCTCCTCGTTCGGGTCGTCGACGGCACCACTGCCATCGACCAACTGGCAGCCTACTCTTGCATCCCAGGATCCGAGACGGCAGTATTGCCATATGGACAACTCGAGCGGCGTCGGCGTTCTCGACAAGGCGGCCCTGGTGCTCACGGCACTGGAGTCCGGCCCGGCCACCTTGGCGGGACTCGTGGCAGGCACCGGCCTGGCCCGACCGACCGCGCACCGGCTGGCGGTCGCGCTCGAGCACCACCGCCTGGTGGCACGCGACATGCAGGGCCGCTTCGTGCTCGGCCCGCGGCTGGCCGAGCTCTCCGCCGCGGCCGGCGAGGACCGGCTCCTCGCCACCGCCGGCCCGGTGCTCGCGCGACTGCGCGACATCACCGGCGAGTCCGCCCAGCTCTGGCGCCGCCAGGGCGACCACCGCGTCTGCGTGGCCGCCGCCGAGCGCCCGTCCGGTCTGCGCGACACCATCCCGGTCGGCTCCCAGCTCACCATGCGCGCGGGCTCCGCGGCTCAGGTGCTGCTCGCCTGGGACGACCCCGAGCGCATCCACCGCGGCCTGCAGAACTCCGCCTTCTCCGCCGCCGAGCTCTCCGCCATCCGCCGCCGCGGCTGGGCGCAGTCGGTCGGCGAGCGCGAGCAGGGCGTGGCGTCGGTGTCCGCCCCGGTCCGCTCCCCTGGCGGCAAGGTGATCGCCGCGGTGTCGGTGTCGGGTCCGCTCGAGCGGCTCTCGCGCCAGCCCGGCCGGATGCACGCGCCCGCGGTGCTCGCGGCGGCCGAGCGGCTGTCCGAGTCGCTGCGCCGTGCGGCCGCCGAGTAGGCGGATCCTCCCGAGAAGACTGCCTAGAACAGGGCGTCCTGCGCCGGCACCCGCTCGAGGTCGAGCAGCAGCTGCTTGCGCTCGAGGCCGCCGGCATAGCCGGTGAGGGTGCCGTTGGCCCCGATCACCCGGTGACACGGGATCACGATCGGGATCGGGTTGGCGCCGTTGGCCGTGCCGACGGCACGCGAGGCGGCGTTGGTCTTGCCCAGCCGCGCCGCGATCTCGCCGTACGACGCGGTCTCGCCGTAGCCGATGCCGAGCAGCTGCGCCCACACCTGGCGCTGCCAGGCGCTGCCCGCGGGGAGGAGCGGCAGGTCGAACTCGGTGCGGTCGCCGGCGAAGTACTCGGCGAGCTGCGTCGCCGCGGCGGCGAGCACCGGATGGTCGACGCCCTCGGCGCCGAGCGGCCGGACGCCGTCGCGGAACGGCGAGAACTCGATCGCGGTGATCGCGCCGCCGTCCTCGACGAGACGCAGCGGCCCGATGGGCGATTCGATGACGATCCACATGGCAGTGCTCATCCTTCCAGCGAGGTCCACAGGTGCAGGAGGGCGTAGGAGCGCCAGGGCGCCCACGTCTCCGGGGTGACGGCCACGTCGTGACGGGCCAGGGCGTTGCGTACGCCGACGTCGGTCGGCAGCCAGATGTCGGGGTGCCCGAGCGCGCGGAGCGCGATGTAGTCGGCCGTCCACGGCCCGATGCCGGGCAGCGCGATCAGGGCGCGGCGCAGGTCGGCACGGTCGGGCCCGCGGTCGAGGACGAGCTCGCCCGAGGCCAGCGCGGCGGACATGCCGATCAGCGCCCGCCCGCGGGCACGCGGCATCTTGAAGTCCTCGGGGCTCATCGCCGCGATGGTCGCGGCATCGGGGAACAGGTGGGTCAGTCCGTCGGTGGCGGTGGCGATCGGCCGCCCGTGGGACGCGACGAGCCGGGCGGCCGCCGTACGGGCCGCGACGACGGTGACCTGCTGCCCGAGCACCGCCCGGACGGCGATCTCGGCGCCGTCGACATGACCGGGGACGCGCAGCCCCGGGCGTCGCTCGACGAGGGGGCGCAGCACCGGATCGGCCGCCAGGTGGCTGTCGACGGCGACCGGGTCGGCGTCGGCGTCGAGCAGCGCGCGCATCCGGGCGAGCGCCGCCGTCGTGTCGCGCAGGTCGTCGAGCGTCAGCCGTAGCGGCACGTACGACGACCCGACGCCGCCGACGTCGGCCAGCTCGACGCGCGCGACGCCCGGCCCGTGCGGGAGGTCGAGTGTGCGTGCGTACCAGCCGCTGCCGTCGGCGCGGACCTCCGCCACCTCGATGCCCGGGATCGCGCGCGCGGCGAGGAAGTCGAGCAGCGCACTCCCCCGGAACGGCGTGCGGACGGCGATCCGGAGCTCGATCGCGCCGGTGGCCTCGGCCTTCCCGCCGTTGCGGCGGCCGCGCAGCTCGCTCGGTGTCGCGGCGTAGACCTCGAGCATCGTGTCGTTGAACTGCCGGACGCTGGAGAAGCCTGCCGCGAAGGCGACGTCGGCGAGGCTGAGCGTGGTGCTCTCGACGAGCGCCCGCGCGGTCTGGGCCCGTTGGGTGCGGGCCAGTGCGAGCGGCCCGGCGCCGAGCTCGGTGGTGAGCAGCCGCGACAGGTGGCGTGAGGTGTAGCCGAGGCGCGTCGCCAGCCCCTCGACGCCCTCGCGGTCGACGACGCCGTCGGAGATCAGCCGCATCGCGCGGCCGGCGACGGTGGCGGCGAGGTTCCAGTCCGGGCTGCCGGGCGTCGCGTCGGGGAGGCAGCGCTTGCAGGCGCGGTAGCCGGCGGCCTGCGCGGCAGCCGCCGTCCGGTGGAACGAGACGTTGCGGGAGGCCGGCGTGCGGGCGGGGCAGGACGGGCGGCAGTAGATGCCCGTGCTGCGCACCGCGGTGTAGAACACCCCGTCGAACCGGCGGTCGCGCGACTGGACGGCGGTGTAGCAGCGCTCGAAGTCGAGCACCTCGGGTGCGGTCGCGGTCTGCTCCATGCCCACCATCCTGCCTGCCGCCACCGACAGTCTCTCGCGGAAATCGGACATGACGGTGAAGCGCCTTCCCCGCGTCGGGGTCTGCCGCCGGACGCGCCGCTCTGCCACGCTGTCGCCATGGCGGACGCTCCCAACCCCTTCGACCTGCTCATCAAGTCGCAGCAGGCCGCGCTCAGGCTCACCACCGACGTGCTCCGGACCGTCCGCGACACCGCGGTCACCGGCGTCACCCAGCCCGACGAGCTCGCGAAACAGGTCGGCGAGCTCGCCGGCGCCGTCGCGGGCATGGCCGGCGCCGTCACCGGCCTCGCCGGCGCCACCGCCCAGCCGCTCCAGGACTTCATCGTCCGCCAGCGCGAGCTCGCCGACACCGTCCACGCCCTCGCCGAGGCGCAGGCCGAGCTCGCCGGCGTCGTCGCCAAGCTCGCCGAGCGGCACGCGGACGCGGTCGCGGCGCTGGAGAAGGTGACCGCGCCGGTGTTCGCGATCGTGGGGACGGAGCCGACGGCGCCGAAGACGCGGGCGGCGAAGTAGTCGGCGGCGGCGCGGTACGGCTCGTGACGCCGCCGTCACCATAGCAGAATTTGCTATGCTGGCAACATGACGAGGCGCTCCGACGTGTTGCGCGACGTGATGACCGGGACGGGCACCACGCAGTCCGACCTGGCTCGACTCAGCGGCGTCCACCAACCGAGCATCAGCGGCTTCCTCTCCGGCAGGGTCGACCTGAGCGACGACCAGCTCGACCGCCTCCTGTCCTGCATGGGCTTCCGGCTCGAGATCGTACGACGCGCCGTAGCACCCCGCCTGACCCGGTCCGAGCGCCGCTCGTGGCAACTGCACCGCCGGCTGTCGACACTCCTCGACCGCGAGAGCCTCACCGCGTGGACGCCGACGATCCGGCGCAACCTCGAGCACCTCGGCCGACGGACGACCGGCCAGCCGCATGAGCGGAACCTGGCGCGGTGGCAGGCGCTCATCGACGACGGCAACCTGCCCGGCCTGCACCGCGTGCTCACCGGACTCGACCTCGACGCGATCGAGATGCGCGAGGTCTCGCCACTGTCCGGGCTGCTCTCCGACGAGCAGCGGCGCGAGGCACTGCGACAGGCGAGCTGATGCGGCGCGACCAGCTCGAGCACGCGATCCGCGCGGCATGTCAGATCATCCAGCGGACCGAGGTGATCGTCGTCGGGTCGCAGTCCATCCTCGGCACCTACGACGAGTCCGAGCTTCCGGCCGCGGCGACGATGTCGATCGAGGTCGATCGAGGTCGATCGAGGTCGATCGAGGTCGACATCCTGCCGATCGCCGACTCCGATGAGGAGACCGATCGCCTGGCAGATCTCATCGAGGGCGTCGCCGGGGAGTTCTCGCCGTTCGACCTCATCGCCGCGCGCCTGCGCATATTGCAAGCGTCACACCCGGTGCAGGCTGCCCGCGCGCTCGGCTGGCTCGGCGCGACCTAGGCCGGAAAAACGCATTCAGGCCCGGTCCAGAGGACCGGGCCTGAATCTGTACCCCCGACCGGATTCGAACCGGCGCTACCTACGTGAGAGGCAGGCGTGCTAGGCCGCTACACAACGGGGGCATGTCGCTCGGAGACTTCGTCTCACTGCGACCTGCGGAACTCTAGCGATCGGCCTCCCAGACTCCAAATCGGCGTCTGTTCCGGCTTTCTCGCGAGAACTCGCTGGTCTACTAGGACTCGAACCTAGACTAACTGAACCAGAATCAGTCGTGCTGCCAATTACACCATAGACCACTGCTACGGCCCTGCTTCCGGGGAAGCCGGGCCGACCAGGAACATTACACGCGGCCGCGCCGCGGCTCCAAAATGGCCCCGCCTCCGGCTTCTCCGGAGCGGTTCGCGACGCCCAGCCGGCGGGCCGCACAGACCGCCAGGAGCAGATAGGCGACCGACTGGGTGAGGGTCACCGGGATGGCCCACCAGGTGCCGCCGGTGGGGGTCAGGGCCGACGTCATGTCGCCATAGGCGAGCGCCATGCCGAACGCGAGGAAGTTGTTGAGCACGTGCATCGCGATGCCCGCCTCGAGTCCCCCGGTGAGGATCACGAGCAGCCCCGCGACGAGGCCGAAGGCGAACCGGTCGAAGAAGATCGGCAGGTCCTGGCCGAGGCCGTGGGCGAGCGCGAACAGCAGCGCCGGGACGACGACCGCCACCGCGGCGCCCGCGCGGGCGCCGTACCGGGCGGCGAGTCCGCCGAAGGCCTGCGCCAGGTAGCCGCGGAAGACGAACTCCTCCCCCGCCGCCTGCAGCGGCGTGAGGAGCAGGACGACGAGCAGGAAGTCGCGGGTCGCGGACGTCCAGGGGTTGAGGTGTCCGCCGAGCTCGACGGTGCCGGCGCCCTGGTCCGGGAGCACGCTCGAGACGGCGACGGTGATCGCCAGGGCGACGACGGCGAGGCCGAGGCACACGAGCAGCCAGCGCCAGCGCAGCCGGCCGACGACCGACGCGACGTACCCGGGGGCGAGCCCGTGCACGAGCAGGGCCACCGCGAGCACGAACGGGATCGCGGCGGCCCAGCCGAGGTTGACCAGCGCCAGGAAGGACGGCGTCGCGGGGTCACCGCTCAGCCGCTCGGTGATCTCGTGGGACGACGCCCCGGTCGCGGCCAGCGCGACCGTGACGACGACGCCGAGGAGCACCTGCCCGGCGAAGAAGAGCACCACCAGGGCGGGGATCCCGGCGAACACCCGCCAGGCGCCGGGGCGCCCGAGTCGGTGCAGCTCGTCGTACCGGAGCTCAGCCGAGGGCACGCTGCAGCCGCCCGAGGCTGCGGTCGCGCCCGAGCAGCTCGAGCGACTCGAACAGCGGCGGCGAGATCCTCCGCCCGGTCACGGCCACGCGGACCGGCCCGAAGGCGTTGCGCGGCTTGAGCCCGAGGCCCTCGACGAGCGCGTCCTGCAGCGCGGTCTGGATCGCGTCGGTCGACCAGGTCGACAGCGCCGCGAGCGCGTCGTGGGCGGCCTGGACGACGGGCCGGCCGTCGTCGCCGAGCTGCTTGGCGGCGTCCTCGGGGTCGACCTCGAAGGCGTCCTCGTCGACGAACAGGAAGCCGAGCAGCGCGCTCGCCTCCGTCAGCTTGTTGATCCGCTCCGCGACGAGCGGCATGGCGAGCTCGAGCAGCTGGGCGTCGGCGTCGGTGACCGGGTCGCTGACGACGCCGTCGCGCTTGAGGAAGGGCAGCACCCGGTGGGTGATCTCCTCGACCGACAGCAGCCGCATGTGGGCGGCGTTGATCGCGTCGCACTTCTTCAGGTCGAAGCGCGCCGGGTTGGGGACGACGTCGACGACGTCGAACGCCTCGACCATCTCCTCCAGGCTGAACACGTCGCGGTCGGCCGCGATCGCCCAGCCCAGCAGCGCCAGGTAGTTGAGCAGGCCTTCCGGGAGGTAGCCCTGGTCGCGGTAGGCCAGCGCGTGCGCCTCGGGGTCGCGCTTGGAGAGCTTCTTGTTGCCCTCGCCCATGACGTACGGCAGGTGCCCGAACGCGGGCGTCGCCTTGGCGATCCCGACCTCCTTGAGCGCCTCGTACAGGGCGATCTGGCGGGGGGTCGACGAGAGCAGGTCCTCGCCGCGCAGGACGTGGGTGATCTCCATCAGCGCGTCGTCGACCGGGTTGACGAGCGTGTACAGCGGGTCGCCGTTGGCGCGGGCCAGCGCGAAGTCGGGCACGAACTCGGTCTCGAAGCTCACCTCGCCGCGAACCAGGTCGTTCCAGGTGATCGAGCCCTCGGGCATCCGGAACCGGACGACGGGCTTCCGGCCGTCGGCGACGAAGGCGTCGACCTGGTCCTGGGTGAGCTCGCGGCAGAAGCCGTCGTAGCCCTGGACCTTGGAGCCGGCGGCCTTGCGACGCGCGGCGGCCTCCTCGTTGGTGCAGTAGCAGTCGTAGGTGTGGCTGCTGTCCTTGAGCCGGGCCAGCGCGTCGACGTACAGCTCGCTGCGCTCGCTCTGCTGGTACGGCGCGTAGGGGCCGCCGACCTCGGGGCCCTCGTCCCAGTCGAGGCCGAGCCAGCGCATCAGGTCGATGATCGAGCGCAGCGACTCGTCGGTGCTGCGCTCCTTGTCGGTGTCCTCGATGCGGAAGACGAAGGTGCCGCCGTGGTGCTTGGCGAACGCCCAGTTGAAGAGGGCGGTGCGGATCATGCCGACGTGCGGGCTGCCGGTCGGGGACGGCGCCATCCGGACGCGGACGTTCTTGGTGCTCATGGGCGTGCTTCCACCTTGTTCGTGAGGGTTCCGAGGCCGTCGATGGAGATCTCCACCTCGTCGCCGACCTGCATCGGGCCGACACCCTCGGGGGTGCCGGTGAGGATGACGTCGCCGGGCAGCAGCGTCATCACGCTGGAGACGTGGGCGACCAGGGCGGGGATGTCGAAGACCATGTCGGCCGTCGAGCCGTCCTGGACGACCTCTCCGTTGAGGAAGGTCTGCACCCGCCGGCCCTGCGTGAAGTCGTGCGGGTCGAGGTCGGTCTCGATCCACGGCCCGAGCGGGCAGAAGGAGTCGAACCCCTTGGCCCGGGTGAACTGGACGTCGGAGCTCTGCAGGTCGCGCGCGGTCACGTCGTTGGCGATCGTGTAGCCGTGGATGACGTCGGTGGCCTGCTCGGCCGGGACGTCGCGGCAGATCCGGCCGATGACGACGGCGAGCTCGCCCTCGTAGTGGACGTTCTGGGACTGGCGCGGGTAGAGGATCGCGTCGCCGGGGCCGACCACACTGGTGTTCGGCTTGAGGAAGAACAGCGGCTCGGTCGGCACCTCGCCGCCCATCTCGGCGGCGTGGGCGGCGTAGTTCTTGCCGATGCCGATGACCTTGCTGCGCGGCAGGACCGGCGCGAGGAGGCGGATGTCGTCGAGCTTGTACTCCTGCTCGAGCAGCTTGATGCCGACGTACATCGGGTCGCCGGCGAGGCCGACGACGACGGCGTCGTCCGCGGGCTGGCCGTAGTCGTCGAGGTCGCCGGTCAGGACGCCGTACGACGGCTCCCCCTGCCCGACTTCTTGGCTCGTGGTGAATCGGACGATGCGCACCCGCCGAGCCTATCGGCGGGTGCGCATCCGGTCACAGTGCGGTCGAGAGCACCGGCAGGAACGAGATGTCGATCTCGTCCTTGTAGGCGCTGACCTCGAGCTCCTGGTGGATCGCGCTGACGCTCGGTCCCACGCGCCACCCGGCGTCGCTGATCTCACCGCGGCCGTTGGACGTGACGTAGATGCCGGACTTGAAGCCGGCGTCGACGACATTGCCGATCTTGCCGCCGCCCTTGACGCCGGCGACGACGGTGAGCCCACCGCTGCGGAAGCTGTACTTCACCTCCACGAAGGCGTTGAGCAGCGGCAGCACCTCGGTCGAGTACGACTGCTGGACGCTCTCGCAGTTGACCTTGACCGACGACGGGCCGAGCGCGAACTTGAACGAGATCCGCTTCACCAGGTCGGGGCAGCCGCCCGCGCCGGCCGGGGCCGACGGGTCCGGGACGGGCGTGGTGACCACGTCGGGAAGCGGCTCGACGCACTCGGTGCGGTAGAGGTTCTCGAAGTGCGTCCACGCCTGCGCCTCGTTGACGAGTCCCTCGTAGGTGCCGAGCTCGACGCCCGGGATCTGCAGCAGCAGGAATCGGTAGGCGTCGGGGTCGGACAGGTTGGCCGCGTAGGCGCTGACCTTCGTCGAGTACAGCTGGAAGTAGGTGTTCGCGAGGGTCTGGGCCTCGGCCAGCTTCGTGCGGTAGGCGGTGTGCGCGTGGGTGAGCGCCGGCCGGCAGGTCCGGTTCATCTCCTTGAGCACGCAGTCCCGGTCGGGCGAGCCGGCGCACGCGCTGAAGGCGGCGTCGGAGAGCTCGCCGTAGGTGTACGGCACCTCCCCCGTGCCGCCACCGAAGAACGCCTCCCTCATCGCGACCAGCTCGTCCTGCGCGTCGTCGTACGCGTCGGCGGCGGCCTTGATCGGACCGCTGTCGCCGACGCCGTAGGCGAGGTCGAAGATCCCGTCGCGGCGGTCGATCTCGGCGCGGGTGCGGTCGGCGTCGCCGTCACGGAGGCGGGCACGGAGGTCGTCCTCCTCGGCGTTGCGCTCGTCGATCTCGGCGCCGAAGCCGTCCTGGATGCCCTGGTAGACGCCGTTGAGCCGCACGCCCTGGGCCGGGGTCTCGGGCAGGATCAGCTGGCGCAGCGGCGTCGCCCGGCCCTGGCCGAGGTCGACGGACGGCGCCGGCCGTACCTGCTCGCCCGGCGGCGGGGTCACGGGGACCTGCTTGTCCGAGCGCTGGCGCGCGCGCCGCGCGAACCGGCCGGCCGTCGCTCGGTCACCGGCGCAGGCCTTGACCGTGGCCAGACCCGCGTCGGCCTCGGAGAGGATCGGCGCGAGCGCCTTCGCCGTCCGGTACGCCGACTCGGCGGCCGCCGTACGACCGGTCATGAGCAGCGCCTGGCCACGGACGACGAGCGCGCTGGCCTGCTGCGGGATGGCGAGCGGCGTGCGGCGGTGGCCGCGGGTCGCGGCGGCGTCGAGGAAGGCGAGCGCCTCGTTGGGTAGCCCGATCGCGGTCGCGACCGCGGCGGCGTTGACGAGGTGGGTGCCGTTGGCGGGCTCGAGCCGGTAGGCGCGGAGCAGGGATGCGAGCGCCAGGCCGGGACGACCGGCGAGGGTCGCCGTGGCGGCGAGCTCCTGTGCGGCCTCGACCGTGTTGGCCTTGCCCGAGCGGGCCAGCTGGTCGAGGACGCCCGCGCCGGCCTGGCTCTTCAGGGACTGCTCGGCGCCGGCGATCGCGGCGGTCAGGCTGAGCGCGCGGGCCGGGTAGAGGCTCTTGCAGAACAGCCGGATGTCGTCGACGGTCCCGCTCTCGTCGTCCGGCCAGGTGTAGGCGTCGGCGAAGGACTGCAGCGTCAGCTTCTCCGTGCCGGGTGCGGCGGACACGGCCACCCGCCCGCCGGCGGCGGCGCAGTTGTTCGCCTCGTTGGACTCGGTCACGACACCGCGGTCGTCGGCGCACACCAGGACGGCGTACGAGCCGGCGGGCGTGCCGACCGGCACCCGGAACGAGGTCGCCCCCACAGCGACCTTGCCCCGGGGCGCCATCGTCTTGACGCCCGCCGCGCCCTGGAGCGGGATGTCCGCGAGGCCGCTGCGCGGGTTGGTGCGGCTCGCCTTGCGCTCGGCCAGGCTCGCCGCCGGGTCGCGCGTCAGGTACGCCTGGGTGGTCGACGCCTTGGCCTTCGCCTTGCCGACGTTCTTGACGGTGTGCTTGATCGTGAGCGTCGCGTTCTCGACGACGCGGGTCGTGCTCACCGACGCCGTGACGACCTTGAGGTCGGGGCGGCGGGCGGCGGCTGCGTCGGCGTCCGGCGCGACGAGGATCCCGCCGGCCACCAGGGCCGACAGACTCGTCACGACGCACGCGCGGATGCGGGACTGCATGCTTCTCCTTCGTTGGGGGTCTCGCCGGAGTTTGGGCAGGAGTCAGGCGGCGCGGCACCCTGGCTGCGTGCACCAGCCGCCGACCGTCGTCCTCACCCGCGAGGAGTGGGTCGAGCGCTCCGCCGCCCACGCCGAGCGGGTCGACGCGTACCTGGCGCCGCACCTCGCACGCCGCGAGGCGCACGTGAAGCACCCGGTCTTCGACTTCCTGTTCACCTACTACTCCTTCCGGCCGGCCCAGCTGCGGCGCTGGCACCCGGGGCTGGGCACCGCGCTGGCGGGCGCGCCGTCCGGGGACGACGAGCTCACCGAGCTCGTCGGCCACCGTGCATACGCCCGGCAGGACGGGTTGGTTGCACTGTCGTCGGAGTTTCTTTCGTCGCGGCTCCCGCTGGTGTCGTCCCTGCACGCGCTGCTGACCGCGACCGCCCGCCGCACCCCTCACTTCGGGTGCTTCGGCCTGCACGAGTGGGCGATGGTCTATCGCCTCGCCGACGACGAGACCCGCCACGCGAACTGGCCGCTCCGCCTCGGCCCCGCCGGCACCGACGCGGTCGTCGAGGGCCACCGGATCGCCTGCTCCCACTTCGACGCGTTCCGCTTCTTCACCCCGCCTGCCCGCGGCCTCAACACCCTCTCCCCCGGGCGCGACGACCGCGCCGCCTTCGAGCAGCCGGCCTGCCTCCACGCCGGCATGGACCTCTACAAGCACGCCTTCCGGCTCTCGCCGCTCGTCTCCTCCGACCTGGTCGCCGACGCCTTCGAGCTCGCGTGGGACATCCGCGTCCTCGACATGCGCGCGGCGCCGTACGACCTCGCGGACCTGGGGTTCGAGCCGGTGCGGATCGAGACGGCCGAGGGCAAGGCGACGTACGTCGAGGCGCAGCGGCGGTTCGCGGAGCGGGCGGCGCCGATCCGCGAGCGCCTCATCGCGGAGTGCGAGCGGCTGCGCGGCTGAGCGGTCTCACCCGGCAAATCGGTCGCAGAATCGGCGAAAACCGGACCGGAATGCCGGGTGCGGGCGGCCCCGGTCATCGCCGGCGGTCGGGATGAAGAACACCGGGTTTGTGTCGGACCCCTGTGATGTGCTGATCACATGGTCAGGGGGATCGAAGTCGATCAGGTCGAGCTCGCAGATATGTCCGCGAGCGACGTCCTGGCCTTCGTCGAGCAGCAGCACGCCGCACGGCTCGCGGCTGAGCGCAACATCCTGCGAGCCGCCCGCCAGTGGGCGCTGCACCACCATCCTGACTCGCTGCCCCCCGCCGATCGGCGGGGCCGCGAGCGAGCGCGTCCGGCGGGAGCGGCTGACACGCCGCTCATCACCGAACATGCGGCGGCGGCGTTCGGCGCCCGGATCCAGACCAGCCCGTTCGGCGCGCGCCGAATGATCGCCGATGCGGTCGATCTGGCTCAGCGGCTGCCGCGGCTCCAGGCCGGAATCGAGGCCGGCACCGTGCGGGTCTCGCACGCGCGGCACGTCGCCGCCGCGACCCGCGAGCTGAGCGCGGACGAGGCGGCCTGGGTCGACTCCGAGGTCGCCGGGTCGGCAGATGGGCGACTCGCCTGGGCCCGATTCGAGGCCCTGGTCGAGGGCAAGGTCGCCGCCGCGGCACCCGAGCTCGCCCGCGCCAAGGAGGAGGCGGCGGCGAGGGAGCGCTGCGCGCGGATGTCGCGGGTCAACAAGCACGGCATGGCCACCTTCGTCGTCCACGCCGACGCGCTGACCGTCGCCGGCATCGACGCCGCCGTCACCGCACTTGCCGACCGACTGACCGAGCAGATGCCCGACGCGGGGCGCAACGACCGCCGGGTCGCCGCGTTCGCACTGCTGGCTCACCAAGCCAGTTCCGCGACCCAGGTGACGCCGAAGGTGCAGATCTACCTGCACCTGTACGCCGACTCCTCGATCGCCCGGATGGAAGGCCACGGCCCGGTCACGCGGTCGTGGGTCACCTCGATCCTGAGCCAGATGGTCGGAGCCGACACGGCGAGCAGGATCCGGGTGACGCCGGTGATCGACCTCAACGGCCAGGCGCCGGTGGATGCCTATGAGATTCCGGCCCGGCTGCGCGAGGCCGTGCACCTGATCCATCCCGGGGACGTGTTCCCGTTCGCGGCGAACGTCTCACGCAACGTCGACCTCGATCACGCCGTGCCCTACAGCGAGGGCGGGCCGACCGCCATCGGCAACCTCGGCCCGTTGACGCGCACCCACCACCGGATCAAGACCCACGCAGGCTGGGAGGTCCGACAACCGTTCCCCGGGATCGTCATCTGGCGCGATCCCTACGGGGCCTTCTACCTGGTCGACCCGACCGGAACCCGTCGCATCACCGGCAACGCCGGTGAGCAGGCAGTCACGCCCTCAGAGCTCGGGTTCTCCCGGACGCTGCGCGATCACATCGCGGCGTGACTCCGGTCGACCGCCCGCTCCCGGTCCGATCGCCTCATCGCCCGCTCCTCCGCGGCGAGATCGTGACCGCGTCGTACGACTCCTTCACCACCGCCAGGTGCTGCCACGTCACCACATCCCGTACGTCGGGCAGCGCGCGGATGGTCTCTACGACGTCCAGTGCCGGGCGGGCGTGGCCGTCAGCGAGGGTGATCAGCAGGTCGGCGCGGCCGTAGGTGGCGGCGAGGAAGAGGACCTCGGGGAGGTCGAGGACGGCGGCGACGACGGGGTCGACCGCGCCCGCCACGCGTACGGCGACGCCGGTGACGTGCTGCCCTGCCGCGCGGGTCCGGCGGGCCAGCCCGCCGACCCGTACGGCGGAGGAGGCGATCAGTCGCTGCACCCGGCGTCGTACGGCGGCCGGGGTGAGGCCGACCGCCTCCGCGAGCGCGACGTACGAGGCGCGCCCGTCCGTCTGCAGCAGGCGCAGCAGGTCGAGGTCGAGCTCGTCGACGTCGCAGGTGACGGGACCGACGGGACCGAGGACGTCGCGGTGGACGGCGGCGTAGACGAGCGTGTCGACGGCGATGACGCCGGGGATGGCGCGGACCTCGGCGACGGCGTCGGCGAAGCCGGCGGCGTCCGGCTCGCGGACCTCGACGACGACGGGCCGGTCGCCGGTGGTGACGGAGACGAGGGTGGCGTCGGTGCGCTCGGCGGCGGCGCGAGCGACGGGGAGGACGGGGCCGTCGATGCCGAGGGCGAGGAAGCCGAGCTCACGCTGGCCGATCAGCTCGGGGTTGACGGCGCCGCGGACGACGACGGTCTCGTCGCCGAGCAGCCGGCTCAGCCGGGCGCCCGCGGCGGAGCGGGAGAGCCCCGTCCGAGCAGCGATCTCGCGGTGGGTCAGCCGGCCGTCGGCGGCGAGGAGCACGACGATCTGCGCGTCGACGTCGTCCACGGTCCCCTCCTTGCACGAATTCGCAGGATCATCTTTTATCCACCCGCCACCGGCGGATCGGCACGATTCAGGGTCTCAGACTCGCAGATTCCGCCACATCTGCCCACCGCACCGGCAGAACACGACTCGACGGCGGTCAGGCAGCGATGGTTGTGCTTGTCATGCTCCGCCGCCGGGCTTACCGTCGATCGACCGATGATCACGCCGATCCTCGGCACACCAGCAGGGGGAATCGACGTGACCGAGCTGACCGAGCGCGCCGTCCTGGCGGCGGCCGACGACCTGGTCGCAGCCTTCGCGGCGACCGACACCGAGGCCTACTTCGCCGCCTTCGCGCCCGACGCGACCTTCTGCTTCCACACCGAGGCGGCCCGCCTCGACGACCGCGCGGCCTACGAGGCGCTGTGGAAGTCCTGGCTCGCCGACGGCTGGCGGGTCGTCGCGTGCGCGAGCACCGACCGCAAGGTCCAGCTCCTCGGCGACACGGCGATCTTCACCCACACCGTCCGGACGACGGTCCGCCCCGAGACCGACGCCCCCGAGGAGACCTACTCCGAGCGCGAGACGATCGTCTTCGCCGCCGCCGGCGCCGACGGCCTCCGCGCCGTCCACGAGCACCTCTCCCCGATCCCCCAGGAGAGCGCCCGATGACCACCGAGATCCCGATGACCGCGGCCACGGCGAGCCAGCACGCGGCGCCGCCGTCCGCGACCACGATCGAGGTCAACGGCATCGCGCCGATCCCGGACGACGAGCGCTCGGCGTCCCCGCTCGACCTGTTCCGGCTGATCTTCGGCGGCGCCAACACCTTCGCGACCGTCGTGCTCGGCACCTTCCCGATCGTGTTCGGCCTGTCGTTCTGGCAGGGCGCCGCGTCGATCGTGATCGGCCTGCTCGTCGGCGCCGCGCTGCTCGCCCCGATGGCGCTCTTCGGCGCCCGCAACGGCACCAACAACGCCGTGTCGTCGTCGGCCCACCTCGGCGTGCACGGCCGGGTCGTCGGCTCCTTCCTGTCGCTGCTGACCGCGCTCGCGTTCTTCTCGATCTCGGTGTGGTCGTCGGGCGACATGCTCATCGGCGCCGCGCACCGCGCGATCGAGATCCCCGAGAATGACATCAGCCTGGCGTTCGGCTACGGCCTGTTCGCCGTCCTGGTGCTCGTCGTGTGCATCTACGGCTTCCGCTTCATGCTGCTCGTCAACAAGGTCGCGGTCGTCGCCACGACGGTGCTCTTCGTGCTCGGCATCGCGGCCTTCGCGGGCGACTTCGACTCGGGCTACGCCGGCACCGCCACCGGCGCGCTGTTCTGGCCGGCCTTCGTCGGCGCCGTCCTCATCGTGATGTCCAACCCGGTCTCCTTCGGCGCCTTCCTCGGCGACTGGTCGCGCTACATCCCGCGTGAGACCCCGCGCAGCCACCTGATGCTCGCCGCCTTCGGCGCCCAGCTCGCGACCCTGATCCCGTTCCTCTTCGGCCTCACCACCGCGACCATCGTCGCCACCCGGCAGCCCGAGCTGTTCGCGGCCGGCAACTACGCGGGCGGCCTGCTCGCCATCTCGCCCGGCTGGTTCATGCTTCCCGTCTGCGCGATCGCGGTGATCGGCGGCCTGTCGACCGGTACGACGTCGCTCTACGGCACCGGCCTCGACTTCTCCAGCGTCTTCCCCCGGTTCAGCCGGGTCCAGGCCACCGCGTTCATCGGCTTCTGGGCGATCGCGTTCATCTTCGTCGGCCGGTTCGCGATCGACGTGGTCACCAGCATCAGCACCTTCGCCGTCCTCATCGTGGTCTGCACGGCGCCGTGGATGGTCGTCATGATGATCGGCTGGTACACCCGCCGCGGCTGGTACGACTCCGAGTCGCTCCAGGTCTTCAACCGCCGCCAGCACGGCGGCCGGTACTGGTTCGCGCACGGCTGGAACTGGCGTGCGATGGGTGCCTGGCTGATCTCGGCCGGCGTCGGCCTGATGTTCGTCAACCTGCCCGGCCAGTTCGTCGGCTGGCTCGGCAACCACGCCAACGGCATCGACCTGAGCATCCCGATCAGCCTCGGCCTGGCCGCGATCCTCTACCTGGGCGCGCTCTTCGTCTTCCCCGAGCCTGAGGACGCCTACGGCCCCGAGGGTCCCGCGCTGGTGCCGACCGGCCCCGCCGCCAACCACCCGATCATCGGCGACTGATCCCGTCGTACATCACGGCGCGGATCGCCGCGCTGAGCCGCGCCTGCCGCTGCGGTGACGGATCCCGCATCCCGACGAGCAGCGATCCCAGGATCATCCCGTTGATCGACTGCGCGGTCGGCTCGATGTCGAGGTCGGCACGCAGATAGCCCTCGCGCACCCCGTGCTCGAGGTACGCCGCCGTCAGTGGCGTGGTCATCTCGAACAGCTCGAGCATCCGCTCGCGCATCGCGTCGTCGATGCCGGCCGCCGAGATCAGCAGCTGAGGCATCCGTGGGTCCTCGGTGAAGATCTGCGCCAGCGCGTTGCCGATCCGCTCGGTCTGCGCCCGGTAGGCCTCGAGCGTGCTGACCGCGTCGGGGGCGTTCTCGGCGCCGAGCGCCGCGACGATCCGGTCGATCAGGTCGGTGATGACGTGCTCGACGATGTCGCGCTTGTTCGCGAAGTAGCGGTAGAACGTGCCGTGGCCGATGCCCAGCCGCGCGGCGATGTCGGCGATGCCGGTCGCGTGGTAGCCCTGCTCCGCGAAGCACGTGAACGCCGCGTCGATGATCTCGCGCCGGGTCTCGGCCTTGCGCCGCTCGACCCGGGAGAGCCCGTCGGTCACCGCTGTCATGACATCGAAGCCTATTGCAGATCCCCGGATCTGACGATACGTTCCGTTTCTGACATCTCATTCCGCTTTCGGAAGCAGGAGGGCCGCATGGGGCGCGCACTCGTCATCGGATGCGGCGGCACGCTGGGCTTCGCCTGGACCGCCGCCGTCCTCACCGAGCTCGACCGACAGGGCTGGAGCCCCGGCAACGCCGACGTGCTCGTCGGTACGTCGGCCGGCGCCGAGCTGCTCGCCCGCC
>NZ_BAABAC010000037.1:110913-196302 GCF_039537225.1 Nocardioides ginsengisoli
CCACGACCTCGAGCTCGCCGCCGCAGCGCCGGGCGCACCCGGCGCGCTGCCGCCGCTCCCCCGGCCGGGGCTGCCCGGCCTCGGCCTGACCCGCGCCGCCCTGACCGGCCGGGTCGACCCGCTCGCCGGACTCGCCGGCCTGCTGCCGCGCGGCACCGGCGACCCGCAGTGGCTGGTCGACCTCGGCGACGGACTCGCCGACCCGGCCACCGGCTGGGTCACGCACCCGGACACCTGGCTGGTCGCCGCCGACGCGCGCACCGGCGTCCGCATCCCGTTCGGACGCGCGGACGCGCCGAAGGCCCCACTGGGACGGGCGATCGCGGCCTCCTGGGCGATCCCCGGCTGGTTCCCGCCCGTCCGGATCGGCGGCCGCGGCTATCTCGACGGCGGCGCCGTCTCCCCCACCTCCGCCGACCTGCTGCTCCCCCACGTCTCCGACGGCCGGATCGACGAGGTCCTCGTCGTGGCGCCGATGTCCAGCAGCGGCGGCGCTCCCGCCCGCGGACTCGCCCACGTCGAGCGGCTGCTGCGCCGGCCGATGACCCGCCGCGTCGACGACGAGATCGCCGCGCTGCAGGCCGCCGGCGCCCGCGTCCACCGGATCGAGCCGACCGCCGACGACCTCGCCGCGATGGGCGCCAGCTTCATGGACGCGGCCCGACTCGACGCGGTCCGCACGACCGCCGCCCGCACCGCACCCACCCTCGTCGCCCGGCGACTCGACCGCCCGGAGGCCGTCCGATGACCCGCCCGACGCCCATCGACCTCACCGGCGCGCACGTCGCGATCACCGGCGGCGCCCGCGGCATCGGTCGCGCCACCGTGGTGGCCTTCCTCGCCCGCGGCGCCCGCGTCTCCTTCGGCGACCTCGACCTGCCGACCGCCCGCGCGACCGCCCGCGAGACCGGCGGCTCGGCGCACCTGCTCGACGTCGCCGACCCCTCCTCGTACGACGCCTTCGTCACGGCCGCCGAGGCCGAGCACGGACCGGTCGACGTCCTCGTCAACAACGCCGGCGTGATGCCCAACGGCCCGTTCCTGGAGCTGGATCCGGCGCTCGACCGGCTGATGATGGAGGTCAACGTCCACGGCGTCCTGCACGGTCTGCGCCGGGTGCTGCCGGGCATGGTCGAGCGCCGCCGCGGCCACGTCGTCAACGTCGCCTCGCTCGCGGGCAAGTTCCCGATCCCGGGGCTCGCGGTCTACAACGCCAGCAAGTACGCCGTCGTCGGGCTCACCGCCGCGACCCGTCTCGAGATGGCGCCCCACGGCGTCACTCTTACCGCGGTGCTGCCGTCCGCCGTCGACACCGAGCTCGCCTCGGGTCTCGACATGCGGCCGATTCCGAAGGTCACGCCCGCGCGGATCGCCGACGCGATCGTCTCCTCGGTCCGCAGCCGCGCGGCCGAGATCGCCGTCCCGTCGTACGTCGGCGCGCTCGCGGCCGGCACCCACCTGGTGCCCGTGCCGGTCCTCGACCGCGTGCGCCGGCTGGTGCGCGACGACCGCGCGCTCCATCCCGACGCCGCCGCCCGGACGGCGTACACCGAGCGCCTCGGCGCCGCCACCGAGAGGACCAGCTCATGACCTCCCCCCGCACCGCGCACTGTCACGACGCCGTCATCGTCGGCGCCGGCTTCGGCGGCATGGGCGCCGCGATCGAGCTGCGCCGCCAGGGCTACGACGACCTGGTGATCCTCGAGCGCGAGGACGACCTCGGCGGCACGTGGCACGTCAACCGCTACCCCGGCCTCGCCGTCGACATCCCGAGCTCGACGTACTCCTACACCTTCGAGCCCAACCCCCACTGGTCGCGCCTGTTCGCGCCCGGCCCCGAGCTCAAGCGGTACGCCGTGCACGTCGCCGACAAGTACGACCTGCGCCGCCACATGCGGTTCGACACGGTCGTCGAGGGTGCGGAGTGGAACGAGGAGGAGTCCGCCTGGGACGTCACGATCGCGGGCGGCGAGGTGGTCCGCGGGCGCTTCCTGCTCACCGCGACCGGCTTCTTGTCGCAGCCCAAGCTGCCCGACATCCCGGGCGTCGAGGACTTCGCGGGCGTCGTCATGCACACGACCCGCTGGGACGACGACGTCGAGCTGACGGGCAAGCGGATCGGCGTCATCGGCACCGGCGCGACCGCCGTCCAGCTGATCCCCGAGCTGGCCGAGGTCGCCGACCACCTGACCGTCTACCAGCGCACCCCGATCTACGTCTCCCCCAAGCTGGACGGCCCGGTGCCGGGCGTCGTGCGCGGCGCGTTCGCCAAGGTCCCGCTGACGCAGAAGGCGACCCGCCTGGTCGGCACGTCGATCCTCGAGGTGCTGATGGTCGCCGGCGTGCTGCACTTCCGCGACCTGCCGTGGGCCAACGCGCTCGGCAAGCGGGTCTGCGAGGCCCACCTCAAGCGCCAGGTCAAGGACTCGGAGCTGCGCGCCCAGCTCACCCCCGACTACGACTTCGGCTGCAAGCGGCCGACGTTCAGCAACACCTACTACCCGACCTTCACCCGGCCCCATGTCGACCTCGAGACCACGTCGATCGACCACGTCGACCCCGGCGGCATCGTCACCGCTGACGGCAACCGGGTCGACCTCGACGTCCTCGTGCTCGCCACCGGCTTCAACCTGTGGGACGTGAACTTCCCGGCGATCCGGATCGTCGGTCGCGAGGGCCGCGACCTCGGCCGGTGGTGGCGCGACAACCGGTTCTGCGCCTACGAGGGGATCTCGGTGCCGAAGTTCCCCAACTTCTTCTCGCTCAACTCGCCCTACTCCTACTCCGGCCTGTCCTACTTCACGACCATCGAGACCCAGATGGCCCACCTGGGGCGGGTGCTGCGCACGATGCGGAAGCGGGACGCCGCCGTGGTCGAGGTGACCGAGGACGCCAACGAGGAGTTCCTCGTACGGATGACCGGCCTGCTCGGCAACTCGGTCTTCAACGCCGGCAGCTGCGCCACGGCCCGCAGCTACTACTTCAACCAGCACGGCGAGGCGGTCCTGCTGCGTCCGACGTCGACGCTCAGCGCGTCGCGCGAGGCCACCCGCTTCCCGCTCGACGACTACACCTACCTCCCAAAGGAGGTAGCGACGTTGTCCGTGTGACCGCCCTCACCTACCGTGGGACCATGTCGTTCGACCTGGCGCGCTCGCTCCCCGAGTTCCGCGCGGTCGGGCGCGGCGACATGGCCTTCGGTGGGCCGGTGGTCGACGGCGGCACCGCCATCGACATCCTCGCCCTCCACAGCGCCAACACCCGCGCCCTGCACGGCCTGCGGGTCCGCTCCGGATTCGGCCTCGGCGGCAAGGCGCTGCTCATGGGCCGCCCCGCGTCGGTGACCAGCTACTACGACGCCCGCGGCATCACCCACCAGTACGACGGCCCGGTCCGCGCCGAGCAGCTCGAGACCGTCACCGCGCTGCCGATCATGGTCGACCGCACGCCGCGGATGGTCGTCTACCTCGGCCACCGCACCCAGGTCAGCCTCGGCGACGTCTGGTACGACGCCTTCCTGCCGCTGGTGCGCCGCATCGAGCGCGAGCTCGCCGTCGAGGACGAGGTCCGCCGCCGGCTCAACAGCCTTACCGCCGACCGGATCGAACGCCCCGCGCCCGAGGTCGCGCTCAGCCGGGCCGACCTCACCGACATCTCCGACGAGCTCGCCAGCCTCGCCGCCCTGATCGACGACGACGCGCTCCGTGCCCGCCTCGAGGAGGTCCGCCACCGCGTCGACCTCGGTCGCGCTCCCCGGGCCACGACGATCACCGCGCCGAAGGTGCCGACCGGGCTCGCCGCGCGCGAGATCGACGTCCTCGCCCAGGTGGCGCTCGGCCAGAGCAACCGCGAGGTCGCCGCGTCGCTCGGGCTGGTCGAGAGCACCGTGAAGTCCTACCTGAAGAACGCGATGCGCAAGCTGCACGCGACCAACCGGGTGCACGCCGTACGGCTGGCGCGGGAGGCGGGCGTCATCGCCTAGGACCGGCCGGCCCACCGGCCACGCCCTATCGTCGTCGCATGCCCGTAGGTCTCGCGTGCGCCGTCGGCACCGCGCTCTGCTACGGCATCGGCTCGGTCCTGCAGGCCGCCGCGGCCCGGGCCGCGCCGCCGGTGCTCCGGCTCGATCCCCGGCTGCTGCTCGAACTGGCGCGCGGATGGCGCTATCCGGTCGGGCTGGGCCTCGACACCCTGGGCTTCGTGCTGTCGCTGGTCGCGCTGCGCACCCTGCCGCTGTACGTCGTGCAGTCGGTCGCCGCGGGCTTCCTGGCGGTGACGGCGGTCGTCGGCGTCGTCCTGCTGGGGCTGCGGATGCGCGGGGCCGAGGTGGCGGCGCTGGTCGTCGTCGTGGTCGGGCTGACGCTGGTCGGACTGTCGGCGGCACCGGAGTCCGCGCGGGCGATGAGCACGCGCGGCCAGTGGGTGCTGCTCGCCACGGCGGTGGCACTGGTGGCCGTCGCGGTCCCGCTGAGCCGGGCGTGGCAGCTCGGCGCGGTCGGCGGACTCGGGTTCGGCGTGGTCGCGGTGGCGGCCCGGGTGCTGTCGCCGCCCCTGGGCGGGGACCTGCGGGCCGACCTGGTGGCGCTGGTCCAGTCGCCGGCGACGTACGCGCTGCTCGTGGCCGCACCGCTCGGGCTCGTGGCCTATGCGACGGCCCTGCAGCGGGGCAGCGTGGTCGAGGCGACCGCGCCGCTCGTGGTGACCGAGACCGTGCTGCCCGCCGCGGTCGGACTCAGCCTGCTCGGCGACCACGCCCGGACGGGGTGGGGCGCGGTGGCGGTGCTCGGCTTCGTCCTGGCTGTCGGAGCGACGCTGCTGCTGTCGCGGTTCGGCGAGGTCGAGGAGCCGGTCCAGACGTCTTCAGGTTGACTTAAGGCAGCCGCGCTTTGATGTGAGCAGCATTCGCTCACGTCCTGTGCCCTCGGGCACGCCCGCGCCCAGGGGGACACCATGTCGCTCACCGGTCCGATCTTCCTCAACGGGATCATCGTGCTCACCGTCGCGGCCTTCGTCGCGGTCGTCGTGCTCTGGCCGCGACTGACCGCCCGGACGCCGCTGCACATCGCCGGCCGGGTCGGTTCCCTCGTCGCGGTCAACCTGCTGGTCCTGCTGACGGCGGCGACGCAGCTCAATGCGGCGTACCTCTTCTTCGCCGGCTGGGCCGACCTCCGCGGCGCCCTTACCGGCAATATCGCCCAGACGTCGCTGCACCGCGGCGGCCAGGAGGCCAAGGCGCTGAACACGCCGGTCGTCGGCGGCGGGGCGGCCGCGGTGTCGGCGCACCCGGTGCCGCTGGGTCGGCCGATCGGACCCGGCGGCCTCACCGAGTACGCCGTGACCGGGGCCGAGAGCGGGCTCACCGGGCAGGTGCTCGTCCAGCTGCCCGCGGGCTACTCCTCGTCTCCCCCGACCCAGCGCTACCCGGTGCTCGAGGCCTTCCACGGCTATCCGAGCGAGCCGCAGAACTGGATCGACATCTTCCATTTCCCGAGCCTGGTCGACCACGAGGTGAGCGCGCACAAGATGACCGCGCCGATCCTGGTGATGCCGGCCGTCGAGATCCCCCGCGGCGTCGACACCGAGGGCGTCAACGGGACGCCGGGCGACCCGCAGGTCGAGACCTGGCTGACCCACGACGTACCGACCTGGCTGGGCCAGCACTTCCGGGTGATCGCCAACCGCAAGGCGTGGGCGACCATCGGCTACTCGGCCGGCGGATTCGACGCGGCGATGGCCACCATCCTGCACCCGGCCCAGTACGGCGCCGCGATCATCCTCGGCGGCTACTTCCGGCCGGAGTTCGGGCCCTTCTACGACCCGTTCACGACCACCAGTGCACTGGGCCGGCGCTACGACCTGATCAAGACGGTCGCCGCCCAGCCGCCGCCGGTGGCCCTGTGGCTGGAGACGTCACACGCCGACCACTTCAGCTATCGCTCGAGCGCGGAGTTCCTGCGCGCGACCCGGGCGCCGACCGCCGTCCATGCGGTGATCCTGCAGAACGCCGGGCACCGCGACTCGGTCTGGATCGCACTGATCCCGCAGGCGCTGACCTGGCTGGGGCAGAACGTGAAGGGCTTCCACACCTAGCACGCCTAGCCCGCCTAGCCCGGCCTCGGCGTCCAGGCGTCGAGTAGCGCGTTCGCGATCAGCTGGTGACCGGCCGCGTCGGGGTGGTCGCCGTCGGCGGCGACGAGCGAGGTGACGTCGCGCCCGGACTCCTCGAAAGGCGCGAACAGGTCGACGTAGCGGGCGCCGGTGTCGGCCGAGACCGCGCTGATCACCGCATTCGCGCGCACGGTCAGGTCGAGCGACTGCTGCAGCCCGGCCTCGCCGAACTCCTCGCGCGCGACGGCGCCGTCCTCGAAGACGTTCCAGTAGCCGGTGACCAGGATCTCGGTCTGCTGCCCGCCGCGCAGCGCCCTGATGGTGTCGATCACCGAGGCCAGATGAGAGCGCAGCGAGCTCAGCTCGTCGCTGACGCAGTCGCTGTTGCCCTGCGTGCAGGCGCCGGTGACGACGTCGTCGTGGTGGTCGCCGAAGTCGTTGGCGCCGATCGTGAGCAGCACGATGTCGGCGCGTCGTACGGCGTCCTGCATGCCGGGGCCCTGCAGCTGCTGCATCAGGCCCTCGGTGTCGAGCCCGCTGACCGCGCGGTTGTCGACGGTCACCCGGGCGCCGGTGCGCTGGCTCAGCTCGGCGCCGTAGGTCACCGGGAACGGGTCGCAGTCACATGACCTGCCGGAGGGCACCGAGTCGCCGAGCGCGAGGACGTCGTGGGTCGGCTGGGGTCCGTGGAGCGGCCGGACGCCGGCGAAGGCGCTCACCGTCCCGACGCTGCTGCCGAACTGTCCCGATCCGAGGAGGGCGAACAGCGGCAGGCACACCACCAGGGCGACGACCCAGCGTGCGGCGGCCCTGGGTCGGCTCACGAGCGCACCACGCGCTCAGCTGCCCAACGCGTCGGGCTCGCGCCACTGGCGCTCGAACGGCAGCCGCCAGGCGTACGGCGCGATCAGCTGGTGGATCTGGTTGGGCCCCCAGCTGCCCTGCCGGTAGGGCCGCACGATCGGCGGCGCCTCGAGCAGCGGCTCGGAGACCTCCCACAGCCGCTCGATGCCCTCGGCGGAGGTGAACAGCGTCTGGTCACCGCGGGCAGCGTCGTAGATGAGCCGCTCGTAGGCCTCCAGGACCGATCCCGCCCACGTGGTGTCGGTCATCGCGAACTGCATCGACAGCTTGTCGAGCTTCATGCCCGGGCCGGGCCGCTTGCCGTAGAAGGACAGCGACATCTTCGCCTTGTCGGCCAGGTCGAAGGTGAGGTGGTCGGGGCCGTGGTCGCCGACACCGGAGTTGGTCGGGAACATCGACCGCGGCGGCTCCTTGAAGGCGATCGAGATGATCCGCGCGCCCTCGGCGAGCCGCTTGCCGGTGCGCAGGTAGAACGGCACGCCCGCCCATCGCCAGTTGTCGATGAAGCACTTGAGCGCGATGAAGGTCTCGGTCTCCGACTCGGGCGCGACGCCCGGGATGTCGCGGTAGCCCTGGTACTGGCCGCGGACGACATTGGCCGGGTCGATCGGCAGCATCGACCGGAAGACCTTGTTCTTCTCGTCGTTGATCGCGTCGGCGTGCAGCGAGGTGGGCGGCTCCATCGCGGTGAACGCGAGGACCTGGAACAGGTGGGTCACCACCATGTCCTTGTAGGCGCCGGTCGACTCGTAGAAGTTGGCGCGCTGCTCGAGCCCGAGCTCCTCGGGGACGTCGATCTGGACGTGGTCGATGTGGTTGCGGTGCCAGATCGGCTCGAAGAGGCCGTTGGCGAACCGGAACGCGAGGATGTTCTGCGCGGCCTCCTTCCCGAGGAAGTGGTCGATCCGGTAGATCTGCGACTCGTCGAAGGTCTTGTGCAGCTCGGCGTTGAGCTTCTTGGCGGAGGCCAGGTCGACGCCGAACGGCTTCTCCATGATGATCCGCGCGCCGGCGGCGAGGCCGGCGTCGTCGAGCGTCTTGACCACCGACAGCGCCGCCTTGGGCGGGACGCTGAGGTAGTGCAGACGCACGCGGTCGCCGTCCCACTCGGCCTCGGCCTTCTCGACCGCGGCCCGCAGCCCGGCCGGGCCCTCGGCACCGGGCGCCCAGGTCAGCAGCTTCGCGAACTCCGGCCAGGCGTCCATGTCGTTGTCGTCACCGGAGAACTCCTTGACGGCCTCGTGGACGAACTCCACGAACGACTCGGTGGTGTGATCGTCGAGCGAGGTGCCGATGATCTGCAGGTGCGGGATCAAGCCGGTCTCGAACAGGTGCAGCATCCCGGGCAGGAGCTTGCGCCGGGCCAGGTCGCCGGTCGCGCCGAACAGCACGACGGTCACCGGCTTCTGGGTCTTCGGTGCCATGTCGTCCACACTGCCTCCTCGATGTCACCACCACGATAACGAGAGAAGACACATCGAGACCGGTTCGTGGAACGGTCACCGGATCCCTCAGGACAGGCGCGCGCGCAACCCGTCGAGGAGCAGGGTGAGGCCGAGGCCGAAGTCGTCGGCGTCCTCGTCCTGGTGGGAGAGCACGAAGCGGACCAGGCCGCGCGCGCCCACGCGCGCCAGCTGCTCGTCGGCGCCGGCCCGCTCGAGCGCGGCGCGCAGCGGCAGCTCGAGGGCGTCGGCGTCGAAGCGGTGCACCTGGGCGATGAGGACGGCGCCGTCGCGGTGCTGGCGCATCGCGTCACGCAGGCCGACGCAGAGCAGGCGCAGCTCGGCCTCCCAGGTGACGATCTCGGTGCCACGGCGTCCGCGGCGCAGGATCTCGTCGGCGATCGCGGCGAGCAGCGCGTCCTTGTTGGTGAAGTGGTGGTAGAGCGCGCCGGGCTGGACGCCGAGGTCGGCCGCGAGCCGGCGCATCGAGAGCGCCTCCAGCCCGTGGGCGTCGAGGACGCCGATCGCCCGCTCGACCACGTCGGACCGCCGATAGCGCACGTCGTCCTCCTCACGTTGACCGTTGTCGAGACCCCACCTTAACCTGAACGCCGTTCAGTAATCGTGCGAACCGAGAGTGATCCCCATGACGCGCCGCTCCCCTGCCACCGACGCCGCCCTGATCGCGGGCTTCGCCGCCCTCATCGCGGTGTGCGCCATCCTCCCCGAGATCAAGACCGGCATCGGCGTGCCCTACTCGCTGCAGACCTTCGGCGTCCTGCTCGCCGGCGCCGCGCTCGGCCCGGTGCGCGGCTTCCTCGCCGTCGTGCTCTACCTGGTGCTCGGCCTGGTCCTGCCGATCTACTCCGGCGGCGCGTCCGGCGCGGCCGTCTACACCGGCGTGACCGCCGGCTACCTGGTCGCCTTCCCGCTGGCGGCGGCGCTGTGCGGCTTCCTCGTCTACCGCGGCCGCACGAACGCCACGCAGTTCGCATTCGTGTTCACCTGCGGCCTGCTCAGCAGCTTCCTGCTCATCCACACCCTCGGCCCGCTCAACCTGGCCTGGCGCGCCGACCTCGGCATCAAGGAGGCGTTCTCCTTCGACGCCGCCTACTTCCCGGGTGACATCGCCAAGAACGTGCTGATGGCGCTCGTCGCCTCCGCCGTCCACCGCGCGTTCCCCGACCTCGCCGCGCGGCGGGCCTCGCGCACCCGGCAGGACGAGCTCGCGGCCGCGTGAGCCGGATCGAGCTCGACCGGGTCGTCGTCCGGGCGGCGACGCCGGGCGGCCCCGTCCCCGAGGTGACCATCCTCGAGGAGACGACGCTCGACCTCACCGAGCAGCGGGTCGCACTGATCGGGCCCAACGGCTCCGGCAAGTCGACCCTCGCCCGGCTCGTCAACGGCCTCGTCGAGCCGACGTCCGGGCGGGTCGTCGTCGACGGGCTCGACGTCGCCAAGAAGGGTCGCCAGGTACGACGCCGCGTCGGCTTCGTGTTCACCGACCCGACGTCGCAGCTGGTCATGCCGACCGTCATCGAGGACGTCGGGCTCTCGCTGCGCCACCTCGAGCGCGACCGCGAACGGCGTGCCGAGGCGGCGCGGGAGGTGCTCGCGTCGTACGGGTTGGCGGAGCTGGCCGACCGCAGCGTCCATACCCTCTCCGGCGGCCAGCGCCAGCTGCTCGCACTGGCCGGCGTCCTCGCCACCGACCCGGACGTGCTCGTCGCCGACGAGCCGACCACCCTGCTCGACCTGCGCAACGCCCGGATGATCGGCGACCTGCTGCTCGGCCTGCGCCAGCAGCTCGTCCTCGCCACCCACGACCTCGACCTGGCCCTGCGCTGCGACCGCGCCCTGCTCGTCGACGACGGCGCGGTGGTCGCCGACGGCGCGCCGGCCGAGGTCGTCGCCCACTACCGCGCGACCGCAAGCGGATGACCGTGGCCGTCAGCCCGCTCGGCGACTACCAGCCCGGCACCACCGTGCTGCACCGGCTCCCGGTCGGAGCCAAGCTGCTCGGCCTGGTCGTGCTGAGCGTGGTCGCGGTCGCCTTCCGCGGCGTCACCACGACCGGCGCGCTGCTCGTCCTCGGCGTCCTGCTGTCGCTGGTCGCGCGGGTGCGCCTCCGCGCGGCGCTGAGATCGCTGCGCGCGGTGGCGTTCGGCCTCGCCCTGCTCGCGGCGTACCAGAGCTGGCAGCAGGGCGCCGCCCACGCCTTCGTCGTCGTCGGCGCGCTCCTGGCGCTGGTGCTGCTGGCCACCGTCTTCACGACCACCACCTCCGTCGAGCGGATGATCGACGCCATCACCCGCTGGCTCGGGCCGCTGCGTCGGTTCGGCGTCCGGCCCGACCTGGTCGCCCTCGCCTTCTCGCTCACCATCCGCGGCATCCCGCTCACCCTCGAGCTCGCCGCCGAGACCCGCGACGCCGCCCGCGCCCGCGGTCTCGAGCGCAACCCGCGCGCCTACCTGGTGCCGCTCGTCATCCGCGTGGTCGCGCACGCCCGCGCCACCGGCGACGCGCTGCACGCACGCGGCCTCGGCGACGACTGACGAGGAGACGCCGGTTCCCAGAGCCGGGATCGCACGCTATCCTCGTGCACCTGAACACTGTTCAGGAAGACCACTCACTTGCCCCAGGGAGCTCCCATGAGCGTGCAGTTCGACCAGCTGGCCACCCGCATCCTCGACGGAGGTACGGCGACCGAGGCCGAGGCGCTCGCCGTCCTGCAGGCCTCCGACGCCGAGCTGATGGGCGTCGTCGCCGCGGCCGGCCGGCTGCGCCGCGCGCACTTCGGCAACACGGTCAAGGTCAACTACCTGGTCAACCTCAAGTCGGGCCTGTGCCCCGAGAACTGCAACTACTGCTCGCAGGCGCTCGGCTCGGACGCGCCGATCCTCAAGTACTCCTGGCTCTCGAAGGACGAGACGCTCAAGCAGGCCGGCGCCGGCCTGCGCGGCGGCGCGACGCGGGTGTGCATGGTCTCGTCGGGCCGCGGTCCGTCCAACCGCGACATCGAGAAGGTCGCCGAGATGACCGAGGCGCTCAAGGACGAGTACCCCGACGTCGAGGTCTGCGCCTGCCTCGGGCTGCTCAAGGACGGCCAGGCCGAGCGGCTCAAGGAAGCCGGCGTCGACGCCTACAACCACAACATCAACACCGCCGAGTCGCACCACGACACGATCGTCCAGACCCACACCTACGACGACCGGGTCGAGACCATCGGCAAGGCCAAGTCCGCGGGCCTCTCGCCCTGCTCGGGCCTGATCGCGGGCCTCGGCGAGACCGACGAGCAGCTGGTCGAGGCGCTCTTCGCGCTCAAGGCGCTCGACTCCGACTCGATCCCGGTCAACTTCCTGATGCCCTTCGACGGCACGCCGTTCGAGAACACGTGGGAGCTCTCCCCCACCCGCTGCGTGAAGATCCTCGCGATGGCGCGCTTCGTCTGCCCCGACAAGGAGCTGCGCATCGCCGGCGGCCGCGAGATGCACCTGCGCTCGCTGCAGGCGCTGGCGCTGCAGGTCGCCAACTCGATCTTCCTCGGCGACTACCTCACCTCCGAGGGCCAGGAGGCGAAGGCCGACATCGAGATGATCCGCGACAACGGCTTCGTGATCCTCGGCGCCGAGGACGAGTTCGCCGACGAGGCCGCCGAGCACGACCCGGCGATCCGGCGCCGCGGCGCCGGCACCGAGGTCGCCGCGAACGCCTGATCCGGCCATGACCCTCACGCTGACCGACGAGCTGCTCGCGTTCGACCGCGAGCACCTGTGGCACCCCTACACCTCGATGACCTCGCCCACGCCGGTCCGCGTCGTGACCGGCGCACAGGGCTGCGAGCTCGAGGTCGACGGCCGGTGGGTCGTCGACGGGATGTCGTCGTGGTGGTCGGCGATCCACGGCTACCGCCACCCGGTCCTCGACGCGGCGCTCGCCGAGCAGGCCGGCCGGTTCAGCCACGTCATGTTCGGCGGGCTCACCCACGAGCCGGCCGTCGAGCTCGGACGGCGGCTGGTCGCGATCACCCCCGCGCCGCTCGAGCGGGTCTTCCTCGCCGACTCCGGCTCGGTGGCGGTCGAGGTCGCGATGAAGATGGTCCTGCAGTACCAGCGCGGCCGCGGCCGCGCCGAGCGCAGCCGGATGCTCACCGTCCTCGGCGGCTACCACGGCGACACCTTCGACTGCATGAGCGTCACCGACCCGGTCGGCGGGATGCACACGATGTGGCAGGGCCTGCTGCCCGACCAGGTCTTCGGCCCGCAGCCCCCGTCGTACGACGCGAGCGCGGCCGAGATCGACGCCTGGGCGGGCGAGCTGCGCGCGCTCGCCGCGCGCCACGCGGCCACGCTCGCGGGCATCATCGTCGAGCCGCTGCTGCAGGGCGCCGGCGGCATGCATCCCTACCCCGAGGCCTGTCTGCGGGTGTTCCGCGAGATCGCCGACGAGCACGGACTGCTGCTGGTGTTCGACGAGATCGCGACCGGCTTCGGCCGCACCGGCCACCTGTTCGTCAGCGAGCTCGTGACGCCCGACATCGTGTGCGTCGGTAAGGCACTGACCGGCGGCTACCTCACGCTGGCCGCAGTCGTCACCACCGACGAGGTGGGGCGCGGCATCTCGGCGAGCGAGTCCGGCGTCCTCATGCACGGGCCGACGTTCATGGGCAACCCGCTCGCGTGCGCGGTGGCCAGCGCGTCGATCGACCTGCTCCTCGACGGGGACTGGAAGGCGCGCGTCGACACGATCGGCGCTCGGCTGACGGCGGGTCTGGCTCCACTGCGCGAGGCGCCGGGCGTCGTCGACGTCCGCACCATCGGCGCGGTCGGCGTCGTCCAGCTCGACCACGAGGTCGACGTCGTCCCGGCCACCGAGGCGGCGCTGGCGGCGGGCGTGTGGCTGCGGCCGTTCCGCGACCTGGTCTACGCGATGCCGCCCTACGTGGCCGACGCGGCCGCGATCGACCGTCTCGTGGCCGGCATCGGCGCGGCGGTGAGCGCCGGATGACCGCCTGGGAGCGCTGGCTCGCCGACCAGGCGACCGCCCGCGAGGACGCCGGCCTGACCCGCCGGCTGCGCCCGCGCGCGGTGGGCGACCCGACGATCGACCTCGCCGGCAACGACTATCTCGGGCTCGCCGTCGACCCGGCCGTCCGCGAGGCGGCCGGGGCGGCGGCGTTGGCGTGGGGCGCCGGCGCGGCGGCATCGCGCCTGGTGACGGGGACGCTCGCCGTCCACGCCGAGCTCGAGGACGAGCTCGCCGCCTACCTCCGGCAGCCGGCGGCGCTGGTCTTCTCGACCGGCTACCACGCCAACCTCTCCGTGGTCACCGCGCTCGCCGACCGCACCACCCGCGTCCTCTCCGACGCCCACATCCACGCCTCACTGGTCGACGCGGTCCGCCTCTCGCGGGCGCAGCTGACCGTCGTCCCGCACAGCGACGTCGAGGCCGTCCACGCGGGCCTGGTCGCGGCCGCCGAGGCCGGCGAGCGCGCCATGGTGCTGGCCGAGTCGGTCTACTCCGTGCTCGGCGACGCCGCGCCGCTGGTCGAGCTGGCCGCCCTCTGCGAGCGGTACGACGCCCTCCTCGTCGTCGACGAGGCCCACGGCGTCGGCGTCCACGGCCCCGGGCTCGTGGCGACGCTCGGCCTCGCCGGGCTCCCGCACGTCGTGGTGACCGCGACACTGTCGAAGTCGCTCGGCGCGCAGGGCGGCGCCGTCCTGGGCTCGGTGGCGCTGCGCGAGCACCTGGTCAACCGCGCGCGGCCGTTCATCTTCGACACGGGCCTCGCGCCGGCGCCGACGGCGGGTGCGCTCGCCGCGCTGCGGATCATGCGGTCCCGGCCCGAGCTGGGCGCGCTGGTGCGGGAGCGCGTCGACGGCCTGGCCGACGCGCTGGGCGTGGTCGCGCCCGCCGGCGCGGTGCTGTCGGTGCCGATGTCGTCGCCGCGGGCGGCCGTCGCCGCTCAGGCCGCGGCCCTGGAGGCGGGGCTGCGGGTCGGCTGCTTCCGTCCGCCGTCGGTGCCCGACGGCATCTCACGACTCCGCATCACGGCGAGCGCCGGCGTCCCCGAGGCCGACTGGCAGCGCGCCGTGGCCACCCTCGTCGCCCTCGTGAAGGAGCACCAGTGACGCGTCTGGTCGTGGTGACCGGCACCGACACCGGCGTCGGCAAGACCATCGCCACCGCGGCCCTCGCCGCCCGCGCCGCCGGGCAGGGCGAGCGGGTGCTCGTGGTGAAGCCGGTCCAGACCGGGATCGGCGGCGCCGACCCCGACCCGCACGACATCGACACCGTCGCCGCCCTCACCGGCGTCGACACGCTCGAGCTCGCCGCCCTCGACGAGCCGCTCGCCCCCGACACGGCCGCGCGCCGGGCCGGCGCGACGCTGCCCACGGTCGCCGACCACGCCGCGCGGGTGCGCGCGCTGGCGGACGCCGGGTCGCACGACGCCGTGATCGTCGAGGGCGCCGGCGGACTGCTCGTCCGGCTCGACCTCGACGGCGGCACCCTCCTCGACCTCGCCGAGCTGATCGGCGCCGAGGTCGTCATCGTGGCCCGCGCCGGCCTCGGCACGCTCAACCACACCGAGCTGACCGTCGCGGCCCTGCGGGCGCGCGGCATCGAGCCGGCCGGCGTGGTCATCGGCGCCTGGCCCTGCTCCCCCGGCGTCGCCGCGAGCTGCAACCGCGACGACCTCCCGCGCCACACCGGCGTCCCGCTCCTCGCGGTGATCCCCGAGGGCGCGGGCTCGCTGCTGCCCGACGCCTTCGTCGAGGCGGCGCCGAGCTGGTTCGCCTGAGCGGCTGCCCCAACGACTACCCAGCGGCTACCAGAGCGGCGGACGGCGGTCCTTCCACGGCCGCGCCGCCTCGACCTGGGCGGCCAGCGAGATGAGCAGCTCCTCCTCGGCCGGGCGCGCGGCGAGCATGACGCCGATCGGCAGCCCCGCGGCCGTCTGGTGCAGGGGCAGCGAGACGGCCGGCATGCCGGTGACATTCCAGGCCGACGTCCACGGCGTGTAGCGCTTCTGCGCCTCGAAGTCGGCGGCCGGGTCGGCGTCGTCACGCAGCGCGCCGACCAGCGGCGGCGGGGTCGCGACGGTCGGCGTCAGCACGATGTCGTAGGGCGCCAGCGCGACCAGCGCCTCGGCGGCGTACCGGCGCAGGGCGCCGACCGCCAGCCCGAACTCGGGCCCCGACACCGCCTCTCCCCGCTCGCCCAGCCAGCGGGTGAGCGGACGGATCATCGCCCGCTGCTCGGCGCTCAGCGGTGCGGTCGACAGGCCGGTCAGCACCGCCCAGCAGGTCTCGAAGACGGCGACCGCCTCGCGCGGCAGCGGGACCGGGACGCCCTCGACCGTGTGGCCGAGCGACGACAGCAGGGCCGCGGTGTCGTCGTAGGCGCGGCGGACCTCGGGGTCGAGCTCGGCGTCGGCGATGACCGGCTCGTCGAAGCACGCGATCCGCAGCCGGCCGGGCTCGCGGCCCGCCGCCGCCAGGAAGCTGTCGGCGGGCGCGGGCGCCCAGAACGGGTCGCCGGCGCGGCGGCCGGCGAGGACGTCGAGGAAGGCGGCGGCGTCGGCGACGGTCCGGGCGATGGGCCCGGCGACCGCGAGGCCGACCGGGTCGCCGTACATCGGGAAGCCGCTGATCCGGCCGCGGGTCGGCTTGAGCCCGACCAGGCCGCAGCAGGCGGCCGGGATCCGGATCGAGCCGCCGCCGTCGGAGCCCTGCGCGACGGGGACCAGGCCCGCCGCGACCGCGGACGCCGCGCCGCCGGAGGACCCGCCCGCCATCCGCGTGGTGTCCCACGGCGTCACGGCGGGCGGCCGGCCCTCGGGCTCGGTGTAGCAGGGCGAGCCGAACTCGGGCGTGCTGGTCTTGCCGAGGCTGACCATGCCGGCGTCCTCGATCGCCAGCGTCACGCCGTCGGACATCTCCGGCAGATAGCCCTCGAACACCGCCGAGCCGAACGCCGTCGGCACACCGCGGGTGAGGTTGAGGTCCTTGATGGCGGTCGGGACGCCGGCGAGCGGCGACGCCCCGTCGCCCACCGGCCCGACGGCCGCGATCTCCCGGGCGCGATGGCGCGCGGCGTCGGGGTCGCGGAACGCGAACGCGCCGTCGACGTACTCCTGCGGGAGACGCGCGGCGCGTTCGAGGTAGTGCTCGGTGAGCTCGACGGGGCTGATCTCGCCGGAGCGGATCAGGGCTCCCTGCTCGAGGGCGGTCAGGTCGTGCAGTTCGGCCACGACCCGACCGTAGCCTCTCGGCCCGGCGTGCCGGACGCCGAGGCTCAGGCGGCAGAGACCTCGGGGGTGAAGTCGACGAGGCGGGCGAGCGCGTCGAGCAGCTTGGCCCGGACGTCGGCGTCGGTGGTCACGTCGACCTCGAGCGCGGACTGCGAGACGGTGACGTCCTCGACCACGACCGCACCGGCGATGCCGGCCGAGCGGGCGGTGTCGCCGTGGGCCCACTTGCCGCCGTACGGCGTCGGGGTGGCGCCGATGACGCCGAACGGCTTGCCCACGACGGCGCCGGCGCCGTACGGGCGCGACAGCCAGTCGATGGCGTTGTTGAGGACGGCGGGCATGGTGCCGTTGTACTCGGGGGTGACCGCGAGGACGCGGTCGGCGCCCTGGACGCGCTCGCGCAGCGCGACGGCGGTGGCGGGGGCGTTGGCGCCGTCGATGTCCTCGTTGTAGAACGGGATCTGGTCGAGGCCCTCCACGATGTCGAGGGTCACGCCGGCGGGCGCCTCGTCGCGCAGGATCTCGGCGAGCTTGCGGTTGAGCGAGTCGGCCCGGAGGCTTCCGACGAGAACGGCGACGCGGGTGTTCGTGGTGTCAGTCATGACGAGCCAAACGGACCGTAGTCCGCTTCTATTCCGCTGACGGCGAATCGCCCCGTGGCGTAGGTCACCCTCTAGGGTTGGCGACAGCATGTCGAAACCCCTGCCCCTGCTCACCTCGACCACGCCGGTCGAGCGCGCCGACGCGGCGCGCAACCGCGAGGCACTGCTCCATGCCGCCAACGAGCTGATCGAGGGCTGCAGCGTCGAGGGCGTCACGATGGACGCCGTCGCGGCGCGCGCGGGCGTGGGCAAGGGCACGGTGTTCCGCCGGTTCGGGAGCCGCGAGGGCCTGATGGCGTCACTGCTCGACCACCGGGAGACCGTCTGGCAGGCCGCGGTGATCAGCGGCCCACCGCCGCTCGGGCCGGGCGCGCCGCCGCTCGACCGGCTGCTCTCGTTCGGCGAGTCGCGGATGCTGCTCCACCTCGAGCAGGCCGCGCTCATCGAGGCCGCCGGCCGCACGTGGGGCGACAACGAGGCGGTCCGCGGCTTCCTCAACCTCCACGTCCGCGTGCTGCTCGCCGAGCTCGGCGTCGAGGGCGACCTCACCTACCTGGCGACGGCACTGCTCGCGCCGCTCGCCGTCCCCGTCCTGCGCCAGCAGCTGCACTCCGGCATGACGCAGGAGCAGATGCACGCGGGATGGGCCGAGCTGGTCCGACGCGTGGTCGGACCAGCTCCGGCCTGACGATCGGCGGCGAGCAGGCCGCGAGCAGGCCGTCAGTCGGCGCGGACGGTCTCCACGTCGATGCTGATCGCGATCTCCTTGCTGACCAGGAGGCCGCCGGCCTCCAGCGGGACGTTCCAGCTGACGCCGAAGTCCTCCCGGTTGACCGTCGCCCGCGCCGCGAACACAGAGCGCTCGCCGCCCCACGGATCGCGGACCTGGCCCTCGAAGTCGACGTCCAGCGTCACCTCGCGGGTCACGCCGTGGATGGTCAGGTCTCCGTGGACGGCGCCCCGACTTCCCCGCCAGTCGACGCGGGTGCTGCGGAAGGTCGCCTCCGGGAACTGCTCGACGTCGAACAGCTCCGGCGAGCGCAGGTGCTCGTCACGCTGAGCACTGCCCGAGTCGACGCTCGCCATGCCGATGACGACCTCCACGGTCGAGTCGTTCATCTCCTCGGCGACGACCACCGCGCCACGGACGTCGGTGAACCGCCCGCGCACCTTGGTGATCATGAAGTGCCGCCCCGTGAACGCGACATCGGCGTGACCGGGGTCGATCTCCCAGGTCCCCGGCGCCGGCAGGACGACGCCGTCCACGACGCGCGTCGGCGCCCCCGGCTGCTGGTCGACGCTCATGCCACACGCTCCCCACCGGCGGCCGGACCGGACTCGGTGGCGAGGCCCGCCTCGACCCAGTCCTGGATGCCGTCGCGGTACTTGCGGACGTTCGTGTAGCCCAGGGCCCGCAGCGCGTTCGCCACGGCCTGGCTGTTGCCGCAGGCCGCGTTCGAGCAGTAGGTCACGATCGCGGCGTCCTGGTCGGGCAGCAGCGCGGCGGCGCGCTCCCCCACCTCGTCGGCGACGAGGTTGAGCGCGCCCGGGAGGTGCGCCTTCTCGTAGTACGACGCCGGGAGCGCGTCGACGACGGTGACGTCGCCGGTGGCGATGAGCTCGGCGAGCTCCGGGCGGGTGATCAGGTCCTGCATGGCTCTTCCTTCGGTTCGTTGGAGCACACACAATTTATGTGTGTGCACACACACATTAACCACAGAGGGGCCGCCAAGACAAGGTGTGTGTACACACACGCAAATGCGGCTAAGGTGGGGGCATGCCGGAACGCCTGCTCACCGAGGACGACGGCGTCGCCGCCTGGGCCGCCCTGCTCCGCACCCACGCCGCTGTCGTGCCCAAGCTCGCGCACGCGCTGACGGAGGTCGACCTCCCCCTCTCCTGGTACGACGTCCTGCTCGTCCTCAACAGCGCCCCCGACCGCCGGCTGCGCATGATCGACCTCGGCGCTCAGGCCGTGCTCAGCCGCGAGCAGATCAGCCGTGTCGTGACCGAGCTCGAGCGCGCGGGCTACGTCGAGCGCCAGCCGAACCCCGAGGACAAGCGGTCGTCGTACGCCGCGATCACCAGCGCCGGCCGGGCGCGGCTGCGGAAGGCCGCGCCGACCTACCTCGGCGCGATCGAGGAGCACTTCGCCCAGCACCTCACCGACGACGAGATCGGCGTCCTGTCGGGCCTCCTGTGGCGTGTGGTCCGCGCAGAGGAGAGGCCTCAGCCGAGGTCGAAGCGCAGCACCTGACCGTCCCAGTCGCGGAAGGTCGCGAGCTGCTCCATGCCCGGCCACCGGGCGGTCACGACGTAGAGCGCGCCGTCGCCGACCGCGCAGGAGAAGCCGCCGCGGTCGAGCGGCACGGTGCGCAGGACGTCGCCGCCCTCGGCGACCAGGACACAGTGCTGGTGGGGTACGTCGGCGTACCAGACCGCTCCGGACGGGTCGACGCTGATGCCGTCGGGGTTGTCGGAGCCGAGAGCGGCCCAGGTCCGGCGACCGGAGAGGGTCCCGTCGGGCTCGATGGTGAAGGCGACGATCTCGTTGCGGTGGGAGTCGGCGACGAGGAGGGTGTCGCCGTCGGCCGTGATCGCCATCCCGTTGGGGAAGGCGAGATCCTCGGCCACGACGCGCGCGCCGTCGGGCGTCACCAGGGCGACGAAGCCCGACGCGTGAGAGCCGTTGACGTAGAGCCGGCCGCGGGGGGCGGCGACCACCTCGTTCAGCGCGAGCGTCGCGGACGTCGGGGCGAGGCCGGACAGGTCGGCGTACGGGCTGAGTGAGCCGTCGGCCGCCGCGACCAGCAGCGCACGCGACGGGTTGGAGGCGAGCACCAGCCGGCCGTCGCCGAGGAAGTCGAAGCACAGCGGCAGCGACGCGTGCTCGACCACGGTCTCGGCGTCACCGGCGTGGTCGACGGCGATGATCCGGCCGTGGGTCCAGTCGCTGAACCAGAGCCGGCCCTCATGCCACCGCGGCGACTCCACCAGCCCGAGGCCGGTCAGCAGGATGTCCATGCCCGGACAGACCTCCCGATCGGCCCGGACTCATCGGCTGATGGCCTCCGCCGAGCTCAGTCGCGGTGGTGCCGCAGCAGCCCGTAGGTGAGCCCGTCGACCAGCGCCTCCCACGACGCCTCGATGACGTTGGCGCCGACGCCGACGGTGACCCACTGCGTCGTCCCGTCGGTGGTCTCGATGAGCACCCGGGTGATGGCGTCGGTGCCGTGGCCCTGGTCGAGGATCCGGACCTTGAAGTCGATCAGCTCGAACTTCGCGATCTCCGGGTAGGCCTGCACGATCGCCGACCGCAGCGCCTGGTCGAGCGCGTTGACCGGGCCGTTGCCCTCGCCGGTGACGACATAGCGGACGCCGGCCGCCTGCAGCTTCACCGTCGCCTCGGACACTGCCTCCTCCCCCGGCTGGGCGTGGGTGAGCGTCTCGGTGATGACCCGCCAGCTCTCGACGTCGAAGTACGACGGCCGCCGGCCCTCGGCCTCCTCGACGAGCAGCAGCTCGAAGGACGCGTCGGCCGCCTCGAAGGTGTAGCCCTGCGACTCCAGCTCCTTGACCCGGTTGGTGACCCGGGTGACGAGCTCCGGCGAGTCGGAGAGGTCGAAGCCGAGCTCGCGGCCCTTGAGCTCGATGGTGGCGCGCCCGGCCATGTCGGAGACCAGCAGGCGCATGTCGTTGCCGACGCCGGCCGGGTCCATGTGCTGGTAGAGGTCGGGGTCGACCTTGATCGCGCTGGCGTGGAGGCCGGCCTTGTGGGCGAAGGCCGACGTGCCGACGTACGGCTGGCGCGAGGCGGGCGGGACGTTGGTGACCTCAGCGACCGCGTGGGCGATCCGGGTCGCCTCGCTGAGCAGGCCCGGCGGCAGCACCTGACGGTCGAGCTTGAGCTCGAGGTTGGCGACGACGTTGACCAGGTCGGCGTTGCCGGTCCGCTCGCCGTAGCCGTTGATGCAGCCCTGCACGTGCGTCGCGCCCGCGTCGACGGCGGCGAGCGTGTTGGCGACCGCGCAGCCGGTGTCGTTGTGGCAGTGGATGCCGACGCGCACCTGCGCCGACTCGATGACGTCGTGGACGACGTCGGAGACCCAGGTCGGGAGCATCCCGCCGTTGGTGTCGCAGAGCGCGATCACGTCGGCCCCGGCGTCGTACGCCGTCCGGAGCACCTCGAGCGCGTAGGACCGGTCGAGGCGGTAGCCGTCGAAGAAGTGCTCGGCGTCGAGGAACACCTGCTGGCCCTCGGCGCGCAGGTGGGAGACGGTGTCGCGGATCATCGCGAGGTTCTCCTCGAGCGTGGTCCGCAGCGCCTTCTCGACGTGCCCGACGTGCGACTTCGCGACCAGCGTGACGACGCCCGCGCCGCTGTCGCGCAGGGCGGCGGTCAACGGGTCGTCGGCGGCCTTCATCCCGGCCCGGCGGGTGGCGCCGAAGGCGGCCAGGCGCGCGTGCTTGAGGTCGAGATCGACGGCGGCACGCCGGAAGAACTCGGTGTCCTTCGGGTTCGCGCCCGGCCAGCCGCCCTCGATGTAGCCCACGCCGAGCCCGTCCAGCTGCCGCGCGATCGTCAGCTTGTCGGCGACCGTGAGGTTGAGCCCCTCCTGCTGCGCGCCGTCACGCAGGGTCGTGTCGTAGACGTGGAAGGAGCCGTGGAGGTCGAGCTGCTGAGTCATCGGAGGTCTCTCGCGTGGGGTTCACCGGGGCAAAACAAAAGCCTCCCGACAACGAGAGGCTGCGCGTCTGAGGAGGTCAGACGCGCTAGGTAATGATCGTGGTGAGGCTGGTCACGGGCCCTAGTCTGCCACGGATCGCGCAGGGCCCGGCTCAGAGTCCGAATGGGCCGCCGACCCACGGCATCCAGTCGACGCCGTTGCTCACGACCAGCGCCGACAGCAGCGCGGCGAGCGCCAGGAGCGCGGCACACGTGAGCGCCCACGGCAGCGGGGTGCGGCACAGCGGGAACAGCGCGCGCGAGATCGGCGAGCGGAACCGGCTGCCGCCCGGCCCCGACCACAGCGCCAGGCCCATCGTCGCGCCGGCCGCGCCGAGCGTCGTGGGTACGTCGAGCGCCAGGGCGTAGCCGAGCAGCCCGACGGCGATCCCGAGCGCGGCGCTCCAGGTGACGAGGACGACGGTGCCGGTGACCGCGCGGACGCCGTGCCACGGGCTGGAGATCAACCAGCGCGGGCCGTCGTACCACTTGACGCCGCGGACGGTACGACGCTGCGCGACCGCCGACGCCGCGAGCGATCCCGCACGCAGCAGCCACACCGCGACCACCACGGTCACCAGCGCCACCCACGGCGCGGTGGCCACGCCGGCGCCGAGCGCGAGCGCGCCGGAGCCGATCGCGGTCGAGCGGCGCAGCCGCTCGGCCAGGGGAGGCTTGGGCTCGGGAGGCGGCTCGGGGGCCAGGCCCCACGCGTCGTCGAACTCCCGCTCCATCCGGGTCACCGCGTCGGGACTGACCGCGGGCGTCCCGGGCATCGTGGGCGGCGCGGCCATCGGCGGTGCCGGTGCCAGCGCGAGCGGCAGCGTGAACTCGTCGGGCTCGTCGGGCTCGTCGGGCTCGTCGGGCCGGGCGGCGAACAGCTGCCCCGGCGGCGCCACCCGGGGAAGCTCGGGCCGGGTGCTCAGCGGACGCAGCCAGGCGAGCAGCTCCTCGAGCAGCGGACGCTCGAGCGGGTCGGGATGCAGCGCTGCCGCCAGAACGTCGGCGACCGGCTGCTCGATGCCGGCCAGGTCGTGCTGGCCGCGGCGGGTGCGGTCCATGACGGCCATCGCCGGCCCCCGCCCGTACGGCGCCCGCCCGCTCGCGGCGTACGCGACCGTCGCGGCCCACGCGTGGACGTCGGCGGCCGGGGTGGCCTCGTCGCCGTACAGGATCTCGGGCGCGAGATAGCCCGGCGTCCCGAGCAGCCAGCCGGTCTGGGTGAGCCGGACGTCGTCGGCGACCCGGGCCAGGCCGAAGTCGATGAGGATCGGTGTCCGGCCCTCCATCAGCACGTTGCCGGGCTTGATGTCGCGGTGCAGGACGCCGACGGCGTGGACGGCGGCGAGGCCCTCGGCGAGGCAGCCCGCGAGCCAGTACAGGTCGCTGCCGGAGACCGGCCCCTCGGTGCCGACGTGGTCGTGCAGCGAGAGGCCCGGGACGTAGCGGGTGACGACATAGGGCACCTCGGCCCACGGGTCGGCGGCCAGCATCTCCGCGATCCAGGGGCTCCGGACCCGGGTCAGCGAGCTGACCTCGCGGGCCAGCCGGCCGCGGGCCTCCTGGTCGCCGACGATCTGCGGGCGCAGCACCTTGAGCGCGACCCGCCGTCCGTCCGGCCCCTGGGCGAGGTGGACGATGCCCATGCCGCCCTCGCCGAGCCGGGTCAGCAGCGTGTAGGCGCCCACCTGCGTGGGTGCGTGCGGCTGCTGCTGGGCGGTCATGACGCAGAGGCTACCCAGCGAACGGGCGGTGGAACGTCAGGCGGTGCCGCGCGAGCGCAGCGTCTCCACACCGTCGCCGGACAGCCGGTCGCACGCGGTCGCCCGGCCGGTCATCGCGACGAGCAGGTCGATGGCCCGCCCCTCGACGGCCGGCCCGGAGCCGTGGGACCAGTCCGTGTCGGTGGCGCGCAGGGTGAGCCCGTCGACCCGGTTCTTTCCGCCGATCAGGACGTTCGAGCCCTTGTAGAAGTCCATCACCTCGACCACGGCGTCGGTCGGGTAGTCGTGCGCGATGCCGAGCGGGCGGCGGATGTCCTCGGCGTGGACGATCGCCTCGCCCAGCCAGGTGGTCTTGGGTCCCGGAGGTGCGGTCGTGGACGTCCGGACCGACTCGAACCGCGACAGCGTGTCGGCCGGCGACGTGCCGCTCTGCCGGGCGATGCCGGCTTCGGCGAACTTGTCGAACTTGAAGCCCGCCTTCGCCATCCCGCCGAGGAAGCCCATCGGCCCGGTGCGCGCGGTGTTGGTCATGTGCGCGAGCACGTCGCGCACGCTCCAGCCGGCGCAGAGCGACGGCGTGGTCCACTGTGCGTCGTCCAGGCCGGCGAGGTCGGCCGCGAGGGCGCCCCGCTCCTGTGCGATCGTCCCCCAGAGATCGTCCATGTCGCCGATCCTAGATGCCACCATGGGGCATGCGGGCGCGCCTGGTTGCGGTCGGTGACGCCGTACTGGAGGTGCGCGACCTCGGCAGCGGCGACCCGGTGCTGCTCGTGCAGACCGGCCTGACCGCCGACGAGCTGCTCCCCCTCGCCCAGCAGGCGCCGCTCGCGGGGATGCGGCGGATCGTCCAGCACCGCCGCGGTCGCGCTCACGACGGCGGCCCTCGCGCCGCCCTGGTGGGCCGCCGTACGGCGTCGGGTGCGGGGATGGTTCCCGGCCGCCGGCGACACGATCGTCGCCGGCGGCGCTGGGGCCGTTCTGGGAGGGCGGTGGTTAGCCGCCGACGCGGTGCATCCAGCCGAAGGTGTCCTCGGCCCGGCCGAGCTGGACGTCGACCAGCGCCTGCCGGATCCGCATGGTGAGGTCCTGGCTGGCGGGGGCGGCGGTCTCGCCGCCGTCCCACTTGAGCGCGCCGACCGGGGTGACGACGGCGGCGGTGCCGCAGGCGAAGATCTCGGTGATCTTGCCGCTGGCGACGCCCTCGCGCCACTCGTCGATGCCGATCTTGCGCTCGGTGACGTGGTGGCCCATCTTGCCGGCGAGCTCGATGATCGAGGAGCGGGTGATGCCCTCGAGGATGGTGCCGGTCTCGGGGGTGACGATCGAGCCGTCGTCGAACACGAAGTACATGTTCATGCCGCCGAGCTCCTCGACGTACGTGCCCTCCTGGGCGTCGAGGAAGACGACCTGGTCGCAGCCCTGGGCGTACGCCTCCTGCTGGGCGACCAGGGACGAGGCGTAGTTGCCGCCGGTCTTGGCCGCGCCCATGCCGCCGCGGCCGGCCCGGGTGTACTCCTCGGTGAGCCACAGGGTGACCGGCTTGACGCCGCCCTTGAAGTAGGCGCCGGCGGGGCTGGCGATGACCATGAAGGTGACGTGCTGGGCCGGGCGGACGCCGAGGAACTTCTCCGAGGCGAACATGAACGGACGCAGGTAGAGGCTCTTCTCGCCGCCGTCGGGGTTGCCCGGCACCCAGCGGGCGTCGACCTCGACCAGCGCCTCGACGGCCTGGATGAAGTCGTCGCGCTCGAGCACCGGCAGCGCGAGCCGGTGGCTGGAGCGGATCATCCGCTCGGCGTTGGCCTCGGGCCGGAACAGCCACAGCGACTCGTCGTCGTGGCGGTAGGCCTTCATGCCCTCGAAGGTCTCCTGCGCGTAGTGCAGGACGGCGGCGGCGGGGTCGAGCGTGATCGGGCCGTAGGGCGTGATGCGCGCGTCGTACCAGCCCTTCTCCGGCGTCCACTCGATCGTGAGCATGTGGTCGGAGAAGTGCGTCCCGAAACCCGGGTTGGCCAGGATCTCCGCCAGCCGGGCGTCGTCGGTCGGGTTCGCAGAGAGCGTGGTGGTGATCTGCATGGTCATCAGGTTAGTCCTCGTTAACGCGGGTCGGGAGTGGGCCGTCTGCCCGCGTCCAGGGCGCTGTGCCCTGTACGCCGGCTCAGCCGGCTACTCGCGCGGCGATGGCGTCGCCGACCTCCGGCGTACGACGCTGCTGACCCGGGGTGCGCGCCTCGAGGTCGGCGAGGACGGCGGCCTCGATCCGGGCGGCCGCCTCGGGGTGCCCGAGGTGGTCGAGGAGGAGCGCGCCGGAGAGGATCGCGGCGGTCGGGTCGGCGATGAGCTGGCCCGCGATGTCGGGGGCGGAGCCGTGGACCGGCTCGAACATCGACGGGTAGGTGCGGTCGGGGTTGACGTTGCCCGAGGCCGCGAGGCCGATGCCGCCGGTGATCGCCGCGGCGAGGTCGGTGACGATGTCGCCGAACAGGTTGTCGGTGACGATCACGTCGAAGCGCTGCGGGTCGGTGGTCAGGTAGATCATCACCGCGTCGATGTGGCTGTAGTCGGTGGTGACGTCGGGGTACTCCGCCGCGACCTTCTCGAACAGCCGCCACCAGACCTGGCCGGCGTGGACCAACACGTTGGTCTTGTGGACGAGGGTGAGCTTCTTGCGGGGCCGCTTGCTGGCCCGCTCGAACGCGTCGCGGATGACCCGCTCGACGCCGTAGGCGGTGTTGACCGAGACCTCGGTCGCGACCTCGGCCGGCGTGCCGACGCGCAGCGCGCCGCCGTTGCCGGTGTAGGGGCCCTCGGTGCCCTCGCGGACGACGACGAAGTCGACCTCGCCCTTGCCCAGCACCGCGTCGGAGAGCGGCGAGGTCGAGCCCGGGTAGAGGCGCGAGGGACGCAGGTTGACGTAGTGGTCGAGCTCGAAGCGCAGCTTGAGCAGCAGGCCGCGCTCCAGGATGCCCGGGGGCAGGTTGGGGTCGTTCGGCTTGCCGCCGACGGCACCGAGCAGGATCGCGTCCTGGCCCTTGATCTCGGCGAGCACGGACGGCGGCAGCACCTCGCCGGTCCGAAGGTAGTTCTCGGCGCCGAGGTCGTACTGGGTGCGCGCGAACTTCAGCTCGTCCGGCGCAGCCACCTCGAGCACCTTGAGCGCTTCGGCGGTGACCTCGGGACCGATGCCGTCACCGGGGATGACGGCGAGGTCGACCTGGCCGGTCGCGGGCGTGAAGGGGGTAGCGGAGGACGTGTCGGTCATGACCGCGAGGTTAGTTGTCGTCGGGACGGCCGGCGTCACCGTCTCGCAGGTCAACCGCGTCGAGGACGCCCACCTCGCGGTGGAGCGGGTGCTCGGGGTTGTGCTTGGCCGGGCCCCACTCGGTGGTGCCGCTGTCGCTGTGCGAGGCGTAGCCGGTGGGGTTGGTCCGTCGGTCGGTGGCAGTGAACATCTCGGTGTTCTTTCGTGAGGAGGAGCCGGAGGAGAAGCTGGCGGTCGGGTGAGGCGGGACGGGTGCCCTGCGTCGGTTCCCTCCGCGATGGCTGTCAGCTCGTGGGTCTCACGATGTCGACGGAGTCGAGGGGGTGCGCCGGGCTTGTCGATGTTGGTCGAGTGGCCCGACGCGGGATGGGTGCGCCGCGATCACCGCGGCGAGGTGGCCTCTCTCAGGCCTCGCCGCGGCGCACGATTACGAGAAGAGCGCTCCGCATGGTGGAAGTACTGTACGGCGTCCGGCCGGGCCGCGCGCGCACCGTCTCGGCATTCGGCGTGTTCCTGGGGCACGTCGCCGCCGCGGGCGTGATCGGATCGTGACCGGATGGTGGGACCGGGTGCACGGGATTTGAGACGGCGAATGTAAGACTCGACGCATGAGCGCGCCCCCGGAGCTTCCCGACGTCGTCACTCGCGCTTTCGACGTGTCCCGCCGCGCGGGCTACGTCTCCTTCTGCCGCAACGAGACCGGCCGGCTGCTCGCCGCCCTCGCCGCCACCCGCGAGGGGACGATGGCGGAGTTCGGCACCGGCTGCGGCGTCGGCACCGCCTGGCTGCGCTCGGGTGTGCGCAACGAGAAGGCCCGCATCCTCACCGCCGAGCTCGAGCCCCGCCTCGCCGCCGCCGCCACCGAGATCTTCGTCGACGACCCGCTCGTCGACGTCCTCGAGGCCGACTGGTCGACGCTGATGGACAAGGGCCCGTTCTCGCTGCTCTTCCTCGACTCCGGCGATCCGTCGGCGGTCGGCGTCGACAAGATCGCCGACCTGGTCGAGCCGGGCGGCATCGTCGTCCTCGACGATTTCGTGCCGTGCGAGATGTGGCCGCCGATCACCGGCGGCCGGGTCGACACGCTGCGCGAGGAGTGGCTCACCGACGAGCGGTTCACGACCGTCGAGGTGATGGTCGCGCCGGACGCGTCGGCGCTCATCGCCACCCGTCGCTGATCGCGCTCGCTACACCTCTCCGGGCTGGGCCTTGCGCACCACGATCCGCGTCCACGCGCCCAGGTAGACCCGCGCGTCGGGCGCGATCTCGCGCTTCTCCCCCGCCGGGATCGGGTCCTTGGGCAGCGGGCCGACGGCGTTGCCGAGGTAGGTGCCGTTGGACGAGCCGAGGTCCTCCACCCACCAGCGGGTGCCGTCGGTGGTGAGCTGGCAGTGGCGGCGGCTGATCCCGTTGTCGGCGCCGAGGTCGATGTCGGGGTGGATGCCGCGGCTGCGCGAGGTGCGGCCGACGAGGATCGACGTGGCCCGCAGCGGTACGACGGCCGGCACGCCCGCCGACGGGAGCGGGTCGGTGGACTCCTGGTCGGCGTACCAGTCGGGGTCGATCCAGACCTCGGCGACCCAGCCGGCCGCGAGCGGCGGCGCGACGGGCTCCGGCTTGTCCGCGGGCGGGGCGGAGGGCGCGTCGAGGTCGAGCGGCGACGCCGGCGGCGGGGTCAGCGGACGCGGCAGCGAGCCGGTGGTGAAGTCGTAGCCGCAGGCCTCGCAGAAGAGCGCGTTGGGCGGGTTCGCGGCCTGGCAGTTGGGACACTCGGCGGTGTCCGGGGCCGCGGGCGCGGCCGGAGCCGCGGGAGCGGCTTCGGCCGGAGCGGGCGCCGGGTCCGACGAGCCCGCAGGGATGGGCAGGCCGCAGACGTCGCAGTAGTCGTCGGCCGCCGACTCGTGCCCGGACGGGCAGATGCTCATGCCGTGGGCTCCTTGCGGATCCTCGTGGTCTTGGTCGAGGCGGTGTCGAGGGCCATCTCGTCGGCCTTGTCGACCGCCCGCTTGAGCCGGACGGTGCCGGTCTCCTCACTCTCGACGTCGACCACCTTGCGCAGCTTGGACGTCGCCTCGTCGTTGCCGGTCTCGGCTGCGAGCTGGACGGCGCGGCCGAGCTTGGTCGTCGCGGTCGCCTCGTCGCCGGCGGCCTTGGCCGCCAGGCCCTCCTGGATCATCTGGGCCAGCTCGGCCTGCCCGGTGTAGTGGGCGACCTGCTGGTCGATCCGGGTGGTGAGCTCGGAGTTGTTGGACCAGGTCGCCTTCACCAGGCCCTGCGCGACGACGTCGGAGCCGAGTGCGAGCTGGACGCGGGCGGCGAGCTGCTCCTGGCCGATCGCCTTGGCCGGCACCCGGACGGCGACGTGATAGTCGCGCGACTCGTCAGCCCAGGCGCCCGTCGGGTAGTCGCCGGTGAGCGGGTTGACCGGCGTCCGGCGGTGGGTGAGGTCGTCGACCGTCGGCGAGACCTGGCGCACGAAGAGCACCTCGGCGCCCTGCGGCGTCCAGACCCGCAGCGAGGCGTCGGCGACGCCGCGGGACATGGCGTTGCGCATGATCTCCTGGAACTGCGCGCGCATCTCGGCCGGGCTCGGGATGATGTCGACGGTGCCCAGCAGGGCCTGGGCGATCCGGCGGATCTCGGCGACCTGCCAGTCGGTGCCGGCGCCGCGGCAGTCGGCCTGGAAGTAGCCGGTGGCGCGGTTGATCGCCTCGTCGAGGCGGCCCGGGCGCTCGCGGTTCTCGCCGTCGGTGAGCAGCAGCACGTGGCGCTGGCTGACCTCGGGGACCGAGTTGAAGAGCTGGCCGGCGAGGTCGAGCCAGGTGCTGATCGCCGTACCGCCGCTGCCGACGAAGCGGTCGATCGCGCCGGCTGCCTCCTGGCGGGTGCGGACGTCCATCCGCACCATGCCCGGACCGCTGGAGACCTGCGGGTAGGCGAGCATCGCGCGGTCGGCGCCGGCGATCACGGAGAACCACGTGCCGTCGACGATCTCGGCGAGCGCGGCCTGGGCGGCGTCCTTCGCGGCCGCCATCGTCGCCGGCCCCATCGAGCCGGAGGTGTCGACGATGATGATCTCGCCCGCGTCGCCCGCGCCGGACTGACCGGCCGTGCCGGCGCCCTTGCAGGTGATCGTGACGATCGCGTTGACGTCGGTCCCGCCGTCGGGCAGGAACTCGTTCTGGTAGACGGCGGCGCTGAACTCAGCCATCGCTCGGCTCTCCTCCTGGGGTCGGCGTCTGGTCATTGTGCCCGAGACCCACCCGGGCCACGGCGGCAGTGATGTTGTCGTGCCCGCCCGAGGCGTTCGCGAACGCGACGAGCGCGAGCGCCAGGGCGGCCGGGTCGTCGGTGCCGGCGGCGCGGACCTGCTCGCGCATCGCCTCCGGCTCGGACGCGTAGTTCCACAGTCCGTCGGAGCAGGCCAGCAGCCACCCGGGCTCGGTGACCTCGATGCTGCCGACGGTGGGCGTGAAGTCCTCGGAGTCGCGGCCCAGCCACTTGGTGATCGCGTGCGCCTGGGGCCCGGTCTCGGCGACCTCGCGCGCGATGCCCTCGGCGATCTGGGCCTGGGCGACGGAGTCGTCGGTGGTGAGCTGGACGGGCGTGCCGGCGTCGGGCAGCCAGTAGGAGCGGGAGTCGCCGATATTGGCCCAGCTGATCCGCTGCCCCTCGAGGACGGCGACCGTGAACGTCGCCGACGCCGGGTTGGGCGAGTCGGGGTCGGTGACCGCGACGATGGCGGTGTTGGCGGCCGCGGCGGCATCCGCCAACACCTTGCGTACGGCGGCCTCCCGGCCCTGCGGCGTCCCCATGCCCGACGGCAGCGGCACCCGCAGCACCTCGCGCGCCGCGCGGGCGCCGGCGAGCGAGGCGACGTCGGAGTCGATGGAGTTGGAGACGCCGTCCATGACGATGAGGACCGCGCGCGAGCCCGGCTCGACGCCGGCGAGCAGCGCCATCGCGTCCTCGTTGCGGTTCTTCATCAGCGCCTTGTCGCACACCCCGGCCACCCACGACGCGGGCTGCTCCTGGAAGTGGTCGCGCTCGCTGGGCGCCTTGGTGCCGCAGGAGAGGCAGTAGAGGTCGGGGCCGACCTCTCCCCCGCACTCCGCGCAGGGTCGCCGGCCGGCCGGCACCGGCGGGTCGGGCAGGGCGCCGGCGGGCTTGCGGGTGGGGGCGCTGATCGGCGCGTCACCGAGCGGGTCGCTCGTCGCCGTCGCCGGGGCGGTCGCGGCGGCAGGGACGGCCGCCGTACCGAGCTGGGCGCCGCAGTTCTCGCAGAACCTGGCGCCGGGCGCGAGCGTCGCCCCGCAGGTCGGGCAGGTCACGTGAGGCTCCAGTTCCGGACCGCGTTGGCCTGGTTGACCAGGCTCACCCGCTCCTCGAGGTCGTCGGCGTCGCGGGCGAGCAGGCGCAGCGCGTTCTCCAGTCCGTCGCGGATGCCGGCCTCGGTCGCCTCGACGGCGCCGATCCTGGTGCCGGCGGGGACCTTGACGCCGTTCTGGCTCACCACGGGCAGCGCCTCGGTGAGGATCCGGACGGTGAACCGCTGGCGGGTGGCGGTGTCGACACTGGAGGCGTCGATGGTCCGCATCGCCTGGTCGAGAACGGCCAGGTCGTGCGCGCCGCCGGACAGCAGCACCTCCGCGCGCTGCTGGCGGCTCTCGGTGTAGCCGCGGCTCGTGGTCGGCACCAGGTCGAGCGCGGCGACCGCGCCGACGACGTCCTGGCGCGCGGCCCGCACCCGGGCCATGCCGAACGCGGCCGGCGGGACGTAGGCCGCATCAGTCGACGCGCACACCAGGTAGAGCCCCTCGGCGACCTCCGGCAGGCCACCGCGCTCGCACGCGAACGCCAGCGCCAGCTTGGGCGCGAGCTCGCCGGGGACCTGCTGGTAGACGGCGTTGAAAGACGCCTTCGCGGTCTCCCAGTCCTCGGCCTGGACGGCGGCGAGGCCCTCGATCCAGAGCGCGCGCCACTCCCAGGGGTCGTCGGTGAGCAGGCGCTGCGCGTGGTTCTTGGCGAGCACCGGGTCGCCGAGGTCGAGGGCCGCGCGGCAACGGGCGAGCCAGATCTCGGCGGAGTCCTCGGGCGCCTGCTCGAGGTCCTTGAGCCGCTGCTTCGGGTCGTCGCCGAGCGTGCTCAGCCAGCTGTACTGCGCGTCGGTGGTGTCCTCGCGCAGGCGCGGCAACTGGCTCCACTCGGTGATCGGGCGGGCGGTGGCCGGCGACTCGAAGAGCACCGACGCCGCCGAGGTGCTGGCCGTGCCCGGGCGCTTGCGGGCCACGACCTCGCGCAGCACACCCAGCACCTGGGTGCGCATCTCGTCGACCGACGCGAACCGGTCGGCCGGGTCGGGCGCGCAGCACTTGGCGAGCAGCTGGTAGAGCGAGTCGTTGTCCTGGAACAGCGGCGTGGAGTCGACCGGCGGCAGGCTGTGCAGATAGGTGCCCTGGTAGCCGCGGAACTCCATGCAGAGCACGACCAGCGTGCGGCCGATCGTGTAGATGTCGGACGCGACCGACGGGCCGACCTCGGCCACCTCGGGCGCCTGGTAGCCGACGGTGCCGTAGATCGCCGACTCCTCGTCGTCGATGCGTCGTACGCCGCCCAGGTCGATGAGCTTCATCGCGTCGCCGACCTGGATCATGTTGTCGGGCTTGAAGTCGCAGTAGACCAGGCCGAGGTCGTGGAGGTACTGGAAGGCCGGCAGCAGCTCGAGGATGTAGGCGAGCGCCTGGTCGACGGGGAGCGGGTCGTAGGCGCCCCCGTGGGCGGCCATCCGCTCCTTGAGGATCTGCTTGACGGACTTGCCGCCGACGTACTCCATGACGATGTAGCCGGCGCCGTCGTGGGTGACGAAGTTGTAGATCTCGACGATGAGCGGGTGCTCGACCTGCGCGAGGAACTGCTGCTCGGCGATCGCCGCGGCGAGCGCGTCGGGGTCGCCGGAGTTGAGCAGGCCCTTGAGCACGACCCAGCGGTTGGAGACGTTGCGGTCGCGGGCCAGGTAGATCCAGCCGAGTCCGCCGTGGGCGAGCGCGCCCGCGACCTCGTACTGGCCGGCGACCAGGTCGCCCGGCTTGAGCTTGGGCGTGAACGAGAACGGCTGGCCGCAGTTGGGGCAGAAGCCCTCGCTGCGCCCCGGCTGCCCGTCGATGCCGCGACCGACGGCGTTGCCGCACTTGGCGCAGCTGCGCTTGTCCTCGGGGACCTGCGGGTTGGCCATGATCGCCTTGGCCGCGTCGATCGGCGGCGCCGGCGGGACGACGGTGAGGCCGGCGCCGAGGCGGGCCGAGCGCATCCGCTGCGAGCCGGTGCGGGTACGGCGGGTGGCCAGGCTGCCCGTCGACCCGGCCCGCTTCGAGCCGATCGCCGCGGACTGGACCCGGCTGGCCGCCGTCGCCGACGTCCCCTCGCGACCGGACAGCGGCTGCGACTCGGCGAGCGCCGCGACCTCGGCGACCTTCGCGCCAGGGACGGCGGGCGTGCCGCACACGTCGCAGTAGCCGTCGAGGATCTTGCCGGTGCAGCCGGGCTGCTGGCAGGGCGAGCCGTTGGGAGCGGCGGCGCGGGCGGAGGGGACGCTGACGCCGTTGCTTCCCGCGGCGGCCGCGATGGGCGACTTGACCGTGGCGGTCGCGGCCGCGGGGGTCGTCGTACCGCCGTCGCCGGGCATGCCGCAGACGTCGCAGTAGCCGTCGACGATGCTGCCCGTGCAGCCGGGCTGGGTGCAGGCACCTGCGCTCATGGGGTGGTCTCCTTGGCTAGCCAGGTCTGGTAGGTCGTGACGAGCTGCCGGGCGACGCTCATCGGCGCCGGCTGCCGCTCGAGGACGGCGCGCGCCGAGCGCTCGCTCGCGACCAGGTCGGGGTGGTCGGCGATGCCCGCGGCGCGCGCCTTGGCGACGTACGCGTCGAGGAGACCGACCAGCTGGGTGTGCTCCTCGAGCGCGGCGGCGTAGGCGTGCTGGGCCACCTCGAGCGCCTGCGAGACCCGGCCCAGCCGCTCGAGGTAGGGGCCGATCGCATCGGGGGTGACAGGGACCGGGCCGAGCAGGTCGACGTCCGGGATGGCATAGCGGGGCGCCGGATCGACGGTCGCGACGCAGGTCTCGGCGAGCTTCTGCAGGTCCGCCTCGCGCGCCGCCAGGTCGGCGCGCCGCTCGCGCGCGGAGATGACCTGGTCGCGCGCGTCGCGGCGCCGCGCGTTGCCGACGATGAGGTCGCGCTCGAAGGTCGCCGCCTCGGTCTCGATCGGTCCGAGCATGCCGCCGACGTCACCGCCGCGCTCGGCCTTCGCGGTGATGCCCTCCAGGCGCGCCATCAGCTCGGCGAGCCGGTTGACCGCCGGATCGCGGGAGATCGCCGGCTCGAGCCCGACCTGGTCGCGGATCCGCTCCAGCTGCGCCCGCAGCTCCCGGATCCGCGCCGCCGACTCGTCGGCGCCGGGCACGAGCGACAGCCGGCTGCGCAGCTGGCCGGTCAGCGCGTCGCACAGCCGCCCCGCCTCCGGCAGCGACACCGCCAGCCCGCCCGGCAGCTCGGTCGCGCCGTCGAGCCGCCCCCAGATCAGCGCGGAGATCCGCTCACGCTCCTGCTGGAGCACGCGGCCGCCGTCCCACGTCGCGACGACCAGCTGGTAGCGGTCGGAGATCGCCTTCCACAGCGCCAGCGCGAGCGACATGTCCCCCGCCAGCTCTCCCCCACGGCCCGCCCCGAGGGCGGCCTGGTCGAGCTCGTCGAGCTCGGACCGCCGTACGCGCAGCCAGGTGTCGAGCTCGCCGAGGTACTGCTGGATGGCAGCGGGGTCGAGCGCGTCACCGAGCTTGCCGGGGGCGGTGGGTGCGGTGGTGGTCATGGTGAGGTCCACGGTCACGGGCGGCCGTACTGGGGCTGGAAGGTCGCGGGATCGACCTTGAGGCTGGGGCGCAACCACTTGTCGTAGGACTTCTGCCAGCTCCCGTCGGAGCGCATCTGCTGCAGGACCGCGTTGACGAACGCGACCAGGTCCTTGTCGCCCGCGTTGACGCCGACGCCGTAGGGCTCGTCGGTGAGCGCCTTCTGCTCGGGCACGGCGGCGTAGATGTGGTCCTGTGCGACCAGGCCCGCCAGCACCGTGTCGTCGCCCGTGATGGCGTCGACCTGGCCCTGCTGGAACTTCACCAGGCACCCGGTGTGGGTGTCGGCGGTCTCGGCCTCCGCGTCCTTCTCGATCTTGCGGATGTTGTCGATGCTCGTGGTGCCAGCCGGGGCGCAGACCTTGACGTGGGCCAGGCTCTGCGGGCCCTGGTAGGTCGCGGCGAGGTCGGAGCGCAGCATCACCTTCTGGCCGGCGTGGTAGTACTCCGCCGAGAAGGCGATCTGCTCCCACCGGGCGCAGTTGATGGTCATGTTGCGGACGACGATGTCGATCGCGTGGCTCTGCAGCAGCGGGATCCGATCGGCCGCGTTGATGACGCGAAGCTGCGGCTTGACCCCGAGCTCGCTGGCGATGCGCAGGGCGATGTCGATGTCGAAGCCCTCGATCTTGTTGGTCGACGGATTTCGCGCGCCGAGCAGCAGGGTGTCGGCGGAGACGCCGATCTTGAGGACGCCGGCCTTGCGGATCCGAGAGACGGCCGGGCCTCCCGACCGGTTCGGGTCGTAGGAGCGCAGGTCGGCCGCGGTGGTCTTGCAGGTCGCCGCGGCGGGCGCCGTCGACGTGGTCTCCTTCGGCTTGGGGACCACCGTCTCGGCGTACGAGCAGGCAGACAGGGCGAGCAGGCCCGCCGCGGCGGACATGAGGAGCCCGCGGGATCGCATCCGGCTCATGAGAACTCCCTCCGTCGCTCGCCGATACCTCGGGCCACGCCGATCGCGGCGGCCACGCCGAGCAGCAGGGTGAGTGCGCTCAGCGTCACCGCGAGCCACCGGCCGCTCTCCAGGTCGTCGATCGCGCTGGTCCTGGCCTGGTCGACCTCAGCGGCAAGGTGAGCGTCGAACTTCGCGAAGGCGTCGTTCTTGTCGACCTTGGTCGCGAGCGCGACGGCACCGTCCCAGTTGTTGCCGTCGTCGAGCTTGACGATCTGCGCGTGCTGGGCGGTGTAGACGTGCCAGTCGGACAGGTATCTGCTCGGCGCGTTCTTCTCGACGAGGGCCGCGTCCTTGCCCCAGTCGGCCTCGTTCTGCGCGCCGGAGCCGCGCTTGATCAGCCGCAGGCTCTCGTTGGCCTTGGCGTCGTTGGCGGCGGTGCGGGCGGTCGCGCTGGCGACGGCGTCGTGGAACTTGCCGCTGCGCAGCGAGTCGTTGGCGCTGGCGCGGATCCAGGCACCGGCGACGGAGACCAGCGTGACCACGAGGACGACGATCGCCGCGAACGCCAGGCCCTTGTTGATCCGGCGGCGGAAGGCGCGGCCGAGCTCGCGGTTGAGCCAGAACAGTCCCACCAGCGCGGCGATCCCGATGAAGAGCAGCCAGAACGGGTGCTGGCCGCCCATCGCGCTGTCGGCGCGGTCGGTGTTGGCCTTGACGAGCGCCGTCAGCATCGGCACGCCTTCGGTGCGCAGCTTGTTGCTCGCGAGGGTCTGGTAGGCCGCGCCGACCGGGAAGCCCTGGCGGTTGATGGCCCGGGCCTGCGCGATCGAGGTGGTGTAGTCGTCGACGAGCTTGTTGAGGTCGGCCAGCACGTGGCTGTCGGCCGGCTGCGCGTTGGCGGCGGCGGCGATATTGCTCAGCACGCTCTTGATCTCGCGGTTGTACTCCCCGCGCTGCTCGGTGTTCTCCAAACCACCGACCAGGAAGGCGTTGGTCGCGAGGGCGTCCGCGCGGAACAGCGACGACTGGATGTTCTGGATCCGCACCAGCTGGTCGGTGTCGTCGGCCGCCCGCCCGTCCGCATTCCAGCTCGAGAACTGCACCAGCGCGCTCAGGATCCCGAAGACGATCGCCACGCTCATGCCGATCAGCTGCCAGCGGTTGAGCAGCGCCGGCGTGTCGACGTACGACGGCGCGGGCGCGGGCGCGGGCGCGAGCGCCGCGGCGGGTGTGGGGGGCGGGGATGCGGCCTGGGGGGCGGCGGCGGTCTGGCTCACGACTCCTCCTCGGGGAGGTCGGCGGGCTCGGGGAAGGGGTCGACGACCTCGGCGGGCGGGGCGGTGGCGAGGTCCTCGGGGAGCAGGGTGCGGAGCTGTTCGAGGGTCGGCTCGGCGATGTCGCGCAGCCGCCAGGCGTGGCGGCCGATGGCGGCCTCCATCAGGTTGCGCACGAACCGGGCGTTGCCGAACGACGGGCCGCGCTGGGTGGCGGCGAGGATCTCGCGCAGCCGCGCCAGGACCGGCTCGCCGGCGTCGTAGTCGGCCGCGCCGACCATCGAGGCGAAGATCTCGGCGAGCTCGTCGTCGGTGTAGTCGGCGAAGTCGATCGTGGTGCGGAAGCGGCTCTCGAGGCCCGGGTTCTCGGAGATGAAGACCGCCATCGGCAGCGGGTAGCCGGCGACGATGACGACGAGGTCGTCGCGCTTGTCCTCCATCTCCTTGACCAGGGTGTCGATGGCCTCCTTGCCGTACTGGTCGCCGGAGAGTGAGTACGCCTCGTCGATGAACAGCACGCCGCCCTCCGCCGATGCGACGACCTCGGCGGTCTTCGCGGCGGTCTGGCCGAGGTAGCCGGCCACCAGCTCGGAGCGGTCGACCTCGACCAGCTGGCCCTTGGTGAGCAGCCCGAGCGCTCGGTAGATGCCGGCGACCAGTCGCGCGACCGTGGTCTTGCCGGTGCCCGGGTTGCCGTTGAAGACCAGGTGGCGGGTGATCGTCGGCGACTCCAGGCCGGCCTTCTTGCGCAGCCCCTCGACCCGCAGGACGGCGGCCTGGCGGTGGATCTCGCCCTTCACGTTCTCCAGGCCGGTCAGCGCGTCGAGCTCGGCGAGCAGCTCTTCGACCGTCTTGACCGGCTCCTCGGGCTTCGGCTCCTCGGCGACCGGAGTGGGCGGCTCCGCCGCCTGGGTCTGGACGTCGTCCGCAGCCGGCGTCGCCGGGACGTCCGGCGCGGGCGCGGCGGTGTTGAGCGCGCCGAGCTGGCGTCGTACCTGCTCGCCGACGCGTCGTACCTGGTCGAGCATCTGGTCGCCCAGCCCCGGCACCGGCTGGCGCGCCGGCAGGTCGAACGCCCCGGGCGCCTCGGCCGACGGGGTCAGCGAGGTGCCGCCGAGCTGCGCGGTGGTGACGGTGGTGGCGGCGCCGACCGCGTCGGGACCGGGCTCGCCGAGCTGTGATCCGGCGAGCGCGACGTCGGTGAGCGCGCCGGCGTAGTCGGCGGAGGCGGGCGACTTCGCCAGCAGCAGCGCGGACATGAGCGGCGTCGGGCCGGCGCGGAAGCGGTTGCCCCGCTTGGCGGCGAGCATGTGCTCCTCGGCCGAGCGGGCACGCCCGGTCTGCTCGCACCAGGAGATGAAGGCGCCGCGCGAGCGCTCCGAGACGGTGGCCGCGACCGCCTCCCCCTCCGCACGCGCGGCGGCCTCGTCGAGGCCGGCGGCGCGGGCCGTCGCGACGAGCTCGTCGAGGGCTTCGGCGAGGGTCATGGCGTTCCTAGGGTGAGGTCGGGGCCGCCCGAGGAGGAGTGGCCGAACTTGGCGTCGAGGAAGCGGCTGTGCGCGATCAGGGCCTGCGCGTCAGCCCGGTTGGCGGCGTCGAGGATCTGGTCCATCGTCACGCCGAGCAGCTCGAGCGCCTCGATGAGCACCATCAGCGCGGTCTTCGGTCCGTCGATGGGTCGGGTGTCGGCCCAGTCGCGCGGCAGCCGGAGGTAGGACTGCAGGGCCTCGGGGAGATAGTCGGTCGCCGTCGCGACGACCGAGTACGCCTCCTCGCTGCCGAGGCCGAGCTGGCTCAGCCGCGGCAGCGTCTGGTTGATGGTGCGGGCGATCCGCTCGACCCGCGACACCACCACCGGGGGCGCGTTGCTCGTCGTGAGCAGTGCGTAGACCTGGTTGAGCGCGACCCGGATGTCCTTCTCGGTCGGCGGCGGGGGTACGACGTACTCCGCCTCCTGCGCGGCGCCTCCCCGGCTGCGACGCCACCACGACTTCAGCCCCACCCGAAACCTCTACTCGAACCCGATCCCTGGTCAGCCGATGTCGAGCGTGCCGGCGGCGTTGCGCGCGTCGTGCTGCTGGACCCGGTCGAGGTAGGCCTTCGACTTCTGCACCTCGGTCTCGAGGACGCCGATCGTCGTCGACATGTTGTCGAGGGCCTTGAGCTTGAACTCGTCGATCGAGTCCATCGTCGCGTAGATGTTGGCGAACGCGGCCTGCAGCTGCTCCATCCCGATGGTGGACGACGCCGCCTGCTCCTGGATCGCGGCGGAGTTCTCCTTGAGCATCTCGGAGGTGCGCTGGATCATCGCCGACGTCGTGGTGTTGAGCGCCGTGATCTGGTCGAGCACCAGCTTCTGGTTGCTCAGCGCCTGGGCGACGATGACCGCCGTACGCAGGGCCGAGATGGTCGTCGTGGTGGCCCGGTCGACGCCCTTGATGAGCTCGATGTTGTTCTTGATGATGATGTCGATCGCCAGGTAGGCCTGGATCGACACGGCCAGCTGGGTGAGCAGGTCCTGGTGCTTCTGGCGTACGTAGAAGAGCACGTCCTGCGACAGCGTCTTCGCGGTCTCGGGGTCGCTCAGCTCGAGCTCGGCGATCTTGGCCGAGAGCTTGGCGTCGAGCTTCTCGGCGACGTAGATGTACTGGTTGAGCCGGCCCATGACCGCCCACAGGTTGGTCTTCTCGAGGTTGAGCGCGACGTTGTCACGGGTCAGCTCGTCCTGGCCGCTGCGCAGCGCGTGCAGGATGCCGTTGAGGGCGCTCTGCGAGGACTGGTACTTGCGGAAGTAGTCCTCCATCTTGTCGTTGAAGGGCAGCTTGTCCCACCACTTCTTGACGCCGGTGGCCTGCGCGGGGTCGAGGTCCTCGACCGTACGACGCAGCTCGAGCAGCGTCTTTCCGACGTTGGAGCCCTGCGCGATGCCGCCGGTCTTGAGCGCGTTGACCGGCTTGTCGAGCATCCGGTTGGACGTCTCGGCGGCCTTGCGGATGTCGGCGTCGCCCATCGTGCGGACGTTCTCGGCCTGCGCGGAGAACTCCGGGCTGCCCGCCTTCGCGGCGGTCAGCGAGGTCAGGAAGCTGTCGACCTTCGCGTCGAGCTCGGGCACCATCGTGGCCTCGACCTGCGGGGCCATCTTGGGCGCCTGGGTCTCCACGACGGGCGCCGGGGCCTCCGGCGCGGTCAGCGTGATGACGGGCTCGGGGGGTGCGAGCGGGGTGGGCTCGGGGGCGGCAGCCTGGGAACCGTCGGTGGTCATGGAGCCGAGCCTATCCAGCCGACCACGGCTTCATGCAGGGTCAGCGGAGCAAATCAGGGTGGGGTTCAGGGTTGTCACCGACCTCGGCCTGCGGGGTGGCCTCGCCGAGGTCGATGAGGAAGATCGGCAGCAGCCACTGGGTGATCGGCCCGATGGTCAGCGCGAAGACGACGGTGCCGAGGCCGAGCGTCCCGCCGAGCAGCAGGCCGAGGAGGACGACGGTGACCTCGAGCGCGGTGCGGACCAGCCGGATCGAGAGGCCGGTACGACGGGCGAGCCCGGTCATCAGTCCGTCGCGCGGCCCGCGTCCGAGCTGGGCGCCGATGTAGAGCGCGGTGGCCAGCGCGCAGAGCAGGATCCCGCTCGCCATCAGGGCGACGCGCGCCACCATGTTGTCGGGCGCCGCGAACATCCCGAGCGTCACGTCGGCCGCGACGCCGATGACGAGCGCGTTGGAGATGGTGCCGAGGCCGGGCTTCTCCTTCAGCGGGATCCACAGGACCAGCACCACGAAGCTGAACAGCACGACCGCCTGCCCGAGCGTGATCGGGATGTGCCGGATCGCGCCGGAGTGCAGGACGTCCCACGGTGCCAGGCCGATGTGACCGCGCACCATGAGGGCCAGGCTGACGCCGTAGAGCCACAGGCCGACGTACAGCTGGAGGAGTCGGCGGGGCAGCTGTCCCGCGCGGAGCTGGGTGATCGGGCCGAGATCGGCGAGCTGGACCGTGGTCATGTCCTCCATCGTGGTGTCGATTGGACTGTCATCAAATAGCCAATCGTGATGCAATGGCCTGCATGAGCCAGTCCACTCTCTCGGCCGCTCGCCTCGCCACCCTCGTCGAGGGCTTCGACCGCTCCCCCGCCTATGTCGGCCTGGCCGACGCCCTGCGCGAGCTGATCGGCGACGGCCGGATCGGCTACGGCACCCGGCTGCCGAGCGAACGCGACCTCACCGAGGCCCTCGGCGTCTCCCGTACGACCGTCACCCGCGCGTACGCCGTGCTGCGCGACTCCTCCTACGCCGAGGCGCGCCAGGGCTCGGGCACCTTCACCCGCCTGCCCGGCGGCCGGACCCGCGCCCTCGACCGCGCGCTGTGGCCCAGCGACGTCGGCAACGGCGTCATCGACCTGGTCTGCGCGGCCGCGACCGCACCGCCCGGCATCGCCGCCGTGTACGCCGAGGCGGCCGCCGACCTGCCCGCCCACCTGGGCGGCCACGGCTACTTCCCGGCCGGGATGCCCGACCTGCAGGCCGCCGTCGCCGCCACGTACGACGCCCGCGGACTCCCCACCGCCCCCGAGCAGATCATCGTCACCCCCGGCGCGCTGGCCGCGACGGCGGTCATCGGCAGCGCCCTCGCGGGTCCGCGCGACAAGGTGCTGGTCGAGTCGCCGACGTACCCCAACGCGGTGCGGGCGCTGCGCACCGGCGGCGGCCGGCTCGCCACCCTCGCGCTCGACCCGTCCGGCTGGGACCTCGACGCCGTCGCGGGCGCGCTCGCGCGGCACCGGCCGCGGCTGGTGCACCTGATGCCGGACTTCCACAACCCGACCGGGCTGGTGATGAGCGACCGCGACCGGGCGTCGTACGCACGGCTGCTCGCGACGCACGGCGCCACCCCCGTCGTCGACGAGGCCCACCACCTGCTCGGGCTCGACCCCGGCCCGACGCACACCCCCTTCGCCGCCTACGCCAAGGACGCGGTCTGCGTCGGCAGCGCCAGCAAGTCGGTGTGGGGCGGCCTCCGGTTGGGGTGGATCCGCGCTCCGCACGGCCTCGTCGACCAGCTCACCCGCGCCCGCGTCGGACTCGACCTCGGCGTCCCCGTCCTCGAGCAGCTGGTGCTGACCCGGCTGCTGACCGGCGACCTGGACGGCGTCGTCCGGGCGCAGAAGGAACGACTGCGCGAGCAGCGCGACGCCCTCGTCACGGCCCTCGCCGAAGCCCTGCCCGACTGGTCCTTCCGCGTGCCCAGCGGCGGCATGGCGCTGTGGTGCCGACTGCCCGCGGCCGGGGCGACCACGCTGTCGGTGGAGGCCGAGCGGCACGGCGTCCTGCTCGCGCCGGGGCCGTCGTTCGCGCCGGAGGGCGGCCTCGACCGCTACGTCCGCATCCCGTACGCCGTCGCGACGCCGCTGCTGCTCGAGGCGGTCGAGCGGATCGCGGCGGCGTGGGCGGTCGTCACCTCCGGGCGTGGCGGGGCGACCGCGCCGGCGTCGGGCAGTGAGCCGGTGCTGGTGGCCTGAGCGGCCTCAGACCAGGTCGACCGCCCGGATCGACGTCGCCTCGATCGCGACCTCGATCTGGTCGAGCGCGTCGGCCGGGATCGCCGAGTCGACCGACAGCGCGACGAGCGCCTGGCCACCCTTGGCGTCGCGGGAGACCTGCATGCCGGCGATGTTGACCTCGGCCTCGCCGAGGATGCCGCCGACGGTGCCGACCATGCCGGGGCGGTCGACGTAGGTGAAGAACGCGAGGTGGTCGGTCGGCTCGATGTCGACGAAGTAGCCGTTGACCTCGACCAGCCGCTCCTTCTGCGCGATGCCGACGAGGGTGCCACTGACCGACACCTGCGTGCCGTCGGCGAGGGTGCCGCGCAGCGTGATCAGGTTGCGGTGGTCACCGGCCTCGTGGTCGGTGACCAGGCGGACGGCGATGCCGCGCTCGGCCGCGAGCAGCGGGGCGTTGACGTAGGACACCTGGTCCTCGACGACGCTGCTGAACACGCCCTTGAGGGCGGCCAGCTCGAGCACCTTGACCTCATGGTCGGCGATCTCGCCGCGGACCTCGACGTCGAGCTGCTGGGCGACCTCGCCGGCGACGGCGGTGAAGATCTGGCCGAGCTTCTCGGTGAGCGGGATGCCGGGGCGCACGTCCTCGGCGATCACGCCGCCCTGGACGTTGACCGCGTCGGGCACCAGCTCGCCGGACAGTGCGAGGCGGACCGACCGGGCGACCGCGAGGCCGGCCTTCTCCTGGGCCTCGTCGGTGGAGGCGCCCAGGTGGGGCGTGGCGACGACGTTGTCGAGCTCGAAGAGCGGGCTGTCGGTGCACGGCTCCTGGGCGAAGACGTCGAGGCCGGCGGCCGCGATCCGGCCGGTCTTGAGGGCGTCGTAGAGCGCCTCCTCGTCGACGATGCCGCCGCGCGCGGCGTTGACGAGCACCAGCGAGGGCTTGGCCTTGGCCAGCGCGGCCGCGTCGATGAGGCCGATCGTCTCGGCCGTCTTGGGCAGGTGGACCGACATGAAGTCGGCCTCCGCCATCAGGGTGTCGAGGTCGACCAGCCGGACGCCGACCTGGGCCGCGCGGCCCGCCTGGACGTAGGGGTCGTAGGCGATGACGTTCATCCCGAACGCCGTCAGCCGCTGCGCCACCAGGACGCCGATCCGGCCGAGGCCGACGATGCCGAGGGTCTTCTCGTAGAGCTCGATGCCGGTGTACTTCGACCGCTTCCACTCGCCGTTGCGCAGCGCCGCGTGGGCCGGCGAGACGTGCCGGGCCGCGGCGAGCATCAGCGCGACCGCAAGCTCGGCCGCCGAGATGATGTTGGACGTCGGCGCGTTGACCACCATCACGCCCGACTGGGTCGCCGCCCGGACGTCGACGTTGTCGAGGCCCACGCCCGCGCGCGCGACGACCTTGAGCCGCTTCGCCGCCGCCAGCGCCTCGGCGTCGACCTTGGTCGCCGAGCGGACCAGGATCGCGTCGGCCTCGGCGATCGCCGGCAGCAGCTCGGCGCGGTCGGCGCCGTTGCAGTACCGGATCTCGAAGTCCGGGCCCAGCGCCTCGACGGTCGCGGGGCTGAGCTCTTCGGCGATGAGTACGACGGGACGGTCGGTCACAGCGATGTCCTTGCAGGATCGTGCGGATGAGGCGAGCACGGCGCTGTGCGTCCCCGTCACCTTACTCCCCCGCCAGGGGGCGGGTCGCACTATGAGAACAGGGCCTGGCCCACGTGCTCGCCCGCCCGCACACCCGGCGGTACGGCGAACAGCGCCGACCCCGTGAACTTGAGGTACTCCATCATCGCGTCGCTCGCCGCCATCGCCCGCTGCACGGGGATGAAGTGGGTCCGCGGGTCGCGCACGTAGGCCATGAAGAACAGGCCCGCGTTGAGGCCGCCGAAGTCGTCGGTGCCGTCGACGAAGTTGTAGCCGCGACGCAGCATCCGCACGCCGTCGTTGAAGTCCGGGTGGACGACCCGCACATGCGCGTCGACCGGGATGATCGGCCCCTGGCTGCCGTGCATCTTGAAGTCCGGCCTGCTGGACTCCTTGCCGCCCGACAGGGGCGCACCGGTGTCCTTGGTGCGGCCGACGAAGGCCTCCTGGTCGCCCAGCGACTGGCGGTCCCAGACCTCGATGGTCATGTTGATCCGGCGGGTCACCAGGTAGGAGCCGCCGGTCAGCCAGCCCGCGGCCGCGTCGTCGCCGGGGCCCACCCAGATGTGCTGGTCGAGCGCAGCCGTCTCCTCGGCCTTGACGTTCGCGGTGCCGTCCTTGAAGCCGAACAGGTTGCGCGGCGTGTCCTGGCTGGTCGACGTCGTCGACGTGCGGCCGAAGCCGAGCTGCGACCAGCGCACGCGCGTCGTACCGAAGCCCATCCGGACCAGGTTGCGGATCGCGTGGACGGCGACCTGCGGGTCGTCGGCGCACGCCTGGATGCAGAGGTCTCCCCCGCTACGGCGCGGGTCGTCGATGTCGCCGCGGAAGTGCGGCAGCGGCTCGAGCGCCTCCGGCCGGCGGTCGGCGATCCCGAAACGGTCGCGGCCCTCGGCGTCGCGGAACAGGGTCGGCCCGAAGCCGAAGGTGATGGTGAGCCGGCTCGCGGGCAGGCCGATCGCCTCGCCGGTGTCGTCCGGCGGCGCGTCGGAGGCGCCCTCGACGGGACCGATCGGGCCGGCCGGGGCGCCCTGCGTCATCCGCTCGGCGGCGTCGGTCCAGCGCTTCAACAGGTCGACGAGCTCGGCGCGGTCCTCGGTGGTGACGTCGAGCGCCACGAAGTGGAGCCGGTCCTGGGCCGGCGTGACGATGCCGGCCTGCCGCTCCCCCCGGAAGGGGTACGACGACACGGCCGGCGTCGCCTCGGGCTCCGCGGCCGTCGCATGCCCCACCGCGAACGCGCCGGCGACCCCGGCGGCGGCCACGCCGCCGCCGAGGAGCCCGCGCCTGCTGAGCGTCGCCATGCCTAGGAGACGACCGCGGCGGTGAGGTGCGACAGCGGCTCGGCGAGCGCGTTGACGGCCGCGGCGAGCGCGTCGACGTCGTCCTTGCCGAGCTGGTCGTAGGTGACGAAGCCGTCACCCTTGCGGTGGCTGTCGAGCAGCTTCTGCAGGTCGGCGAAGCGGGCGGCGAGCTGCTTCGCGAGGGCCGGGTCCTTGGTGTCGAGGATCGGCTTGACGCCCTCGAACGCGACCCGGGCGCCGTCGACATTGGCCTGGAAGTCCCAGAGGTCGGTGCGCGACCAGAACTCCTCCTCGCCGGTGACCTTGCCCTTCGCGACCTCCTCGAGCAGGCCGCGGGAGCCGTTGGCGATCGCGTCGATCGGATAGCTCAGCGCGCCCTCGCCGGTGGCCTGGATCCGCTTGTTCAGCTCCGTCACGTTGGCGACCAGGTCGTCGCCGTACGTCGTGCGCTGGGCGGGCGTGAACGCCGTGTAGCCCTTCGCGCGGGCCGGCCACAGGTCCTTCTCGATCGCGTGCCAGCCGGTCCACTTCTCGCCGGCGGCGAAGTCGACGTCGGCCTCGCGGGCGTCGGTCTTGGGGTCGAGGTCGCCGAACGACTCGGCGACGGTCTCGATCCGCTCCCAGTGCTCGCGGGCGACCGGATAGAGCGCGCGGGCGTCGGCGTCCTTGCCGGCCTGGTAGAGGTCGACGAACTGCTTCGTCTTCTCCAGCAGCTGCGCGGACTGGTCCTGGACGTAGGCACGGTAGTTCTTCACCGCCTGGTCGACGAGCTCCTGCTCGGACGCGTCGACCTTCACCTTCTCGCCGGACGGCTCGACCGTGAACACGGCGCGGATGCCCGCGCCCACCATGCCCGGCTTGCAGGCGGTGACGTACTTCCCGGCGGGCGCGTTGACGGTGAGCTTCTTGGTCAGGTTGGGGCCGATGTTCTCGACCTCGCCGACGATCCGCAGGCCGTCCTCGCCCAGCAGGTAGAACTCCGTGACGTCGGATCCGGTGTTGGTCACGTCGAAGGTGAGCGTGCCGGCCGGCGCCTTGACCGCCGACAGCGTGCAGGCCTTCGCGTCGGAGGTGACGGTCAGGGCCCGGGCGTCGCCGCTCTTCGACGTCGCACCGTCGGTCGCGTTCTGGGTGCACGCGGCCAGCACCGGCACGGCGGCCATCGCCGCCACCGAGGCGAGCAGGGTCTTGCGCATGTTTCGTCGGTCTCCGTAGCTGAGGGGGTCAGGACGCGACCGGCGTCGAGGGACGCGTGCGGGCGCGGGTGCGGAAGAGGAAGAGGGCGCCGACCGGGACGACGTACAGCGTCCAGACGAGGGCCTCGAGCCGGGTCGTGGCCGGCGAGAAGTTGAAGACGCCCTTGAGGAGCGTCCCGTACCAGGACGACGGCGGGATCGCGGCCGAGACGTCGAAGGCGAGGTCGTGCAGGCCCGGCAGGATGCCCGCCTCCTGCAGGTCGTGCACGCCGTAGGCGAGGACGCCGCCGGCCACGATGATGAGGAAGGCGCCGGTCCAGGTGAAGAAGACGCTGAGGTTGAGGCGGATCGCGCCCCGGTAGATGAGGTAGCCGAGCGCGACGGCGACGAGCAGGCCGAGCAGGGCGCCGAGGAGCGGCTCCCAGGTCGGCGTCACCGAGCCCACGCTCTCGCGGGTGCCGGCCTTGGTAGCGGCCCACAGGAAGAGCGCCGTCTCGAGGCCCTCACGACCGACGGCGAGCATCGCCACGAACGCCAGCGACCAGCGCCCGGCGTCCGCGGCCCGGTCGATCTGGCCGCGCAGCTCGGCGCCCAGGCCGCGCGCGGCGGTGGCCATCCAGAAGATCATCCAGGTCACGAACACCACGGCCAGGACGGACAGGCTGCCGCCGATCGCCTCCTGCGCCTCGAAGGTCAGCCCGCTCGGGCCGAAGGTGAGCACTGCGCCGAACGCGAGGGCGACCGCGACGGCGAGGCCGACGCCCGCCCAGATCCGGGGCAGCAGCTCACGGCGGTCGGACTTGACCAGGTAGGCCACGAGGATGCTGACCACCAGGGCCGCCTCGAGGCCCTCACGCAAGCCGATCAGGAAGTTCGCGAGCACGTCCGTCAATGTACGCCTCTATGCTTAGGCTCACCTAATAGAGGCTCACCTAACGAGACATTGCTCCGCGGACCACGTCGAGACGGACCTCCCCTGACGGCTAGGGTCGGAGCCGACTGTTCAGGCATTCTCACCGACCACGAAGGAGCCGATGGCGATGCGCGTTTTCACCACGTTCGACGAGGTGGCCGAGGCGGCCGGGACCGAGCTCGGGAGCAGCGAGTGGGTCACCATCGACCAGCGCCGCGTCAACCAGTTCGCCGACGCCACCGGCGACCACCAGTGGATCCACGTCGACATGGAGCGCGCCAAGGAGGGCCCCTTCGGCGGCACCATCGCCCACGGCTACCTGACGCTCTCGCTCGTGCCGTGGCTCGGCAGCCAGGTGTTCACCCTGCGCACCCCCGGCGCCAAGCTCAACTACGGCGTCAACAAGGTCCGGTTCCCGCACCCGGTGCTCGTCGGCAAGCGGATCCGGCTGCACGTGAAGATGGGCGAGGTCGTCGACATCCCCAGCGGCAAGCAGCTCACCGTGCAGCACACCATCGAGATCGAGGGCGAGGACAAGCCCGCCTGCGTCGCCGAGACCGTCGTCCTGCTGCTCCCGTGAGGGGCACTTCCTGACGGCTTCTTGCGCTTCCTGACCGTTGCAACGGTCAGGAAGCGCAGGAATCCCCGCTGAAGAGGGGATTCCCACACCCCCAGATCAAGCGCTCTCGCGCGTCTCCCACGCCTGCGCCAGCGCCTGCTCGAACAGCTCGGTCGGCTGCGCGCCGGAGATGCCGTAGCGCCCGTCGAGCACGAAGAAGGGCACGCCGCTCGAGCCGTAGGCGCGCGCCTGCGCCACGTCGGCCAGGACGTCGTCGCGGAACTCGTCGCTCGCCAGGACGTCGTCGACGCGGGCCGGGTCGAGCCCGGCGCCGGCGGCCGCGCGGCGAAGCACGTCGTGGTCGCCGAGCGACTCGCCGCGGGTGAAGTACGCCGCGAGGATCTCCTCGAGCAGCGCCTCCTGACGCCCCTCGGACTTGGCCAGGTGCAGCAGCCGGTGGGCGGTGAGGGTGCGGGCGTGCAGCGCGTCGGCGTGCGCGAAGACGAGACCCTCCTCGGCCGCGACGGCGTCGGCGTGGCCCATCATCTCGCGGGTGCCGGCCTCGTCGGCGCCGAACTTGCGGCCCAGCACGGTCACCGTCGACTCGGTGCCGACCTCCGGGGCGAAGGGGTCGAGCTCGTAGGAGCGGTAGACCAGCTCCACCTCGTCACGGTGGTCGAAGCCCTTGAGGGCGTTCTCCAGTCGGCGCTTGCCGATGTAGCACCACGGACACACGACGTCGGCCCAGATCTCGATACGCACGGGGGCTCCAACGCGGCGCGCCCCCGAAACCTTCCCGGAGGCACCCCCTAGGGGGCCGGGGGTCCGGCTCAGGGGCGGGTCCGGGGATCTGCCCGAAGCGACGGCAGGCCGCCCCGGGACAGGCTTCTCGCCATGATCACAGTCGAGTCCCTCTCCAAGTCCTACGGCAGCTTCACGGCCGTCGACGACGTGTCGTTCACCGCGCGGCCGGGCCGGGTCACCGGGTTCCTCGGCCCCAACGGCGCCGGCAAGTCCACCACCATGCGGGTCATGGTCGGCCTCACGCCCGCGGGCAGCGGCCAGGTCCGCGTCCTGGGCCGCCGCTTCGCCGAGCTGCCCGACCCGGGCCGCGAGGTCGGCGTCCTGCTCGACGCGTCCGCGCAGCACGCGGGCCGCACCGGCCGGGAGATCCTGACCATCGCCGCACTGACCATGGGCCTGCCCCGCACCCGGGTCGACGAGATGCTCGACCGGGTCAGCCTCACCCCCGACGAGGCCAGCCGCCGGGTCCGCAACTACTCCCTCGGCATGCGCCAGCGCCTCGGCATCGGCACCGCGCTGATGGGCGACCCGGAGGTCCTCATCCTCGACGAGCCGGCCAACGGCCTCGACCCGGCGGGCATCCGCTGGATGCGCGACCTGCTCCGCGACTTCGCCGACCAGGGCGGCACCGTGCTTCTCTCCAGCCACCTGCTGCACGAGATCGAGGTCATCGCCGACGACATCGTGGTCATCGGCAACGGCCGGATCGTCGCCGAGGGCACCAAGGACGAGCTGCTCGCCGGCGCCGGCACGCTGGTCCGGTCCGCCGACGGTACGGCGCTCGCCGGCGCGCTCCAGGCGGCCGGCATCGCCGCGCGTCCCACGTCGGGCGGCGCCGTCCTCGCCGAGGCCGAGCTCTCCCGCGTCGGCCAGGCGGCCTTCGCCGCGGGCATCGCCGTCACCGAGCTGCGTGCCGCCGACGGCGCCGGCCTCGAGGAGATGTTCCTCGCGCTCACCGCCGAGAGCCAGCGCGAGTCCGTCAACCACGCCACCACCGCGAAGACCGAAGGAGCAGCGGCATGACCGCCACCACCCTCGACGCCGTCACCGACGTCGTACCGACCGCCGTCCGGACGCGTCCGGCGCCGGCGCCCACCCCGTTCCGCCGGGTGCTGCGGGTCGAGCTGCGCAAGATGTTCGACACCCGCTCCGGCTTCTGGCTGATGGCCAGCATCGTGATCGCCTCGGTGATCGCCACCGTCCTCACCGTCGTCCTCGGCAACCGGGACACGCTGACCTTCGACTCCTTCGCGGCCGCCATCGGCAGCCCGATGTCGATCGTGCTGCCGATCATCGGCGTGCTCGCGGTGACCAGCGAGTGGAGCCAGCGGACCGCGCTGACGACGTTCACCCTGGTCTCGAGCCGGCCCCGCGTGCTCGGCGCCAAGCTCATCAACATCGTGGTGATCGGCGCGGTGTCGATGTTCGTCGCGCTGAGCGTCGGTGCCCTCGGCAACCTGGTGACCTCGCTCATCACCGGCAACGACGCGGTCTGGAACATCTCGGTCGGCGCCTTCGCCAAGATCGTGCTGGCCAACGAGCTCGGCATGCTGCTCGGCTTCGCGCTGGGCCTGCTGTTCCGCAACTCCCCCGCCGCGATCGTCGGCTACTTCGTGGTCAACATGGTGGTCCCGACCCTGTCCGGCGCGCTCGCCTCCGCCCAGCAGTGGTGGGCTGACAACGCCGGCTGGTTCGACCTCAGCCAGACCCGCTTCCTGCTGTTCGACTCCGGCCTCACCGGCCAGGAGTGGGCGCAGCTCGGCGTCACCTCGCTGCTGTGGATCGGGCTCCCGCTCCTCATCGGCCTGCGGCTGGTGCTCCGCTCCGAGGTCAAGTAGCTCGAGCGGACCTCCCCAACAATCGGCCCGCCCTGCGCAGCAGGGCGGGCCGGTCGTCGTACTTGCCCGAAATGGGTGAGTCGCGCGCCCTCGTTTGGTGCGAACGTCGGGGAGGTCTCGACCGACTTACCCTGGGGGCCAACCGTGCGTAGTCGTCAATTCCGCATCGTCCTACTCGTCTCGGCGATGCTCGCCGCGCTGTTCGTCACCGCCGCCGCGGGCCCACCCGCGAACGCCGACCAGGCGCACCATCGCCTGATCCCGTCGGCGGTGCCGGCGGTGACACCCAACATCCTCGACGGCAAGACCCTGGCGATCGCGGAGGTCGGGCGCAAGGTGTTCGTGGGCGGCCAGTTCACGACCATCCAGAACGCCGGCACCAGCGCGCAGCTGGCGATGCCGTACCTCTTCGAGTACGACCGGGTCACCGGCGTCATCGACCAGACCTTCCAGCCCCGGCTCGACGGCTATGTCGTCGCCCTGCAGGCCTCGCCCGACGGCAGCGCGCTCTACGTCGCGGGCACGTTCAAGAACGCGGGGACGACGAAGGTCCGCAACATCATCAAGATCGACACCACCACCGGTGCGCTGGTGCCGGGCTTCCAGAACCCCAGCCCCAACGGCAGCATCCTCGACCTCGCGCTCGTCGGCAACCGGCTGATGCTGGCCGGCAGCTTCACCACCGTCGCGACCCTCCCCCGCGGCGGCCTCGCCTCCCTGAACGCGACCACCGGCGCGGTCGACGACTACCTGAAGGTCAACGTCGACACCAACCACAACTGGCCCTCCGGCACGGCACAGGCCCCGGTCGGCGTCGCCAAGCTCGCGGCCACGCCCGACGGCACCCGGCTGGTCGCGATCGGCAACTTCAAGCACGCCGACGGGCTCAACCGCGACCAGCTGGCGATGATCGACCTGAACGCCGACAGCGCCGTCGTCGACCCCAACTGGGCGACCACGCGCTACACGCCCGCCTGCCAGAAGAACGCCTTCGACTCCTACGTCCGCGACGTCGACACCTCACCCGACAGCTCGTACTTCGTGGTCGCAGCCAGCGGCGCCGGCTACAACGGCACGCTGTGCGACTCGGCCGCACGCTTCGAGGTCAACGCGACCGGGCAGGACATCCAGCCGACCTGGCAGGCCGCGACCGGCCAGGACTCCCTGCTCTCCGTGGCGATCGCCGACAACGCGGTCTACGTCGGCGGGCACCAGAAGTGGATGAACGCGCAGCAGAGCGGCGCCAACCAGCAGCCCGGCCAGGTGCCGCGCCCCGGCCTCGCCGCGCTCGACCCCGACAACGGAATGCCGCTGACCTGGAACCCCGGCCGCAACCCGCGCGGTGACGGCGCCGAGGAGCTGCTCGCCACCGACAACGGCCTGTACGTCGGCAGCGACACCGACTACATCGGCGACCACCTCTACTACCGGCCCAAGCTCGCCTTCTTCCCGATCGACGGCGGCTACGCACCCGTCTCGCAGCCCGACCCGACCCTGCCGCGCACCCTGTTCCGGCTGTCCGGTACGGCGACCACGGCTCGCACCTTCACCGGCACGTCGGCCACCGCGTCGACCACCGTCACCACGACCGGCGGGACCAACTGGAACAACGTCCGCGGCGCGTTCATGATCGGCAACAAGATGGTCTACGGCTCGACCGACGGCCGGATGCACTACCGCAACTTCGACGGCGCGAACTTCGGGCCCGACAACGTGATCGACCCCTACAACGACCCGACCTGGAGCACGGTGACCAGCGGCGGCGGGACCGCGACCTACCGCGGCAGCTTCCCGACGCTCTACGGCCAGCTGTCGTCGGTGACCGGCATGGCCTACGCCAACCACCGGCTCTACTACACGCGCTCAGGCCAGAACAAGGTCAACTGGCGGTGGTTCTCGCCCGACAGCCTGGTCGTGGGGGCGGCCGAGTTCTCCGTGCCGTCGTCGAGCTTCCCGCTGCTGCACGACGTACGGAACCTCTTCTACGCCGACGGCAAGCTGTGGGCCGGCATGACCACCAACGACCTGTGGAGCATGCCCGTCTCGAACGGCATCGCGAGCGGCGGCTGGACCAAGGTCACCGGCACCGGCATCGACACCAGCCAGGGCTGGTCGAGCGGCACCATGTTCCTCGGCCCGCTGGCCAACCTGGCGCCGAACGCCTCGTTCACCAACTCCTGCTCGGGCCAGGCCTGCAGCTTCGACGGCAGCGGCTCGGCCGACGCCGACGGCACGGTCGTGACCTGGGCCTGGGACTTCGGTGACAACACCACCGGCTCGGGCATCACGCCGAACCACGTCTACGCGACGCCCGGCACCTACCAGGTCAAGCTCACCGTGACCGACGACGACGGCGCGACCGGGACGGTCACCCAGCCGGTGACCATCGCGGCTCCGCAGAGCCAGATCGGCTACCGCGACTCGACCGGCAAGGTCACCAACGCGACCACGATCGTGTCGCCGATCCCGGCGACCACTCAGGCCGGCGACGGTCTGATCGCGGTGGTGTCGGCGGCCACGACCGCCGTACCGCCGGCGCCGGCGGGGTGGACCCAGGTCGGCGCGCCGGCCGCCACCGACGCGATGACCACGGTCGTCTGGCAGAAGGTGGCCGCCGCGGACGACGCCGGACGCAATGTCACCGTCAGCCTCGGCGCGACCGCGGTGAAGGCGACCCTGACCGTGCTCGCCTACTCCGGGACCTCGGCGAGCGGCCCGGTGACCGCGATCGCCGGCAGCGCCGAGACGGCCACGACCACCGGCCACCACAGTCCGCTGGTCACCACCCCCGGTGACTGGGTGGTCACCGTCTGGGCCGACCGGTCCGGGACGACGACGACCTTCACCGAGCCGGCCGGATCGACCGTGCGCCAGCGCCTGATCGGCACCGGCGGCGGCCACGCCGACCAGCTGGTGGTCGACACCGGAGGCCCGGTCTCCGCCGGCCAGTTCGGTGACCAGGTCGCCACGACCGACGTCGCCTCGAAGGGCACCAGCGTCACCCTCGCGCTGCGCTGAACCGCCGTCGATCCGCTGCTCCCGCCCCGCGCTCAGGGGCGGGAGTAGCGTCGGCCCATGGACCTGACCTCGTCGTGGTGGTTCTGGGCGCTGCTGTCGGCCATGTTCGCGGCGCTCACCGCGATCTTCGCCAAGGTCGGCGTCAAGGACATCGACTCCGACGTCGCGACCTTCATCCGCACCATCGTCATCCTGGTGACGCTCGGCCTGATCCTGCTCGCCCTCGGCAAGCTCGACACCGGCGGCCTGAGCGCGATCGGCGTCCGGTCGTGGATCTTCCTGGTGCTCTCCGGCCTGGCCACGGGCGCGTCGTGGATCTGCTACTTCCGGGCGCTCAAGATCGGCGACGCGTCGCTCGTCGCGCCGGTCGACAAGCTGAGCGTCGTCCTGGTGGCGATCTTCGGGGTGACCCTGCTCGGCGAGCGGCTGTCGGGCATGCAGTGGGTGGGCATCGCGCTGGTGGGCGGCGGCGCGGTGGTGCTCGCGCTGAGCGGCTGAACCCTTGTAACTCGGTGTTCGTTCATCCACCACGGCACTTCGTCATCCACCGCGGTGTCGTTACCGGTCATGACCCTGTGGTGATTTCACGAACACCGAGTTACATGCGCGGCGACCACCCCGCAGCCCCCGGAATGCACGACACCCCCGGCCCGTGCGGGTCCGGGGGTGTCGGTACGACGAGCGGGGGTCAGCGCGCGGCCGAGCCCTCGGTGTAGTCGTCGTCGACCTGGCTCCACGAGAAGTGCGAGCGCAGCGCCTTGCCGGTGGCCTCGATCGAGTGACCGGCCTCCTCCTCGCGCAGCTTGAGGAACTCGACGCCGCCGTTGTCCTGGTCGGCGATGAAGCGCTCGGCGAAGGTGCCGTCCTGGATCTCGGCCAGGATCGTCTTCATCGAGTCCTTGACGGCCGGGGTGATGACGCGCGGGCCGGAGACGTAGTCGCCGTACTCGGCGGTGTCGGAGACCGACCAGCGCTGCTTGGCGATGCCGCCCTCCCACATCAGGTCGACGATGAGCTTGAGCTCGTGGAGGACCTCGAAGTAGGCGATCTCGGGCTGGTAGCCCGCCTCGGTCAGGGTCTCGAAGCCGGCCTGCACCAGGTGCGAGACGCCACCGCAGAGGACGGCCTGCTCACCGAACAGGTCGGTCTCGGTCTCCTCGGTGAAGGTGGTCTTGATGACGCCGGCGCGGGTGCCGCCGATGCCCTTGGCGTAGGACTTCGCGAGGTCCCAGGCCTGGCCCGAGGCGTCCTGCTCGACGGCGATGATGTCCGGGATGCCGCGGCCGGCGACGTACTCGCGACGCACGGTGTGGCCCGGGGCCTTCGGGGCGACGAGGATGACGTCGACGCCGGCCGGGGGCTGGATGTAGCCGAAGCGGATGTTGAAGCCGTGGCCGAAGACGAGGGTGTCGCCCTCGGTGAGCGCCGGGGCGATCTCGTCGGCGTAGAGGTGACGCTGCACCTGGTCGGGAGCGAGGATGACGACGACGTCGGCCTCCTCCGCGGCCTCGCGCGGCGTGAGGACGCGCAGGCCCTCCTCCTCCGCCTTCGCCCGGCTCTTCGAGCCCTCCTGCAGGCCGACGCGGACGTCGACGCCCGAGTCGCGGAGGTTGAGCGCGTGGGCGTGGCCCTGGCTGCCGTAACCGATGACCGCGACGTGCTTGCCCTGGATCAGGGACAGGTCGGCGTCGTCGTCGTAGTAGATCTCAGCCACTGGTGGCTTCTCCTTGCTGGGTTGGGGTGATGGGAATTCAGGCGTTGGCGGCCGGCGGCACCGGGACGGCGACGGGCTTGCCCCGCTCGGAGATCGAGCGGGACCCGCGGCCGATGGCCACCATGCCGGACTGGACGAGCTCGCGGATGCCGAAGGGCTCGAGCACGCGCAGGAAGTCCTGGATCTTGCCGTCATTGCCGACGATCTGCATCGTGACGGCGTCGGAGGCGACGTCGATGACCTTCGCCTTGAACAGCTGGACGACGTCGAGCACCTCGCCGCGGTTGTCCGCGGTGGCGCCGACCTTGACCAGCACGAGCTCGCGGGTCACCGAGGCGCCCGGGTCGAGCTCGACGATCTTGATGACCTCGACCAGCTTGTTGAGCTGCTTGGTGACCTGCTCGAGCGGCGAGGACTCCACGTTGACGACGATCGTCATCCGCGAGATCTCCTCGTGCTCGGTCGGGCCGACCGCGAGGGACTCGATGTTGAAACCACGACGGCTGAACAGCGCGGAGATCCGCGCCAGGACGCCGGGCTTGTCCTCGACGAGGACGGACAGGGTGTGCTTGGCCATGTCGATCTTCCTCAGAGGTCGTCTTCGTCGAACTGCGGCGCGAGGTCGCGCGCATACTTGATGTCGTCGTTGCTGGTGCCGGCGGCGACCATCGGCCACACCATCGCGTCGCGGTGGACCCGGAAGTCGACGACGACGGGCACGTCGTTGATCTCCATCGCCTTCTGGATCGTGGCGTCGACGTCGGACGGCGACTCGCAGGCCAGGCCCACGCAGCCGTAGGCGTCGGCGAGCTTGACGAAGTCGGGGATCCGCACGCTCGGGGGCTCCGCCCCCGAGTCCCCCCGGGAACGGCGCTGAAGGTCGGTGTTGGAGTAGCGGCTGTTGTAGAACAGCGTCTGCCACTGCCGGACCATGCCGAGCGACTCGTTGTTGATGACCGCGACCTTGATCGGGATGTTGTTGATCGCGCAGGTGGCGAGCTCCTGGTTGGTCATCTGGAAGCAGCCGTCGCCGTCGACCGACCACACCGTGTGGTCGGGCATGGCGACCTTCGCGCCCATCGCGGCCGGGACCGAGAAGCCCATGGTGCCGAGGCCGCCGGAGTTGATCCAGGTGTTGGGCTGCTCGTAGCTGACGAAGTGGGCGGCCCACATCTGGTGCTGGCCGACGCCCGCGGTGTAGATCGTGCCGGGGCCGGAGATCGCGCCGAGCCGCTCGAGGACGTACTGCGGGGCGAGGCCGCCGTCGGCGGGCGCGTCGTAGCCGAGCGGGTACTGCTTCTTCACTCCGGCGCAGAACGCCACCCAGCCCTCGTAGTCGCCGGTGTTGCCGGCGTCCTGCTCGGTGCGGAGCGTGGTGATCAGGTCGATGAGCACCTCGCGGACGTCGCCCACGATCGGGACGTCGGCGTGGCGGTTCTTGCCGATCTCGGCCGGGTCGATGTCGGCGTGGATCACCTTCGCTCCGGGCGCGAAGGAGTCGAGGTTGCCGGTCACGCGGTCGTCGAAGCGGGCGCCCAGGCTGATGATCAGGTCGCTCTTCTGCAGCGCGGCGACCGCGGCGACGGTGCCGTGCATGCCGGGCATGCCGAGGTGCTGCGGGTGGCTGTCGGGGAAGGCGCCGCGGGCCATCAGCGTGGTGACCACGGGGATGCCGGTCAGCTCGGCGAGGGTCGCGAGCTCCTTGGAGGCGCCGGAGCGGATGGTGCCGCCGCCGACGTACAGGACGGGCTTGCGGGACTCGAGGATGAGCCGCGCGGCCTCGCGGATCTGCTTGGCGTGCGGCCGGGTCACCGGCCGGTAGCCGGGCAGGTTGATCTCGGTCGGCCACTGGAAGGTGGTCTGCGACTGCAGCGCCGACTTGGTCACGTCGACCAGGACCGGGCCGGGGCGACCGGTCGAGGCGATGTGGAAGGCCTCGGCGATCTTGGTCGGGATCTCCGCGGGGTCGGTGACCATGAAGCTGTGCTTGGTGATCGGCATCGTGATGCCGCGGATGTCAGCCTCCTGGAACGCGTCGGTGCCGATCAGCGAGGCGCCGACCTGACCGGTGATCGCGACCATGGGGAGCGAGTCCATGTGGGCGTCGGCGAGCGGGGTGACCAGGTTGGTCGCGCCCGGGCCCGAGGTCGCCATGCAGACGCCGACCCGGCCGGAGGCGGCGGCGTAGCCCTGCGCGGCGTGGCCCGCGCCCTGCTCGTGGCGGACCAGGATGTGCCGGATGCTGCTATCCATCAGCGGGTCGTAGGCCGGAAGGATCGCGCCGCCGGGGATGCCGAAGATGTCGGTGACCCCGGCCGCCTCCAGCGACCGGACCAGGCTCTGTGCTCCGGTGAGGGTCTCGCCCGCGCCCTGCTGCTCACTCATCCGAGTCGTTCCTTGTCTGTGGTGCGGTGGTCGTCGTACTCAACAAAAAACCCCTCGGTGCTTGGGCAACGAGGGGTGGACGCGCTGGTGGGGTCTGACGAGGTCAGCCTCAGCCGGCGCGCCCGGTGCGTACGAGAATCAGGTCATGCATGGGACCACCGTAGCCCTCGCACACCGTGCCGTCGAATAAGTGTCGCACGTCGTCCCAGATGTCAAGACGGCAGTCTCAGATCTTGTCCAGTGCCACGAGCAGCCCGATCGCCTCCGGAAGACCCTCCAGAGCGCGGCTCGCAGCGGCCTCGACATGGGCGATCGCGGCGGCCGGAGCGCCCGACGACCACAGGTGCTCGGCGAGCAGCAGCGCGTCGCGGTGATCGCCGAGCCGGCCCTGGATCTCCTTGCCCAGCCGGGCCGCCCGCTCGTCGTCGGCCACCTCCGCCACGTGGCGCAGCCGGCGCGCGGCCTTGCGCACCTCGTGGGAGGTCTCGCCCTGGGCCGCGGCGTCGACGGTGCGGCGCACCTCCCGTCGTACGACGGCCCGCGCGGCCTTCTTCGCCGGCTTCTTGGCCCGCTTGCGCCGCAACGGCGGCTGCTCGGTCCACGCGGCGAGACACGCAGCGAGCTCGGCCGCCTCGTCGGTGTCGTGCCACAGCACCAGCCGCTCGTGCTCGGTGGCATGCGCGGCGAGCAGCGGCCCGACCAGCACGTCGTGCAGGTCGGTGCGGCCGAGCTCCTCGAGGACGTGGCGGCAGTCGTCGGCGCGGACCTCGAGGTCGCGCCCGTCGCCCAGCAGCGTCCCGTACGACGCCAGCCGGGCGCGCAGGTCGGCCGTCGGCTCGGCGCGGAAGTAGCGCCGGAAGCCGGCGAGGACGTTGCGGAGCCGCCGCACCGCGGTGCGCAGCTGATGGACGGCGTCGGGCTCGTCGGCCAGCGCGGGCGCGCGGAGGCGCTCGATCTCCGCGACCAGGTCGCCGACCGTCGTGGAGAGCAGCGACGCGAGGGCGTCCGTCACGGGGCCAAGTCTGCCACCGTGACGGACGCCTCCCGACGTCCCGCGCCTCAGCGCAGGGACGCGACCAGCGCGGCCAGCTGCCCGCGACCGGTCGTCCTGCCCCAGTCGCCGTCGAGGACGGTGATCGGGATCCGGTTGTTCGCCAGCGCCGTGGTGTCGGCGTTGCGGCGGGTCTCCTTCGCCGGCGTCCCCGCGACCAGGCGGTAGGTGCCGCCGGTCTTCGCGACGTCGTCGAGGAAGGTCAGCCCGAGGTCGCTGCTGCGGCCCACGTCGGTGAGCACCGGGCGGCCGAGCGTCTCGCCGGGCGCGACGAACGGGTGGTTGACGTTGAGGGCCAGGTCGTCCGTGAGCAGCCGGCGCTGGCGCAGCGCGCCGATCAGCCGGACCGCGAAGTCGGCGGTCTGCGCGAACGGCATGGTCGGGATCTGCGCCAGGTCGCGCGGCACCTCCGTGCTGAAGGCGATCGCGGGGACGCCGTACTCGTGGGCGGTGACGACGGCGCCGACGGTGCCGGAGTGGTTGAGCGTGGCGCCGATGTTCTGGCCGAAGTTGGTGCCGGAGAGCACCAGGTCCGGCCCGCCGGGCCAGTAGGTCGCCGCGAACCGGCTCAACGCCACGTTGACGGCGTCGGCCGGCGAGGCGGACGGCGTCCCCTGGGCGCACGGGGAAGCGGAGAGGCAGACCCCGAAGACGGCGCCGCCGGTGGAGCCGTCGACGCAGTCGCCGGCGTAGGCCGCGGGCACGGTGACCGGCTGGACCGTCATCGACACCGGGGCGAAGCCCGGCGGCGTCATCCGGGCGCCCGCGCCGCTCTGCTGCGACCACGGCGCGACGACGAGGACATCGGCGCCGGCCGCGCACAGCGCGTGGCGCAGCGTGTAGAGGCCCTTGCCGTCGGTGCCGAAACCGGCGTCGCGGCCCTGGGCGCTGTCGTCGTTGGTGATCAGGACCTTGAGCCCGGCCAGCGGCGGGGTCGACGCGGCGGGCTTCGCGGCCGGGGGCGCCGGCAGCCGGTCAGCGGGCGCCGCGGACGAGCCGCCGATCGTCGCGGCGACGGTGGCGGCGAGGGCCGCGCCGACGACGGCGAGCCGGGAGGCGAGAGGGACGGGACGCATGACTTCTCCTCGGAGGGGGTGCACACAGCTGGAACGAGTTCTAGATTTGGCGCGCCACCCGCCCGTCGTCCAAGACCCAATCGGCATGGGAGCCCATGAACATCCAGCAGCTGCGGTACGTCGTCGCGACGGCCGAGCACGGCAGCATGACCGCCGCGGCGGCCGCGCAGTTCGTCGCGCAGCCGGCCCTGAGCCGGGCGGTGCGGCAGCTGGAGCGGGAGGTCGACCTCTCGCTCTTCGCGCGCGACGGACGCGGCGTCGTCCTGACCGCCGAGGGCGAGCGGTTCGTGCGCCGGGCGCGGGCCGTGCTCGAGAGCATCGACGAGCTGCACACCTCGGCGGCCGCGTCGCCCGGCGGGGCGCCGCTGGTGATCGCCGCGTCGCCGACGCTGCAGGCGGCGGTCGCGGTGCCGATCCTGGCCGGGCTGCGCGAGCACGGCGTCGCCGTACCGACGCGGCTGGTGGGGTGCGGCAGCTCCGCCGAGGTCGCCGACCTGGTCACGGCCGGGCGCGCGGACCTGGGCCTGTGCGACTCGTCGTCGCCGTCGACCCTCGCGCGGGTCGTCATCGGCCGGGCGGAGGTCCGGCTCTACTCCCCCGCCGCGCTCGACCTCCCGGACCGGGTGACGCTGGCCGACCTCGGGCGGGTGCCCCTGGTCCTGCCGTCGGGCGGCACGGCGCGCCGCGCGACCCTCGACGCCTTCTTCGCGGGCTGCGGCGTGGTGCCCGAGGTCGCCGTCGAGACCGACGAGCGGCACGTCTGGCTCGCGGCCGTCGGCAGCGGGATCGCCTCGTGCATCTGGCACAGCGTCGGCGCCGCCCGGATGCCGCTGCCGGGCGTCGTGTCGCGCGGCTTCGACCCGCCGATGCACCGCGAGCTGGCCGCGCTGCACCGGCCCGACCACGAGACGCCGCTCTCGCGGCACCTGCTCGAGGTGCTGCGGCGGATAGGCGGGCTGCTCGACGCCTGAGGCCCGGTCAGGGCAGGACGATCCGGCCCACCGGGCCGGGGTTGTAGGCGACCTCCCAGCGGTAGCCGTCGGGGTCGGCGAAGTAGCCGGAGTAGCCGCCCCACTCGCGCTGCGTGCCCTGCTCGACGTAGGTCGCGCCGGCCCGCTCGGCCGTGGCGAGGACCTCGTCGACGCCCTCAGGGGTGGGCAGGTTGTGGGAGATGGTCAGCGGGACGACGCCGGGGCCGCGCTGCGTCGTACCGACCTCGGCCTCGAAGTGGCTGCGCTCCCACAGCGAGAACACCAGGTGCTCCCCCGCGCGGAACATGAGCACCTCGCCGGGGACGTCGAGCTCGGACGTCCAGCCGAGGCCGTCGCGGTAGAACGCGCGGGAGGCGTCGAGGTCGGAGACGGCGAGGGTGAGGAAGCTGATCCGCTGGTCCATGGGTCCACCTCAGGTCGGTGCGTCGAGCGGGTCGAAGTCGAAGGCGGGCAGGCCGTCGATGCTGGTGCGGTTCTTGCGGCGGCGATAGTCGGCGGAGCCGTCGACGCCCTTCCGCTCGAAGTACGGCGCCAGCAGCTCGCGCTCGCCCGCGTAGTCCATCAACGGCACGCCCCAACCGCACGAGTCGGAGACCCGCTCGATGTCGACGACGACGACCGCGCGGGCGCCGGGCAGGTCGGTGAACCGGGCGGCGAGGTCGGCGTAGTCGGCGTCGTAGACGCTGACCACCCGCCCGCGGCCGTGGAAGCGGACGATATCGGGCGCACCGGAGAAGGCGCAGAACATGACCGTGATCCGGCCGTTCTCACGCAGGTGGGCGATCGTCTCGCTGCCGCTGCCCGTGCCGTCGAGCCACGCGAAGGTGGTCTCGTCGACCATCCCGAAGGTCCCCGGGATGCCGCGCGGCGACAGGTTGACGTGACCGTCGCCGGCGAGCGGCGCGGTCGCCACGAAGAACACCTGCTGCGCGTCGACGAACTCCCGCAGGCGTCCGTCGACCCGCGCGTGGACCTTCCCCACCCTCAGCCCGCCATCACTCGGGAACGCGGCGGTAGGCGCCGTCGGAGGCCGCGGTCGCCATCGACGCGTAGGCCCGCAGCGCGGCCGACACCGGGCGCTGGCGGTCGAGCGGCGTGTAGGGCTTGTCGCGCTTCTCCTGGCGGATCTTGCGCTCGAAGAGCGTGTGGTCGTCGACGTCGAGGTGGATCGTCCGGTTGGGGATGTCGATCGAGATCGGGTCGCCGTCCTCGATGAGCGCGATCGTGCCGCCGCCGGCCGCCTCGGGCGAGATGTGCCCGATGGACAGGCCGCTGGTGCCGCCGGAGAACCGGCCGTCGGTGATCAGCGCGCACTTCTGGCCCAGGCCGCGGCCCTTGAGGAAGGCCGTCGGATAGAGCATCTCCTGCATGCCGGGACCGCCCTTGGGGCCCTCGTAGCGGATGACGACGACGTGGCCGGCCTCGACCTTCTTGCCGAGGATGCCCTCGACCGCGGCGTCCTGCGACTCGAAGACGATCGCCGTGCCGTGGAAGACCAGGCAGTCGTCGGGAACGCCGGCGGTCTTGACGACGCAGCCGTCGACGGCGACGTTGCCGGTCAGGATCGCCAGGCCGCCGTCGGCGGAGTAGGCATGCTCGAAGTCGCGGATGCACCCCTCGGCCGCGTCGGTGTCGAGCGTGCCCCAGCGGTTCTCGGTCGAGAAGGGCTCGGTCGTGCGGACGCCGCCCGGCGCGGCCTGGAACAGCTCCAGCGCCTCGGCCGACGGAGCCTTGCCGCGAATGTCCCAGGTGTCGAGCCACTCGTCGATCGTGGCGGAGTGGACCGAGTGGACGTTCTCGTGGAGCGCGCCGCCGCGGCGCAGCTCGCCGAGCAGGGCGGGGATGCCACCGGCTCGGTGGACGTCCTCCATGTGGAACTTCGGCGAGTTGGGCGCGACCTTGGCCAGGCACGGCACCCGGCGCGAGATCGCGTCGATGTCGTGGACGTCGAAGTCGAGCTCGGCCTCGCGCGCGGCCGCGAGCAGGTGCAGCACGGTGTTGGTGGAGCCGCCCATCGCGACGTCGAGCGCGACGGCGTTCTCGAAGGCCTCGCGGGTGGCGATATTGCGCGGGAGGACCGACTCGTCGTCGTCCTCGTAGTAGCGACGGCACAGGTCCATGACGACCTTGCCCGCCTCCTCGAAGAGCGCGCGGCGCTTGGCGTGGGTGGCGAGCGTCGAGCCGTTGCCCGGCAGGGACAGGCCGATGGCCTCGGTGAGGCAGTTCATCGAGTTGGCGGTGAACATGCCCGAACAGGAGCCGCAGGTCGGGCACGCCGAGCGCTCGATCGTGTCGAGCTGCTCGTCGGTGACCGCCTCGTTGGCCGAGGCCACCATCGCGTCGACCAGGTCGAGCTTGCTGTGGACGATGCCCTCGATGGCGACGGTCTTGCCGGCCTCCATCGGACCACCGGACACGAACACGACGGGGATGTTGAGCCGCAGGCTCGCCAGCAGCATGCCGGGGGTGATCTTGTCGCAGTTGGAGATGCACACGATCGCGTCGGCGCAGTGGGCCTGGACCATGTACTCGACCGCGTCGGCGATCAGCTCGCGGCTGGGCAGCGAGTAGAGCATGCCGCCGTGGCCCATCGCGATGCCGTCGTCGACGGCGATCGTGTTGAACTCCTTGGCGACGCCGCCGTTGGCGACGACCGACTCCGCGACGATCTTGCCGAGGTCACGCAGGTGCACGTGGCCGGGGACGAACTCGGTGAACGAGTTGGCGATGGCGATGATCGGCTTGCCGAAGTCCGAGTCGGTCATGCCGGTGGCGCGCCACAGGGCGCGGGCGCCGGCCATGTTGCGGCCCGAGGTGGACGTCGCTGAGCGGAGGGTGGGCATGAGGAAAGGCTACGCCTGCCCGCACGGCACCCCGGACCCGATCTCAGCCCTGCCCTCAGCCCTGCCCTCAGCCCTGCTCGGCCGCGGCCTTCAGCGAGGCCAGCCCTCGGGTGAAGTCCTTGGCGATCGCCTTGTCGAAGAACAGCCGCCCCATCACCGCGAAGGCGACATTGCGCTGCCCGCTCATCGTCCACGCCACGCGGGTGCCGTCGGCGGCGGGCGTGAGGTCGAAGGTGACCACGTTCTGGGCCTTGAACGGCTTGAGGAACTCCAGGTCGACGACCACCTGCTCGGGCGTGATCGAGCGCATCGTCATCCGGCCCTCGCCGGCCCGCTTGTTGCCGGACCAGGCGTAGGTCGCCCCGACGCCCGCGCCGTCGAAGGTACGGCGCATCGCGGGGTCGAGCTCCTCCCACGGCGACCACTTCGCCCATTCGTGGAAGTCGTCGATGAGCGGGTGGACGGCCGTCGCCGGCGCGGCGACGGTCGTCTCGTGGGTCTGTGAGAAGGCGGGCACGTCTCGACCCTAGCCGCCCACGACCCCGACCTTGACCGACATCACGTCGGGCAGGTTGGCCACGATCGACCGCCACGTCTCGCCGTCGTCGGTCGACGCCCAGACCGATCCGTTGCGGGCGCCGAGGTAGAGGCCGGCCGGGTCGTGGGTGTCGGCGCACATGGCGTCGCGCATCACGCCGACGTAGAAGGCGTCGGGCAGGCCCTTGTCGAAGGGCGTCCACGTGTCGCCGGCGTCGTCGGAGCGCCACACCCGGGCCTGCGCGCCCGGTGGGTAGCGGCCGTCGCCGCCACCGAGCGGGAACACCCAGATCGTGTCGGGCCGGTGGGGATGGACGACGATCGGGAACCCGAAGTCGCTGGGCAGGGCGTCGCCGATCGACGTCCAGCTGCCGCCCTCGTCGTCGGAGCGGTAGACGCCGCCGTGGTTCTGGGCGTAGAGCCGCTCGGGGCGCGACGGGTGGCGGGTGACCTTGTGGACGCATTGGCCGAACTCGGGATAGCGCTGGTCCTCGGGCAGGAAGTCGGCGCGGATGCCCTGGTTGCGCGGCGCCCACGAGTCGCCGCCGTCGGTGGTGCGGTAGACGCCGCCGGTGGACAGCGCCGCGGTGAGCGAGCGCGGGTCGGTCGGGTGTGGGAGCACGGTGTGGAAGGCCTGGCCGCCGTAGCCGGCGTTCCACTGCTCGCGGTGGGGGTGGTTCCACAGCCCCTCCTCGAGCTCGAAGGACGCACCGCCGTCGGTCGAGGTGAAGATCGCGCCCGGCTCGGTGCCGGCGTGGAGCATGCCCGGCTCGGCGCCCGGGACGATCTGCCAGATCCGGGCGAGCGTCGCGCCCGCGCCCTCGGGGAAGCGGATCGCGCCGTTGGGCGTCTCGTGCCAGGTCTCGCCCAGGTCGTCGGACCAGCGCAGCTGCGGGCCGAGCCAGCTGGACGACGTACCGGCGAACAGGCGCGGCGACCGGCCCCGGGTGTCGACCAGGCAGGAGTAGACCTCCTCCATGTCATGGTGCGGCCCGGTGAACGACCACTCGAGCCGGTCGTCCGAGCGGCCCACCCACAGGCCCTTGCGGGTGCCCACCATCAGGATCGTCGTCATCGCAGCCTCCTGTCGTCGCGCGGTCGTCACCGCTCCTCACCACTGTGACCCCGGGGTCCGACGGAAGTCATCGCCCGGCGGCGGAAATGTTGGGGGCGAGAAGAGACATCGGCGCGAGCGCAGCGAATGCCGGCAGCCGAGTCACGCAGGACGCGGGCAAGCCAGGCGGCCGCCACCGCAACCCCGCCGACCAGGCCCGCGATCCCGCCAGCAGCGGAGTCGCGGGAGACACCACGGCGGCAGGAGTCGCCGTCCCCGTCGTCGCCGAGTAGGCCCACCTGAGGCCCCCGCCCTACGGTGGCCCCATGTCCCAGAACCGCCACGCCCACGGTCCGCCGCTGGGCGTGGCGGTCGGGCTCGTGCTGCTGGGCATCGGCTCGGTCCAGCTCGGCGCCGGCTTCGCGAAGAGGCTGTTCACCGACATCGAGCCCAACGGCGTGGTCTGGCTGCGGCTGGCCACCAGCTGCATCGTCCTGCTGGTCTGGGTGCGGCCCCGGCTGCGGGGCCGCACGCGCACCGACTGGCTCGTCGCGCTCCGGTACGGCGCCTGCCTGGGCGCCATGAACTGGGGCATCTACCAGTCCTTCTCCCGCATCCCGCTCGGCGTCGCGGTCACCATCGAGTTCATCGGTCCGATGCTGCTCGCCGCGATCGGCTTCAAGCGCCCGCGCGACCTCGCGTGGGTCGGGCTCGCCGCGCTCGGCGTGCTGCTGCTCGGCTTCGAGCGCGGCCACCTCGACCCGGTCGGCGTGCTGTACGCCGTGGTCGCCGGCGCCGCGTGGGCCGGCTACATCCTGTCCAGCGCCGCCACCGGACGGCACTGGGAGGGGCTCGACGGCTTGGCCGTCGCGAGCGGGTTCGGCGTGCTGCTGCTCTCGCCGCTGCTGTTCACCGTCGACACCGGCGCGCTCACCGACCGGCACGTGCTGCTCTTCGGCGCCGCGGTCGGCCTGCTCAGCTCGGTCGTCCCCTACAGCGCCGAGCTGGTGGCGCTGCGGACCCTGCCGGCCGCGACCTTCGGCGTGCTGATGAGCCTCGAGCCGGCGGCCGCGGCGCTCGCCGGGCTGGCCGTCGTCGGCGAGCAGCTGGCCGCCGTCCAGTGGCTCGCGATCGGATGCGTCGTCGTCGCCAGCGTCGGCGCGACGAGGGCCACCGCACGCACGGTTCACCCGGATGTCGCTTCGGCGTGACCTCGCGATCACGTGCCGCCGGTAGCGTCGATGTTCCACCGTCCCCCAGTGGAAGCCGACCGCCGATGTCCTACGCCGTCCGCCTCGTCCACGACTGGTCCCGCGCGTTGCAGCAGCGGGCCTGCCGCAACGCCATGACCGCGCTCGCCGAGTGCGACCGCCGCCGCGCCGAGCGGGAGGACGTGGAGCGCTTCCTCGCCGCGCGCGCCTGAGCCACGCCGACGCTGAAGCCCGGTCCGGGCCGGGGTGCGGCACAATCAAGGGCATGTCGACCTCCGCTCCCCGGCCCGAGCAGCGCGTTCGGTCCGCGTCGATCGCCTTCCGCGACATCCTGTCCGACGACGGGACGCACGTGCGCGCGTGGACCAACGACCCGGACGGGGTGATCGACGGCCCGACCGTCGTCCTCTGCAACGGGCTCGGCACCAACGCCTACCTGTGGCCCTGGCTGCTCGCCCCCGAGTGCGGCGTCCGCGTCGTCTCCTGGAACCACCGCGGCGTCGGCGGCTCCGACCGGCCGCGCGACCGCAAGCACGTCGAGATCGAGCACTTCGTCCAGGACGGCCTGTCGGTGATGGACCACTTCGGCATCGACAGCGCGGTGCTGATGGGCTGGTCGATGGGCGTCAACACCGCCTTCGAGATGACCTACCGCCACCCCGAGCGGGTGCGCGGCATCTTCGCCCTCTGCGGCGTCCCCGGCGACACCTTCGCGACCATGCTCGGCCCGCTGCACCTCCCCCGGCTGATCGCCCGGGCGGTCACCGTCAACGCCTGCCGGATCGCCAAGCACGCCGGCTGGGCGGTCAACCCGCTGGTCCGGCACCTGCCGGTCAACCCGACGACGGTCAGGCTGCTCGGCCGCACCGGCTTCATGTTCCCGATGGCCGACCCAGAGGCCGCGGTCGTGGGCCTGCAGGAGTTCCTCACCACGCCCGTCGACTGGTACGCCCACCTCGCGATCAGCACCTCGCGCCACCCGCGCGTGCGGCTGAGCCGGATCGAGGTTCCGACCCTCTTCGTCTCGGCCACCTACGACGTCCTGGCCGGCGCGCGCGACATGGCCAGCGCCTCGAAGCGGCTCGCCGACAACGGCAAGGACAGCGCGTACGTCGAGCTCCGGGGCTCGCACTTCGTCCAGCTCGAGCAGCCCGAGCGGGTCCACCGGCTGCTGCTCGACTTCCTGGAGCACGTGTCGTGAGCCGCCGTACCTCCGGCGTCGTCGCGGGCCTGGCCCTCGTCGCCGTCGCCGCTGCGGGCTGCGGTCAGGGCGGCAACCGCAGCGACGTCGACGTGATGTCGTCGTCCGCGACCGCCTCACCGACGGGATCGGTCGTCGACGGCAAGGTGGTCTTCACGATCGACGGCGTCCCCGACGTCGTCGCCACCGTCGCGCGGGGCCTCGACACGCCCTGGGGCATCGACTTCCTCCCCGACGGCCGCGCGATCGTCACCGAGCGCCCCGGACGGGTGCTGCTCGTGACCGCGCCGAAGGTCGAGGGCGGCAAGCCCACCGAGACCGGCGGCCAGGTCACCGAGATCGGCCGGATCCCCGGCGTCGCGGCGAGCGGCGAGTCCGGCCTGCTCGGCGTCGCCGTCTCCCCCACCTTCGCGAGCGACGCGACGCTCTACTTCTACGTCTGCACTGCCAAGGACAACCGCGTGGTGCGGGTCAAGCTCGACGGCGACACGCTCGGGGCGCCGGAGCCGATCCTCACCGGCATCCCCACCGGGCAGCGCCACGACGGCGGCCGGCTCGCGTTCGGCCCCGACGGCTTCCTCTACGTGACGACCGGCGAGACCGGCGACGCCCAGCTCGCCCGCGACCGGAAGTCCCTCGCCGGCAAGATCCTGCGGATCACTGCCGACGGCAAGCCCGCGCCCGACAACCCGTTCGGCACCGCGGTCTGGTCGTGGGGCCACCGCAACGTCGAGGGCCTGGCGTTCGACCCGCAGGGCTCGCTGTGGGCCTCGGAGTTCGGCGACAGCAAGGCCGACGAACTCAACCGGATCCTGCCCGGCCAGGACTACGGCTGGCCCGTGGTCGAGGGCAAGGGCGGGCCGAAGCGCTACACCCAGCCCGACCTGACCTGGGCGCCCGACGAGGCCTCACCGTCCGGGCTGGCGTATGCGGGCGGCTATCTCTGGATGGGCGCGCTGCGCGGCGAGCGGCTGTGGCGAATCAAGGTCGCCGACGGTCAGGTGAGCGACCCGACGGCCTACTTCGAGGGCGAGTACGGCCGGCTCCGCACCGTCGTCCGCGCACCCGACGGTCGGCTGTGGCTGACCACGAGCAACCGCGACGGACGGGGCAAGCCGGGCGCCGAGGACGACCGGATCCTGCTCATCGAGCCGTAGGTGCCTCGATCAGCGCCCGCCGGGCGGCCCGCCGCAGGGTGGTCAGCACGGCGGGCCCGAGGAGGGCGATCGCCAGCGCATTGGTGATCGCACGGCCGGTGTCCCAGCCACCGGTCGAGGTCAGCAGCGTGTAGATCAGGAAGTGGTGCAGGTTGTCGAGCACCGACGCCCCGGGGACGTAGGACAGCTCGGTGGAGTCCTGGCCCGGCACCTGCACGCCGGCCATGAACGGCCAGCCCTGGAGGTTCATCAGCAACCCGTAGAGGTACGCCGACAGCACGCCGTAGCCGACCAGCATCACGATCTCGCGGCGGCCCGTGACCCGGCGCGGCAGCAGGCCCGCACCCATCCCGACCCAGGCGGCGACGAGCATCTGGAACGGCAGCCACGGGCCGACGCCCGCCGTCATCAGCGCCGAGGCGAAGAGCGACGTGCAGCCGAGCACGAACCCGAACCCGGCGCCGAACACCCGCCCGCCCAGGATGAGCAGGAAGAAGACCAGCTCGAGGCCCGCCGTACCGGCGCTGACCAGGCGGAGCACCGCGTTGACCGCGCTCAGGACGCCGAGCACCGCGAGCACCCGGGCGTCCATGCCGCCCTCGCTCATCTCGGCGAGGACGACGGCCAGGATCACCGGCAGCAGGCCGAGGAAGAGGAACGGCGGGTCGACCCGCTCGGCGTCGGGCGCCACGTCGAGCAGCAGCGGCCAGGCCAGCATGAGCAGGCCGATGATCGAGACGATCGCGAGGACGACGACCGAGCGCCGGCTGAGCGGTACGGCGGTCACCGCGCCGCCTCGCGGGTGAGCGCGTCGGCGACCGCGTCGACGCTGAGCCACCCCGGGCCGAGCACCTTGGTGACCTGCGGGGCGAACGCCGGCGACTCGGCCACGCCCTGCGCCACCGGCCCGGCGGACACGATCTCACCCTCGGCGAGCACGACCAGCTCGTCGGCGGCCTGCGCGACGAACTCGACGTCGTGGGTGGCCACGAGCACCGCGCGCGGCTGCTCCGGATCAGCAGCCAGGTCGCGCAGCAGCCCGGCGAGGGCGTGCTTGGCCGGGTAGTCGAGGCCCCGCGTGGGCTCGTCGAGGAGCAGCACCGGCGGCCGCGCGGTGAGCACGATCGCCACCGCGAGCGCGAGCCGCTGTCCCTCGGACAGGTCGCGCGGGTGACGGTCGGGGTCGATGCCGGGCGCGAGCCGCTCGAGCAGGCCCGCGCACGTGCCGGGCGCCTGGCGGGCGGAGGCGTCGGCCGCCGCGCACTCCTCGGCGACGGTCTCCAGGTAGAGCAGGTCGGCCGGGCTCTGCGGCACCAGTCCGGTCGTCGCGCGGCGCTGCTCCGGCTTGAGGGACGACGGCGCGCGGCCGCCGACCTGGACGTTTCCGCCGGTCGGGGCGTGCCGGCCCTGCAGTGCCCACAGCAGCGTCGACTTGCCGGCGCCGTTGCGGCCCATGAGGGCGGTGACCGTGCCGGGGCGGAGGGTGAGGTCGACGCCGCGCAGGGCGGGCGTGCGGCCGTGGGCGACGACCAGGCGGCGTACGTCGACCAGGGCGTCGCCGCGGCCGGCGGGCGCGGTGGGCGCGGGCGGCTCTCCCAGCCGCTCGCGCAGGGCCGGGGCCTTGCGGCGGGCGTCACGGACGGTGAGCGGCAGCGGGTACCAGCCGGCGAGCCGGCCGAGCTCGACGATCGGCGGGGCGATCGGGGCGTCGCGCAGGACGTCGGCCGGGTCGCCGACGTCGATCGTGCCGTCGCCGTTGAGCAGGCAGAGCCGGTCGGCGAACGGCACCACCCGCTCGAGCCGGTGCTCCGCGACGAGGACCGAGACCCCGAGGTCGTGGACCAATCGGGTCAGCGTGGCCAGGACGTCCTCCGCCGCGGTCGGGTCGAGCGCCGACGTCGGCTCGTCGAGCACGAGCAGCCGCGGGTGGGCGGTGAGGACGGCGCCGATCGCGACCCGCTGCTGCTGGCCGCCGGAGAGCGTGCGCAGGTCGCGGTCGCGCAGGTCGGCGATGCCGAGCAGGTCGAGCGTCTCCTCGACCCGGCGGCGCATCGTCGGCGCGGGGAGGCCGAGCTGCTCCATGCCGAAGGCGAGCTCCTCCTCGACCGTGTCGGTGACGAACCAGGCGGCCGGGTTCTGGCCGACGTACCCGACGGCGTGGGCGCGCTCGCGCGCGGGCTTGTGGACGACGCTGACGCCGTCGAGCAGGACGTCGCCGGTGAGCGTCCCGCCGGTGTACGACGGCACGAGGCCCGCCACGACGCCGAGCAGCGTCGACTTCCCGACGCCGGTGGGCCCGGCGAGGACGACCAGCTCGCCGTTGTCGATGGTGAGGTCGATCCGGTCGAGCACCGGGTCGCCGTCGTAGCGGAAGGTGATCTCGCGCAGCTCCATCATGAGGCGAGCACCGCCTCCCGGCGCTGGACTGTCAGCGGCAGCGGCGCCACCCAGACCGGCAGCACCGCGACCAGCGCCGCGGCGACGGCGAACAGCGAGACGCCGGGCGCGACCAGGACGCCGGGGTGCGCGACGAGCGGCTCCCAACGCTGGACGGCCCACATGCCCGCGCCCGCGGCGATCCCGGAGGCGGCGACGAGGATCTCGGGCAGCTGCCAGCGGTCGGGGCGATAGCGCGTGCGACCCACCCGGCGCCCGGCGAGCGCGAAGCCGACGAGCGCGGTCGCCATGCCGAGGACGAGCATGGGCAGCGCCAGGATCCGCGGCGCCGAGCTGTCGAGGAAGGCGTAGACGCCGACGCACACGCCGAGCAGGCCGGCGATGATGAGCCCGCCGGTGCTGCGGCGCTGGGCCGCGGTCAGCTCGCCGGTGCGGCCGTAGCCGCGGGCGTCCATGCCGGCGGCGAGGGCGAGCGAGCGGTCGAAGGAGTCCTCGAGGATCGGGACGAGCAGCCGCCGGACGCCGCGGATCCGGCGGAAGCGCCCCTCCGGCCCACCGCGCAGCTGCTGCGCCGCCCGGACCCGCCGGGCGCTGTCGGCGAGCTGCGGGACGACGCTGATCGCCACCGTCATCGCCGTACCGATCTCGTAGAGCGCGGGCGGCAGCGACTTCATCAGCCGCTTGGGGTTGGCCAGCGCGTTCGCGCCACCGACCGCGATGAGCAGCGTGGCCAGGCGCAGGCCCTCGTAGGTCGCCGCGAGCAGCTCCTCGCGGGTGAACGCGCCGAGCAGCGAGATGCCGGCGGCGAAGCGCGGCAGCGGGATCTCCGGCAGCGTGAAGAGCACGTGCCCGGGCACGTCTCCCCCGAGCAGGATCCGGAACAGGATCCGCACCACCAGCACCACCGCGCCGAGCCACAGGTAGAGCCGGAACGACCGGGCCCACGGCTGGTCGGAGCGGCAGCTCACCACGACCAGCGCGACGACGCCGAGCAGGACGAGCAGCAGGATCGGGTTCGTCGTACAGGAGGCCGCGACCGCGAGCCCCACCGCCCACGCCCACCAGGCGACGGGATGCAGGTCCCGCGGCAGCCTCATCGGCGTCGCCGCAGGATCGGCACGGCGCCCGCCGCGCCGAGCACGACCACCGCCAGACCGATGCCGAGCCAGGCCGGGAAGCCGCCCCGGTTGTCGGCCTCGGCACGGTCGGGCTCAGGCTCGGGCTCACGCACCGGGATCGACGTGGTGCCGACGGCAAGATCGGGGGCAGTGGCGTCGCCGCTGCCCTGGTGCCAGGCGAAGCCGACGTAGCCGCGCGCCGGGACCTCGAGCTGGTCGACGCCGAGGGTGGCGTAGGCCCACGGCTTGGAGCCGTCCGACCACCACAGACTCCAGTAGGAGTCGCCTTGGGTGCAGTTGCGGTCGATCGGCTTGTCGGCCACGGTGCAGACGAAGCCCTGCATACCCGGAGCGCTCGTGTAGGTGAGCGCGAACCCAGCCGCGTCGAAGAGCTGCGCAGCCGAGCCACCGGCCTTCGCACACGCCGATCTGGTCGGGCCGCCGAGCTGGTTGAAGTCGACGACGACCATGACCTGACCGCTGTCACACGCAGCGTCGGACGGCGCGTGCGCGCCGGCGGGTGCCGGCGACAGCCCGACGATCGCAGCGATCAGCGCAAGGATCAGGAAGCGTCCGGGCACGGCGCCTCCGCAGCATCCGTGGGAACGGCCAACAGGGAGGGCAGCGACTGAGCCGTCGAGAGACGCCACTGGTACGCCGCCTTCTTCGTCACGCCCTTGGCGGCGCCCGACATGGCCGCGTCGTCGAACGCGATGGCGCCCGCGTCCTTCGCCATCGGTCCGTCACAGGCACCGACCTGGTGCTGGCGAACCCACGTGGCCGCCTTGGCTGCGGCGGCATCCTCGCCAGCCAGGTGGAGAGCCCACCCGGCGAGACCGGTGCTGTTGCTGTTCGGAACGATCGCGTCGCCGCTGCCGCCGGAGAACGAGCCGTCGGCCGCCTGCTGGCCCTTGATGTAGTCGATACCGCGGTCGAGCGCGGTCGCCAGCTTGTCGTCGTGCTCAGCGAGATCGTGGAGCAGCACGTACGCGAGCGCGGTGGTGTCGACCGGCTCCGGCTTGGCGCCCGCGCTGTCACAGGTCTGGTCGGCCGCGTTGGGCGCAGCGAAGTAGAGGCGGAAGAAGCCCTCCGAGCACTGCTGCTCGAGGAGGAAGTCGCGCGCCGCGGTAGCCTCCTTCGACCCGGCGAGCGTCAGCCCACGGACGGCCCACGCCTGGCCGAACGAGTTGGCGTAGTCGCCGTACGAGCTCTTGTCGCTGATCCGGCCGGCGGTGGCGCCGCCGTCGGCGGTGCGGGCCTCGAGCTGGGCAACGAGGTCCTGTCCGCCGAATGCGCGAGGGTCCTGCCCCTGGTCCTCCGCGAACGAGACGAGCTTGGCCAGGGAGCCGGAGTAGACGTCCTTGCCCGGCTTCGCATAGGCGTCGATTCCACCTGCGAGCGCCGTCGCGATCGCAGACAGCGCCTTGCTGCTCGGGTCGACCGCACGCACGGCGTAGGCGAGGTCGACCGTGGTGCTGTAGTCGTCGGTCTTGTACTGCTCGTTGTAGAGCACGCCGTCGCGGAGCTGTCCCTCGAGCCAGTGCGCACCTGCGAGCGCGGCCTCGGGCGTCGCCGTCGTCGAGTCGCCGACCACCTTGTCGTCGTTCTCGTGCTTGCAGCCTGCGAGACCGAGGGTGAGCACGAGGCCGGTGGCGGCCAGGATCCGAACCGGGCGGCTCGTCAGCATGAGGGGTCCTTCCCGCTGCACACGACGGGAGGGCCCGATCGGGGCCGACATCCGCCGCTCTCCACGACAGCGTTGTGTCAGGTCATTCCGCGCCAGGTGCTCCGGCTCACCGCTCCCCGAGGGGCGGCCTACGGTTGCGGGTCAGCGCCGGATTCGGACCGGCTTCCCCCACCGCGGACGTGATCTTGATGTGTCGGGGGCAGCCTACCGTGAAGTCGCCTCCGGCCAGGATTCGCGCACCTCCCGGCCGCCACCGCGAGGGCGGGGTTGTGTCGGACCCTCATGTTCGAATGTCAGCATGACTCTCGGGGCCGCTTCCGACGCCAGCACCGCCACGGTGCTGGAGGAGCTGCGCGCCGAGGTCGAGGTCCGTCAGGCGTCGGTGATCCGGGAGTGGACCCGCATCGCCACCTGGGCTGAAGCCAACACGGTCGACGGTGTCGAGGGCGCAGCGACCATCCGCGACGGCTTCGTCGACACCGGCCTCCCGATAGCGGGCGACGGCGCGCCCCTGGTCTCCGAGTTCGCGCTCATGGAGCTGGTGGCCGTGCTGGGCCGCTCGCCCGACGGCGGCCGCGCCTACGTCGGCCAGGTCCTCGGCTGTGCGTGGCGCCTGCCGAACGTCTGGGCCGCGGTCATGGCCGGACGGCTCGCGCCGTGGCGGGCGGCGAAGATCGCCGACCAGACCCACGCCCTGTCTGCCGAGGCCGCCGCGTTCGTCGACCGGCAACTGTTCAACGCCTCCGGCGTCGGCTGGGCCCAGCTCGAGCGGATGATCGCCGAGGCCGTGCTGCGCTTCGACCCCGAGCGCGCCGAGGCGGAGCGCGCGGCCGCCGCGGACCAGCGCTACGTCGACATCGACGAGCCCAACACCAACGGCCTGGCCTCCGTGTCCGGGCTCCTCGACGCAGCCGACGCCCGCGACCGGGACGAGGCCGTGGCCCGCCGCGCGAGCCTGCTGGGGGCCCTCGGGGACGAGACCTCGCTGGACGTGCGCCGGTCCAAGGCCGTCGGCGAACTGGCGCGCGCCGACCTCATGCTCGACCTCGACGGAAGCCCGGGCCGCAAGGCCTCCATCAACGTCCACATCACGCCGGCGACGCTCGCCGGGGAGAACCCGGTCGCCCGGTGGAACGACCGCCCGGTGAGTGCGGAGCAGGTCCGTGAGTGGCTCGGCGGAGTCGGCACCGTGGTCGTGCGGCCCGTGATCGACCTGGCCGAGCACATCCCGGTCACGTCCTACGAGATCCCCGACCGCCACCGCACCCAGGTGGAGCTGCGCGACCACGCCTGCCGATTCCCGCACTGCGGCCGCAAGGCCCGCAGATGTGACCTCGACCACGCCCGACCCCACGGCCGAGGCGGACCCACCTGCCCCTGCAACCTCGTCCCGCTATGCCGACGCCACCACCGCGCCAAGACGCACTCCGAGTGGCGCTATGAGGTGACGATGCCCGGCACCTATCAGTGGACGAGTCCGAATGGCTTCGGGTGGCAGGTCGACCACCGCGGCACCCACCCACTCCGAACATGAGTCGCTCAGCAGCGCAACGACCACCCACCGCTGGACAGGGGTCGACCCCCAGCAACCGACGGCCGACAACGAGCCGCGACCAAGCACCTCAATCACGGCGGCGCGCCACCACGCCATCAGTAAAAGAGACCCCGCACCGCGCAACCCGCAGAGGCACGAGGCCCCACCGGAAACACCCGGCAGGGCCCCTTCGCACAAGCGCGCGCAGAGGAGCTCAGGAGAGCTTCTCCAGGATCAGCTCGCGCACCCGACCCGCGTCGGCCTGCCCGCGCATCTCCTTCATGATCGCCCCGATCAGCGCGCCCGCCGCGGCGACCTTGCCGTCGCGGATCTTGTCGGCGATGTCGGGGTTCTCGGCGATCGCCTTGTCGACGGCGGCGCTCAGCGCGCCCTCGTCCGATACGACGGCGAGCCCGCGCGCCGCGATGATCTCGGCGGGCGTGCCCTCACCGGCGAGCAGGCCGTCGAAGACCTGGCGGGCCAGCTTGTCGTTGATCGTCTTGGCGTCGACCAGCGACTGCACCTCGGCGACCTGGGCCGGCGTGACGGCGAGGTCGCCGAGCTCGACGCCGGCGTCGTTGGCGCGGCGGGCGAGCTCGGTCAGCCACCACTTGCGGGCGGCCTGCGGAGCGGCGCCCGCGGCGACGGTCTGCTCGACCAGGTCGAGCGCGCCGGCGCCGACGGTGTCGCGCATCTCCAGGTCCGAGAAGCCCCACTCCTCCTGCAGCCGGGCCCTCTTCTGGGTCGGGTTCTCGGGCAGCGTGCCGCGCAGCTCCTCGACCCACTCGCGGGACGGGGCGACGGGCACCAGGTCGGGCTCCGGGAAGTAGCGGTAGTCCTCGGCGTCGGACTTCTCGCGACCCGAGGACGTCGTGCCGGTGTCCTCGTGGAAGTGCCGCGTCTCCTGCAGGACGGCGCCGCCGGCGTCGAGGATCCCCGCGTGGCGCGACATCTCGAAGCGGACCGCCCGCTCGACCGAGCGCAGCGAGTTGACGTTCTTGGTCTCCGACCGGGTGCCGAGCTTGTCGGCGCCCTTGGGCGCCAGCGAGAGGTTGACGTCGGCGCGGATCGAGCCCTGGTCCATGCGGGCGTCGGAGACGCCGAGCGCGAGGATCAGGTCGCGGAGCTGACCGACGTACGCCCGGGCCACGGCCGGCGCCTTCTCGGCGGGGACGAGGATCGGGCGGGTGACGATCTCGATGAGGGGGATGCCGGCCCGGTTGTAGTCGACGAGCGAGTAGTCGGCGCCGTGGATCCGGCCGGTCGCACCACCGACGTGGGTGGACTTGCCGGTGTCCTCCTCCATGTGGGCGCGCTCGATCTCGACCCGGAAGGTCTCCCCCTCGACCTCGACGTCGAGCCAGCCGTCGAAGGCGATCGGCTCGTCGTACTGGGAGGTCTGGAAGTTCTTCGGCATGTCCGGGTAGAAGTAGTTCTTCCGCGCGAACCGGCACCACTCGGCGATCGAGCAGTTGAGCGCCAGGCCGATCCGGATCGCCGACTCGACGGCCTTGGCGTTGACGACGGGCATCGCGCCGGGGAGGCCGAGGCAGGTCGGGCAGACCTGGGTGTTGGGCTCGCCGCCGAAGACCGTCGGGCAGCCGCAGAACATCTTGGTGTTCGTGTTGAGCTCGACGTGCACCTCGAGGCCGAGGGCCGGGTCGTACTTCGCGATCACCTCGTCGAACGGAACCAGCGTCTCAGTCATCGGGGACCCTCCAGAGTCGGAGCCTGCGCAAGGATCGGACCGCCCCAGCGGGAGGTCAGGGCCGCCTCGACGGCCGCGCCGACCCGGTAGAGCCGCTCGTCGCCGAGCGCCGGGGCCAGCACCTGCAGGCCGACCGGCAGGCCGTCCTCGGCCGCGAGGCCGGCGGGCACCGAGATGCCGGGGACGCCGGCCAGGTTGGCCGGGATGGTGGCGAGGTCCTGCAGGTACATCGCCAGCGGGTCGTCGAGCTTGTCGCCCAGCGGGAACGCCGTCGTCGGCGCGGTCGGCGAGACCAGGACGTCGACCTCGGCGAAGGCCGCCGCGAAGTCGCGCGAGATGAGCGTGCGGACCTTCTGCGCCTGCCCGTAGTAGGCGTCGTAGTAGCCGCTGGACAGGGCGTAGGTGCCGATCATGATCCGGCGCTTGACCTCGTCGCCGAAGCCGGCGTCGCGGCTGGCCTTCATGACCGCCTCGGCGCTCGGGTCGCCCTCGGGGACGACGCGCAGGCCGTAGCGCATGGCGTCGAACTTGGCGAGGTTGGAGGAGCACTCGGCCGGGAGGATCAGGTAGTAGGCCGCCATCGCGTGCACGAAGGTCGGGCACGAGATCTCGACGATCTCGGCGCCCATCTCCTTGAGCAGGCCGACGGACTCGGCGAACCGGTCCATCACGCCCTGCTGCCAGCCGTCGCCGGCCAGCTCCTGGATGACGCCGACGCGCAGGCCGGTCAGGTCGCCCTGGGCGCCCGCGCGGGCCGCGGCGACGTAGCCGCCGACCGGCTCGTCGACCGACGTCGAGTCGAGCGGGTCGTGGCCGCCGATCAGCTCGTGGAGCAGCGCCGAGTCGAGGACGGTCCGGGTGACCGGGCCGACCTGGTCGAGGCTGTTGGCGAGCGCGACCAGGCCGTAGCGCGACACCCCGCCGTAGGTCGGCTTCACGCCGACCGTGCCGGTGACGGCGCCGGGCTGGCGGATCGAGCCGCCGGTGTCGGTGCCGAGCGCGAGCGGCGCCTCGAAGGCGGCCACGGCCGCGGCCGAGCCACCGCCGGAGCCGCCCGGGATCCGGGTCTGGTCCCACGGGTTGCGGGTCGGGCCGTACGCCGAGTGCTCGGTCGACGAGCCCATCGCGAACTCGTCCATATTGGTCTTGCCGAGGATCGGCAGGCCGGCGTCCTTGATCTTGCGGACGACGGTCGCGTCGTAGGGCGGGATCCAGCCCTCGAGGATCTTCGAGCCGCACGTCGTGGGCAGCCCCTGCGTCGCGAGGACGTCCTTGACCGCGATCGGGACGCCGTCGAGCAGGTGCCGCGCCTGGCCCGCGGCACGCCGCGCGTCGGACTCGGCCGCCTGCGCCAGCGCGCCCTCGGCGTCGACGTGGAGGAAGGCGTGCACGCCGGACTCGGGTCCGCCGTCGACGGCGGTGATCCGGTCGAGGTGGGCCTGGGTGACCTCGACGGAGGTCGTCTCACCGGCGGCCAGCGCGTCGGCCAGCTCGGCGGCGGTCTTCTTGATCAGCTCAGCTGAGTTGTTGGTTCGCTCGCTCACTGCTCGTCCCCCAGGATCCGCGGGACCCGGAACCGCTGGTCCTCCGCCTCCGGCGCGCCGGACAGCGCCTGCTCGGCCGTCAGGCACGGGCGGACGACGTCCTCGCGGAAGACATTGGTCAGCGGGATCGGGTGGGAGGTCGGCGGCACGTCGTCGCCGGCCACTCCGCTGATGGACGCGACCGCCTCGAGGATCACGTTGAGCTGGGGCGCCAGGTGGTCCAGCTCGGCGTCGTCGAGGTCGATCCGGGCGAGGTCGGCCAGGTGGGCCACCTCGTCGCGGGTGAGTTGAGACATGCCCGCGATTCTAGGTCCCTTCGGTGTCCCTAGACTTCCCGGGTGCACGCCCCTGTCCCCCACCCGCGCCGCCTCCCGCAGCGCGTGGTCGTGGCCGGAGCTCCCGGCGAGCAGCTGACCGGCTTCCTGGAGCGTCTCGCCGCGCTCGTCGACGTACCGCTGGTGCCGCTCGACGACCTCTCCGGCCCGGCCGAGGTGACCCGCCTGGCGGCCTTCGACGGCTGGGTGACGACCGCCGACGAGGCGTGGGCGCGGCCGGCGCTGCTGGAGCGCGCCGACCTGGTCGTACTGGTCCGGCTGGAGGCGAGCGGCCTGGCGAACCGGGTACGGCGCACCCTGCGCCGGATCCGCGCCGAGGCCCGCGACCGCGAGCCCGACCTGGGCTGGGTCGACGGCCTCGCGCTCACCCAACCCGAGCTCGCCGTCGTCCGGTTGACCGACCCGGAGGCCGCGAACGGGTGGCTGGCCGGACTCGGGACATAGTCCTTTGGTAGGTAGTGGTTTCAGTAATTCGACCGATGCGCGGGCCCCGGCCCGGGACGCACTCTGGATACATGTCCACCAACGAATCGGTCCGAGTGCTCGTCCGACGCGAGCTGCTCCGCTTGGCCGAGATCGAAGAGTCGATGGCAGCCGCGGATGCGGCTTCGGTGCCGTACTGGGCGCCGTGCCCGGCGACCGTCCACGGTCACCGCGCGGCCGCGCTCGCGCTGCGGGCCGACGCCGACCGCTACCTCGCCTGAACCTGCCGACCGCCTGATCGCAAGTCCTCACAAGAGGCTCACAGGCTCGTCGGAACCCGGTCACAGCGCCGCCCCGGATCGTCGGCGGCATGACCGCACTCCTCCCCTCCGCTGAGGCGCCCCCGGCGTCCGCGCCCGGGTCAGCACGCCGCCGCTCCCGCCGTTCCGAGGGTGCCGGGGTCGCGGCACTCCTGCTCGGCACCGCGGTGACCTATCTCTGGTCGCTCTCGGCCTCGGGCTACGCCAACTCGTTCTACTCGGCCGCCGCGCAGGCCGGCTCGGTGAGCTGGAAGGCCTTCCTCTTCGGCTCGCTCGACGCCGGGAACTCGATCACCGTCGACAAGCCGCCCGCCGCGCTGTGGGTCATGGACCTCTCGGTCCGCCTCTTCGGCCTCAGCTCGTGGAGCATCCTCGTGCCCGAGGCCCTGATGGGCGTCGCCACCGTCGGCCTGACCTATCTGACCGTACGACGGATCGCGGGCTCCCCCGCCGCCCTCATCGCCGGCGCGGCGACCGCGCTGACGCCGACGGCGGCGCTGATGTTCCGGTTCAACAACCCCGACGCGCTGCTGCTCCTGCTCCTCGTCGGCGCGGGCTACGCGACCCTGCGCGCCGCGGAGGCCGCGCGCGGGCGCTGGCTGGTGCTCGCCGGCGTCCTCGTCGGCGTCGCCTTCCTCACCAAGATGCTGCAGGCCTTCCTGGTGCTGCCGCCGTTCGTGCTCGTCTACCTGATCGCGGCGCCCACCACCCTCGGCCGCCGGGTCCGCCACCTGCTCGCCGCGTTCGCGGCGATGATCGTCAGCGCCGGCTGGTGGATCGCGATCGTCGAGCTGTGGCCGGCGTCCAGCCGCCCCTACATCGACGGCTCGACCAACAACGACATCCTCCAGCTGGTCCTCGGCTACAACGGCCTGGGCCGGCTGACCGGCAGCGAGGAGGGCGGCCTCGGCAACGCAGGGTTCAGCTCGGGGGTCGGCTTCCTGCGTCTCTTCGGTGGCGTCTCCGGCGGGATGGTGAGCTGGCTGCTGCCCGCCGCCCTGATCGGCCTGGTCGGCGGCCTGGTCGCGCTCCGCGGCGCACCGCGCACCGACCGGACCCGCGCCCTCCTGCTCCTCGCCGGCGGCTCGATGCTGGCCACCGGGCTGACCTTCTCGTTCATGGCCGGGATCTACCACGACTACTACACCGTCGCGCTCGCCCCGTGGATCGCGATCACGGCCGTCGTCGGCGGCGTCGTCCTCTGGCGGCGGCGCGCGCTCCCCCTGGCGCGCGGCACCCTCGCGCTCACCGTCGCCGCCAGCGCGGTCTGGGCGTTCGTCCTCCTCGGCCAGCCCGGGACCGACCCGTACGATGCCCTGCGCTGGCCGGTCCTCGTCCTCGGACTCGTCGGCGCCGCCGGGTTCCTCCTCGCCCATCGCCTCGACCGCCGGCTCGCCGCCGGACTGCTCCTCGCCACCGCCCTCGTCACCTCCGTCGGGCCTGCGGCCTACACGCTCGACACGGTCGACACCGCGCACACCGGCTCGATCGTGACCGCCGGCCCGGTGTCGTCGATGGGTGGTGGCGGCCTGCCCGGTCGCGGGATGCCCGGCCGTGGCGCGATGGGCCGACCGCCGCAGGGCCGGACCGGCCTGCCTGCGGGACTGCCCACGGGACTGCCCGCGGGACTGCCCACGGGACTGCCTGCCGGTGGCCCGGGTGGTCGCCCGGGTGGCGGGATGTTCGGCGGCGAGACCGTCGGCAGCGAGCTGACGGCGCTGCTGCGGAAGGACGCGTCGTCGTACACCTGGGTGGCGGCGACCGTCCGCTCGACCGCCGCCGCGAGCTATCAGCTCGCCACCGAGGGTCCGGTGATGGCGATCGGCGGCTTCAACGGGACCGCGGCGAGCCCGACCCTCGCGCAGTTCCAGGCCGACGTCGCCGCCGGCCGGATCCACTACTTCATCGCCTCCGGCGGCAGGGGTGGCATGGGCGGCATGGGCGGCATGGGCGGCATGGGCGGGCCCGACGCGGCCGGCACGAGCACGGCGAGCCTGATCACCAGCTGGGTCGAGTCGCACTTCACCGCGACGACGGTCGACGGCGCCACGGTCTACGACCTGACGACGGGCGGCTGAAGCTTCCCGGCTGATCAGGGGACCGATTCCCGGGCGGACCGGGCGTCCCGGCTGCCAGGATCTGCACCCATGACGACCGCCCCGCCGCCGGTGCGCGCCACCGGGCGTGCCCCCGCGCGCGCCGTGGTGGCCGCGGTGCCGGGCGTGCTGCTGCTGGCGACGGGCGGGCTGCTCGTCGTCCAGGTCGGGCTGCACCGGGTGGCCGTCGTCCTCACCGCCTCCGGGCTCTGGCTCGTGGCGTGCGGCCTCGCGTCCGCATCGGTCAACCACGGCGCCCTCCCCCTCCTGCTCGCCCTCTACCCCACCAGCCGGCTCCCCCGGGCGCGCCGGGCGCGATGGCCGGCAGTGGCCGCGGTGGTGCTGTCGGCGGTGCCGGCGGCCATCCGGATCGCGATGCCCTGGTCGGCGTACGAGTCCGTCTTCGGCGTGGTGCCGTGGGTGGTCCGCGCAGGCGAGGACGGCGGGTGGGGCCTCCCGAAGCTCGCGCCGCTCGGCGAGACCAGCATCAGTGGCATCTCGCGCGTCGGCCAGGTGCTCAGCGCCGACACCCCGACCTATCCGGCCACCGCCACCACGACCTATCAGTGGCTGCGCAACGGGTCGCCCATCGCGGGGGCCACCAAGGCGACCTACCGACTCGCGGAGGCGGACGCCGGCGCCCGTATCTCCGTGCGGATCGCGGTCCGTGCGCCCGGCTACATCGACCACACCGCGGTGTCGCCGCAGACCTCCGCCGTGGTGCGGACCGGCGCCTCGATCGCCACGTCGGCGAAGGCGAAGGCCGGCCGCAAGGGGGCGTTCACGGTGACCGTGCGCGCCTCGGGCGTCGAACCGACGGGCGTCGTGCGGGTCCGCCGCGGCACCCGGTACGTCGGCACCGCCCGCGTCCTGGCCGACGGCGCCGTGCGCTTCACGCTGGCGAGGCAGCCGAAGGGCAAGCAGACCTACGTCCTCGAGTACGGCGGCTCGGCGGGCGTCACGCCGACCTCGGCGAAGGTCCGGGTGCGGGTGCGGGTGCGCTGACGTGCGGGGCGGCCGGCGTCAGCTGACGCCGGCCGGCCCCTGGTCGAGCAGCACCTTGAACCGCTCCTCGTCGAGGACCGGCACGCCCAGCTGCTCGGCCTTCTCGGCCTTCGAGCCGGCGTTGTCGCCGACGACGACGAAGTCGGTCTTCTTCGACACCGACCCGGCGGCCTTGCCGCCGCGCGACAGGATCGCCTCCTTGGCGGAGTCGCGCGAGAACTCCTGCAGCGACCCGGTGACGACGACGGTCAGCCCCTCGAGCGTGCGGGCCACGGACTCGTCGCGCTCGTCGGCCATGGCCACCCCGGCCGCCGCCCAGGCGTCGACGATCGCGGTGTGCCACGGGACGCCGAACCACTCGATGACGGCAGCGGCGATGGTCGGGCCGACGCCCTCGGCCGCGGCGAGGTCGGCCTCGGAGGCCTCCCGGATGGCGGCCATCGAGCCGAACTCGGTGGCCAGCGCACGGGCCGCCGTGGGGCCGACGTGGCGGATGGACAGGGCGACGAGGACCCGCCACAACGGGACGCTCTTGCGCTCGGCGAGGTTGGCGAGGAGCTTCTCGCCGTTGGCGCTGAGCTGCGGGCCGTCCTCGTCCTTCTTGGGCGCGCGGGTGAACAGGTCGGTGGTGCGCAGCTTGTCGGCGGTGAGGTCGAAGATGTCGCCCTCGTTGGCGATCGCGCCGGACTCGAGCAGCGCGACCGCCGCCTCGTAGCCGAGCCCCTCGATGTCGAAGGCGCCGCGGCCGGCGACGTGGTGGACCCGCTCGCGGACCTGGGCCGGGCAGTGCTCGTGGTTGGGGCAGCGCAGGTCCTTGTCGCCCTCCTTCTGCTCGACCAGCTCGGTCGCGCAGGAGGGGCAGTGCGACGGCATGACCCACTCCGGCAGGCCCTCGGGGCGCAGCGCGAGGACCGGCCCGACGATCTCGGGGATGACGTCGCCGGCCTTGCGCAGGATGACGGTGTCGCCGGGACGGACGTCCTTGCGCCGGACCTCGTGGGCGTTGTGGAGCGTCGCCATCTCGACGGTGGACCCGGCCACGCGCACCGGCTTCATCACGCCGAAGGGCGTCACCCGGCCGGTGCGGCCGGTGTTGACCTGGATGTCGAGGAGCTCGGTGTTGACCTCCTCGGGCGGGTACTTGTAGGCGATCGCCCACCGCGGCGCGCGGCTGGTCGAGCCGAGCCGGCGCTGCAGCGTGACGTCGTCGACCTTCACCACGACGCCGTCGATCTCGTAGGGCACGATGCTGTGCCGGTGCTCGCCCGCGTGGGTGATGTAGCCCTCGACGTCCTTCAGCGTCGGCAGCACCTTCACCTGGCTCGAGATCGGCAGGCCCCACGCGGCCAACGCGCGATAGGCCTCCGACTGCGCCGTCGGCTCGAAGCCCTGCCGGGCGCCGATGCCGTGGCACACCATGCCGAGCGCGCGGGTCGCGGTGACCCGCGGGTCCTTCTGCCGCAGCGAGCCGGCGGCCGCATTGCGCGGGTTGGCGAACGCCGGCTTGCCGGCCTCGGTCATCGACAGGTTGAGCGCCTCGAACGCCTCGACGGGCAGGAACACCTCGCCCCGCACCTCGACCAGGTCGGGCACCGGGAACTCGTCGGTGCCGGTCAGCCTGTCGGGGATCGCCGCGATCGTGCGGACGTTGGGGGTGACGTCCTCGCCGGTGCGCCCGTCGCCGCGGGTCAGCGCCCGCTTGAGCCGGCCGCCCTCGTAGAGCAGGTTGATGGCCAGGCCGTCGACCTTGAGCTCGCACAGCAGCGCCGGCGCGGCGATGCCGTCGCGGCCGAGCCGCGCGTACCAGGCCGCCAGCTCCTCGAAGGAGAAGGCGTTGTCGAGGCTCTCCATCCGCTGCAGGTGGTCGACCGCGGTGAAGTCGGTCGACACCGCGCCCCCGACCTTCTGGGTCGGCGAGTCGGGCGTGCGCAGCTCGGCGTACTGCTCCTCGAGCTCCTCCAGGCGCCGCATCCGCGCGTCGAAGTCGGCGTCGGAGAGCGTCGGGGTGTCGAGGACGTAGTAGCGCCAGCGCGCCTCCTCGACCTCGTCGACGAGCGTGGCGTGCTCGTCGCGGGCCTCGGGCGGTACGACGGGGAGGTCGGCGGCGTCGCTCATGGGGCACATCTTGCCGCGACCCTCCGACAGCTCGGTCGGGTCCCCGTCGTACC
>NZ_BAABAC010000037.1:196368-277771 GCF_039537225.1 Nocardioides ginsengisoli
GCGTTGCGCGACCGAGACGTCCGGTACGACGCCCCCACGTCCCCAGGAAATGACTTGCGCCGGACGAAACGAAACCGTACCGTTTCATCCATGGTTCCCCGTCGCAGCCGCCGTGAGGCGTCCAGTCGTCCCCGCATCGAGGGCGACCGCGAGCAGGAGATCCTCGACGCCACGCTCGCCGTCCTCGTCGACGTGGGCTACGACCGGCTCACCATGGACGCCGTCGCCACCAAGGCGAAGGCGTCCAAGGCGACGCTCTACCGGCGCTGGGAGGGCAAGGCGGCGCTCGTCACCGACGCGCTGATCTCCCAGAAGACGCCGCTCGAGGTGCCCACCGACACGGGCTCCCTGCGCGGCGACCTGCTCTCCGTGTTCTGCGCGCCGGGCGGGCTGACCGACGAGCACCAGACCGCGATCCTCGGCAGCGTCATCACCGCCATCGGGCGCGACGCGGAGTTCGCGGCCGCCTTCCGGGAGCGCTTCATCGCCCCCAAGGTCGCCGTCGCCCGGCAGATCTACGAGCGCGCCCACGCTCGTGGCGAGCTCCGCGACGACGTCGACCTCGAGATCCTCTCCGCCGCGCTCCCCGGCATCGTCCTGCACCGCATGTTCCTGCTCGGTGAGCAGGCCAACCCCGACCTGATCGCCCGCGTCGTCGATCAGGTGATCGTCCCGGCCGCCACCCGCGGCTGATCTCTCCTCACACTCGAAGGAATCTCATGACCGAGATCGAACCGGCCGACGCGTCCACCGCGCGGTCGCCGGAGGCCACCGTCACCTCCGGTCCCCGGCACCCGGGCTGGGCGCTCGTCCTGATCTGCGTCGCGCAGCTCATGGTCGTGCTCGACAGCACGATCGCGAACATCGCCCTGCCGTTCATCGGCAAGGACCTCGACATCACCGGCGCCAACCTCTCGTGGGTCGTCACCGGCTACGCGCTCGCCTTCGGCGGCCTGCTGCTCCTCGGCGGCCGGCTGGGCGACCTCTTCGGCCGCCGCCGCGTCTTCATGATCGGCGTCACCCTCTTCGCCGTCGCGTCCGCCCTCGGCGGCATCGCCCAGAACGAGGCCATGCTGCTCGGCTCCCGAGGCCTGCAGGGTGTCGGCGCCGCGCTGGCCTCCCCCACCGCGCTCGCGCTGATCACGACGACCTTCCCGGCCGGCCCGCAGCGCAACCGCGCGTTCTCGGTCTTCGCCGCCATGTCCGGCATCGGCGCGGCCATCGGCCTGATCCTCGGCGGCTGGCTCACCAACCTCGACCCCGGCTGGGGCTGGCGCCTGACCTTCCTCATCAACGTCCCGATCGGCCTCGCCGCGGCGTACTTCGCGCCGAAGCTGCTGCCCGACAGCGACCACCACGCCGGTGAGCTCGACCTGCCCGGCGCCGTCCTCGGTACGGCGGGCCTGCTCGCGCTGGTCTTCGGCATCACCCGCACCGGCAACGTCGACACCGCGACCCACCAGCCCTACGGCTGGAGCGACCCGACCGCGCTCACCTTCATCATCGGCGGCGTGGTCGCGCTCGTCGCGTTCATCCTCATCGAGCGCCGGATCAAGCACCCGCTGCTGCCGCTCAACATCTTCGCCAGCCGGCCGCGCGCGGTCGCCTTCGTGTCGATGATGATCACCCCGGCCGCGATGTTCGCGATGTTCTTCTTCCTCTCGCTCTACGTCCAGGACGTGATGGGCTACAGCCCGCTGCGCACCGGCTTCGCCTTCCTGCCGTTCGCGGTCGGCATGGTGTTCGGCGCGACCGCGTCGTCGAAGCTGATCTCGCACGTCGACCCGCGCTTCCTCGCCGGCACCGGCACGATCCTGGCTGGCTTCTCGCTCTTCATGTTCTCCCGGCTCGACATCAGCACGTCGGCCTCGAACATCATCGCGGCGGTCAACGGCGCCAACCTCGGCGACTCCGTCAACTACTGGACCCAGATCGCGCCGTTCATCGTCACCATGTCGATCGGCATGGGCCTGACCTTCGTCCCGATGACGCTCGTCGCCGTCCACGGCATCCGCGCCCAGGACTCGGGCATCGGCTCCGGCGTCCTCAACACCATGCAGCAGGTCGGCGGCGCGCTCGGTCTGGCGACCCTGTCGACCATCGCCGCCCACTTCACCACCGAGAAGCTCGGCCCGATCATGGCCTCCCTGCAGCAGGCTGGCGCCGACCTCACCAACCCGGTGGTCGGCACCAAGGCCTACTTCGCGGCCTTCTCCGAGGGCGCGACCAACGCCTTCCTCACCGGCGCGTTCATGATCTGGACCGCATCGGTGATCGTCTGGGCCCTGCTCGGCGTCAAGCACACCGAGCTGGCCACCGAGGCGCCCGAGGGCGTCCACGTGGGTTGATCGTCGGCTGATCGAGACTAGCCAGCCAGTGAGCGGGCCACCGAGCGCACCAGCTCGGTGGCCCGTCTCGCGTCTGCGGCCGTGCTGCCCGCGAGGCCGCACGCCGGCGTGACCACCAGCTGCCCGCCGACGACCTCCGGGTCGAGTCCCAGGACGTCGAGCCAGCGCAGCACCCGCTCCACGAGCGCCTTGTCCGAGGGCAGCGCCCCCGAGGTCGGCACGACGCCGAGCGCGATCGTGTCGCCCGCCTCCAGCGCCTCCGCCGCGGCGTCCATCCCGTCGGCGTCGAGCAGCGCCAGGTCGACCATCACCCCGGCCGCACCGGCCCCGCGCAGCAGCGCGAGCGGGACGTCGGGCGCGCAGCAGTGCACCCACGGCACCGCCCCCGCGTCCCGTACGGCGGCCAGGACCCACTCCAGCGCCTCGCTCGCCTCCGGCGGATGGATCGTCCGGTGCTTCCCGAACCCCGACGCCGTCGGCACCGCGCCCGCCATCACCGCGGGCAGCGCCGGCTCGTCGAGCTGGACGACGAGCTCGGCGGCGGCCGGCAGCCGGCGGCGCAGGTCGCCCACGTGGTCCGCGACCGCCTCGGCCAGCGCCTGCGCCAGCTCACGCCGCGCACCGTGGTCGGCGAGGAGCTTGTCGCCGCGCGGCCGCTCGACCGTCGCGGCCAGCGTCCACGGTCCGGCGACCTGGGTCTTGAACGAGCCGGTGTGCCCGGACGCCCGCTCCTCGAGCGCGTCGAGGTCCTGGGCGAGCAGGCTGCGCGCGCGGCGCTGGTCGAGCGGCGTCGCACCGGACGATCCGGTCAGCCGCCAACCGCCCGGCTGCAGGTCGGCGTCCAGCTCGGCGATCAGCCCGAGGGTGCGGCCCGTCATCGCGGCGATCGCGCCGCGGCCGGGGACCTCCGGCACGTGGCCGATCCCCTCGTCGCCGGTCAGCTCGCCGAGGACGACGGCGAGCGCCTCGTCGTAGTCGCGCTGCGTGTCCCCGGGGAAGGATCCGATCCCCGTCGCCCTCACGCGGTGACCCGCCGGGTCGCGGTGATCGTGGCCGAGCCGACGACCCGGGTGCCGTCGTAGACGACCGCGGCCTGTCCGGGCGCGATCCCGTCGGCGGTGTCGATCAGGTCGATCACGAGTCCGTCCTCCCCCACCCGTACGACGGCGCGGTGCTCGGCGCCGTGGGCCCGCAGCTGCACGGTGACCCCGTCGCCGTCCAGGACCGTGCCGGGCTCGAGCGGACGCCCGCACCAGCGCAGCCGGTCGCCCTCGACCCGGTCGACCGCGAGCCGCTCGCGCGGGCCGACGGTGACGGTGCCGGAGACCGGCTCGATGTCGAGCACGTAGCGCGGCCGGCCGTCGGGGGCGGGCCGGCCGAGCCGGAGCCCCTTGCGCTGGCCGATCGTGTAGGCATAGGTGCCGGCGTGGTGGCCGAGCACCTCGCCGGTGACGTCGTCGCGGATCTCTCCGCCCTGGTTGGGCGCCCGGTCGCCGAGCTTCTCGCGCAGCCAGCCGGCGTTGTCGCCGTCGGCGACGAAGCAGATGTCGTGGCTGTCGGGCTTGTCGGCGACGAGCAGGCCGCGCGCGGCCGCCTCGGCGCGCACGCGGTCCTTGGTGGTGTCGCCCAGCGGGAACAGCGAGTGGCGCAGCTGCTGCTCGTCGAGGACGCCCAGCACGTAGGACTGGTCCTTCGCCCCGTCGACCGCCCGGTGCAGCTCGATGTCGCCGTCGGCCGAAGCCCGCACGGTCGCGTAGTGGCCCGTCGCGACGGCGTCGAAGCCCAGCGCCAGCGCCTTGTCGAGCACCGCGGCGAACTTGATCTTCTCGTTGCACCGCAGGCACGGGTTGGGCGTCTGCCCGGCGGCGTAGGTGTCCATGAAGTCCTCGACCACGTCGGTGTGGAAGCGGTCGGAGAGGTCCCAGACGTAGAACGGGATGCCGATGACGTCGGCCGCGCGGCGGGCGTCGTTGGCGTCCTCGATGGTGCAGCAGCCGCGGGCGCCGGAGCGGTACGACTTGGGGTTGCGCGAGAGCGCCAGGTGGATGCCGGTGACGTCGTGGCCCGCCTCGGCGGCGCGCGCGGCGGCGACGGCGGAGTCCACTCCCCCGGACATGGCGGCGACGACCCTCATACCACTCCCCCGGTCAGGCGCGGGCCGCGCGGGCGCGCTCGACGCACGGGCCGATGGCCTCGGCGACGGCCTGGACGTCGGCGGCGGTGCTGGTGTGGCCGAGGCTGAAGCGCAGCGAGCCACGGGCCTCGGCGCTGGTCCGACCCATCGCGAGCAGGACGTGCGAGGGCTGCGGGACGCCGGCCGAGCAGGCTGATCCCGTGGAGCACTCGATGCCGCGCGCGTCGAGCAGCATGAGCAGCGAGTCGCCCTCGCAGCCCGGGAAGCCGAGGTGGACGTTGCCGGGCAGCCGGTGCCCCGGGTCGCCGTTGAGGACGGCGTCGGGCACCGCGCGCCGTACGCCGGCGATCAGCTCGTCGCGCAGCGCGCACAGCCGGGCGGCATGCTCGGCCTGCTGCTTGACGGCCAGCTCGACCGCGGCCGCGAAGCCCGCGATGGCCGGGACGTCGAGCGTGCCGCTGCGGACGTCGCGCTCCTGGCCGCCGCCGTGGAGCAGCGCGGCGAGCGCCACCTCACGCCGTACGACGAGCGCACCGACGCCCTGCGGACCGCCGACCTTGTGCCCCGACAGCGAGAGCGCGTCGACGCCCGCGGCGGCGAAGTCGACCGGCACCGCGCCGACCGCCTGGACCGCGTCGGTGTGGACCGGGATGCCGTGCTCGGCGGCGACGGCGACGACCTCGTCGATCGGCTGCAGGGTGCCGACCTCGTTGTTGGCCCACATCACCGTGATCAGCGCGACCGACGCGGGATCGCGCTCGACGGCGGCACGCAGCGCGTCGACCCGCAGCCGGCCCCGCTCGTCGACCGGGAGCAGCTCGACGTCGGCGCCCTCGTGCTCGGCCAGCCACTCGAGCGGGTCGAGGACGGCGTGGTGCTCGACCGCCGTCGACAGCACCCGGCCCCGGCGCGGGTCGGCGTCGCGACGGCTCCAGAAGAGCCCCTTGACCGCGAGGTTGTCGGCCTCGGTGCCGCCGGAGGTGAACACGACCTCGCCGGGCCGGCAGCCGAGCGCCTGCGCGATCGTCTCGCGCGACTCCTCCACCACCCGACGCGCGCGACGCCCGGAGGCGTGCAGCGAGCTGGCGTTGCCGACCTCGCGGAGCTGGGCGGTCATCGCCTCCACCGCGACGTCGGTCATCGGCGTCGTCGCGGCGTGGTCGAGGTAGACCGTCCGGGCGTGGTTCATGGCGACTCCAAGGTTACGGCGCGTCCGGGGGCGGAGCCCAACCGCGTCCGCCCGCTACCGTGGCGCGGTGAGCGACGGGCCGGAGCTGGTGATCGCGGGCGCCGGGATCGCGGGTCTCGCCCTGGCCGCCGGCCTCGCCCACGCGGGCGCTCCGTGGCGCTGTCGGCTCTACGACGAGCGGCCCGAGCTGGGCAGCAGCGGCGGCGCGATCTCGCTCTGGCCGACCGCGCTGGCCGCACTCGACCGGATCGGCGTCGGCGCCCAGGTGCGGGCGGCCGGACACCCGGTCGGCGCGGGCTCCGTGCGGTCGGCACGCGGGCGTCTGCTGCGTTCGCTGGACGTCCCGCTGCTCGCCGTACGGCGGGGGGTGCTGGTGGAGATCCTGCACGCTGCCACCGCCGCCGACATCGCCTTCGGCACGGCCGTGACGGGCTATGCGCGCACCGCGCGCGGCGTCCGGGTGGAGACGTCCGCCGGGCCGGTCGAGGCCGACGCGCTGGTCGGCGCCGACGGCTTCCGCTCGCTGGTGGCGCGGACGCTGCAGCCCGCCCTCCGCGAGACGTACGCCGGCTACCCCGCCTGGCGCGGTCTCGCCCGGGCCGACGGGCTCGACGCGGTGCAGCTGTGGGGCGCCCGCCAGGAGTTCGGGGTGGTGCCGCTGGGCGACGGTCTCGCGTACTGGTTCGCGACCGTCCGGGAGCCGGCGGGCGGGACCGCCGACGACGAGCTCGCCCACCTGCGTGCGGCCTTCGCGGGCTGGCCGGACCCGGTCCCGCGGGTCCTCGACGCGACGGCACCGGACGCAGTGGGCCGCAACGACATCCTCGACCGGCAGCGGCTCCGGCGCTGGACCGACGGACCGGTCGTCGTCCTGGGCGACGCGGCACACCCGATGCGCCCGCATCTGGGCCAGGGCGGCGCTCAGGCGCTGGTCGACGCGGCGCTGCTGGCCGAGCTGCTCGGCGCACCGGGTGCGGCGGCTCCGGCCTTCGCCGCCTTCGAGCGGCAGCGTCGTCGTCCGGCCGAGCGGGTGGTGCTCACCTCCCGCCTGGCGAGCCGGGTGGTCGACGCGCCGCCGGCCGTGCACCGGCTCTCGTCGCTGGTGCCGGACGGCCTGCTGCTGCGGACCCTCAGAGGACGACCAGATCGTCGCGGTGGATGACCTCGCGCTCGTAGGCCGCACCGAGCTCGCGCTTGAGCTCGCGGGAGGAGCGGCCGAGCAGGGTCGGCAGCTCGGCGGCGTCGAAGTTGACCAGTCCGCGCCCGACGACCGTGCCGTCGGGGTCGAGCAGGTCGACCGGGTCGCCCGCCGCGAAGTCGCCCTGGACGCCGGTGATGCCGGCGGCGAGCAGCGACGCCCGGCGCTGGACGACGGCCCGCACCGCGCCCGCGTCGAGGACGACCGCGCCCTTGCCCTCGGTCGCGTGCCGCAGCCAGAGCAGCCGGGTGGGGCGGCGCTTGCCGGTGGCGTGGAAGAGCGTGCCGACCTGCTCCCCCGCGAGCGCCGGCGCGGCGCAGTCGGCGGAGGTGAGCACGACCGGGATGCCGGAGCCGGTGGCGATCGCCGCGGCGTCGACCTTGGTGACCATGCCGCCCGTGCCGACACCGGCCGCGCCGACCGAGCCGACGACCACGTCGGCGAGGTCGTCGTCGGTGCGGACGTCGGTGATCAGCCGGGCGCCGGGGCGCGACGGCGGACCGTCGTAGAGGCCGTCGACGTCGGAGAGCAGCACCAGCAGGTCGGCGTGGACGAGGTGGGCGACGAGCGCCGCGAGCCGGTCGTTGTCGCCGAACCGGATCTCGGACGTCGCGACCGTGTCGTTCTCGTTGACGATCGGGATGACGCCGAGCTCGAGCAGCTGCGCGAACGTCTGGTGGGCGTTGCGGTAGTGGGAGCGCCGGGTGACGTCGTCGAGGGTGAGCAGCACCTGCCCGGCGATGAGGCCGTGGCGGGCGAGCTCCTCGGTGTAGCGGTGGACCAGCAGGCCCTGTCCCACGCTGGCGGCGGCCTGCTGCGCGGCGAGCCCGCGCGGCCGCTTGCGCAGGCCGAGCGGCGCCAGGCCGGCGGCGATCGCACCGGACGACACGAGCACCACCTCCGCGCCGCGGGCGCGCGCGGCGGCGAGGACGTCGACCAGCGCGCTGACCCGCTCGGGGTCGATGCCACCGGAGGCGGTGGTGAGGGAGGACGAGCCGACCTTCACCACGATCCGGCGGGCCGCGGTGACGGCCGCCCGCTCACTCACCGGGGTCGTCCTCGAGCCAGGCGTCGTCGTCGGTGGCCGGCTTGAGGTCGGGGTCTTCCTCCGAGCCGATCTCGTAGGAGGTGGGTCCGTAGACGTCGGGCTGGTCGATGCGGCGCGCCACGTCGGCACGCGTCTCGCCCTCGGCCCGGTCGCCCAGGTGCTCCTGGATCTCGCGGCGGCGAGCGGCGGCCGGACGCTCCTCGTGGAAGCGGTCGTCCTCGCCCCGACGCGAGAGATTCTCGGCGCCCGCGTCGATGCCCGGACGGAAGTCGAAGACCACCGAGTTGTCGGTGGGCCCGATGAGGACGGCGTCGCCCTCCTCGGCGCCGAGCGCGACCAGCTTGGCCTCCACGCCGAGCCGGTTGAGCCGGTCGGCGAGGTAGCCGACGGCCTCGTCGTTGCTGAAGTCGGTCTGCCGCACCCAGCGCTCGGGCTTGGGTCCGCGGACCCGCCAGCCGGCGCCGGTGCGCTTGATGGTGAAGCCGTCGTCGTCGACCGCCTTGGGCCGGACCACGATCCGCGCCGGGATCTCGGACGCCTTCGCGTGCCGCGCCTCGGTGACGATCTCGGCCATCGCGTAGATCAGCTCGCGGGTGCCCTCACCGGAAACCGCGGAGATCTCGAACACCCGCAGGCCGCGCTCGCGCAGCTCCTCGACGACGAGCTCGGCGATGCCGCGCCCGTCGGGGACGTCGACCTTGTTGAGCGCCACCAGGCGGGGGCGGTCGTCGAGACCGCCGTAGCGGCTGAGCTCGGCCTCGATCACGTCGAGGTCGTCGACCGGGTTGCGCCCGGGCTCGAGCGTGGCCGTGTCGAGGACGTGGACCAGCGCCGCGCAGCGCTCGATGTGGCGCAGGAAGTCGTGGCCCAGGCCGCGGCCCTCGGCCGCGCCCTCGATCAGGCCGGGGACGTCGGCGACGGTGAAGATCGTCTCGCCGGCGGTGACCACGCCGAGGTTGGGGACCAGCGTGGTGAACGGGTAGTCGGCGATCTTGGGCCGCGCCCGCGAGATCGACGCGATCAGGCTGGACTTGCCGGCGCTCGGGAAGCCGACCAGGCCGACGTCGGCGACGACCTTGAGCTCGAGGACGACCTCGAGCTCGTCGCCGGGCTCGCCGAGCAGCGCGAAGCCGGGGGCCTTGCGCGACTTCGAGGCGAGCGCCGCGTTGCCGAGCCCGCCGCGACCGCCCTGGGCGACGACCAGCTCGGTGCCGGGGCCGACCAGGTCGGCGATGACCTCGCCGTTGCGGTGCTTGACGACCGTGCCCGCCGGCACCGGCAGGACCAGGTCGGCGCCGTGCGAGCCGTTGCGCCGGTCGCCGGCGCCGTGGCCGCCGTGCTCGGCCTTGCGCCGCGGGCTGTGGTGGTAGTCGAGCAGCGTGGTCACGTCGGGGTCGACGCGCAGCACCACGGATCCGCCGGGCCCGCCGTTGCCACCGTCGGGACCGCCGAGCGGCTTGAACTTCTCGCGGTGCACCGACGCGACGCCGTTGCCGCCACGACCGGCGGACACGGACAGGATCACGCGGTCGACGAACGTGGGAACGGCCATGGGGATCAGTCTTTCAGTAGAAAATGGTTGAAGGGCGCCCCGAACCGGGACGCCCTTCGAAGCCTCAGGTCAGAGTGAGCGTCGCTCACTCACCCGGGACGATGTTGACGACCTTGCGGCCGCGCTTGCGGCCGAACTCGACCGCACCGGGAACCAGCGCGAACAGGGTGTCGTCGCCACCGCGACCGACGCCCGAGCCCGGGTGGAAGTGGGTGCCACGCTGGCGGACGATGATCTCACCGGCGTTGACCAGCTGGCCGCCGAAGCGCTTGACGCCGAGGCGCTGGGCGTTGGAGTCGCGGCCGTTCTTGGTGGACGCCGCGCCCTTCTTGTGTGCCATGTTTCAGTCCTTCGAAAATGGTGTCGAGTCCGGTGAGACTCAGAGCTTGATGTCGGTGACCTTGACCTGGGTGTACTTCTGGCGGTGACCCTGGCGCTTCTTGTAGCCGGTCTTGTTCTTGTACTTCTGGATGATGATCTTCGGGCCCTTGGTGGCACCGAGGACCTCGACCGTCACGGCGGCCTTGTCGAGACCGGTGCTGGTGACCGTCTCGCCGTCCACGGCGAGCACGACCGGCAGGGTCAGGGTGTCGCCGACGGGCGTGGAGACCTTGTCGATCTCGATGACGTCGCCGACAGCGACCTTCTCCTGCTTCGCGCCTGCGCGCACGATCGCGTACACCACCGGGCTCCTTCTGGTTCAACGTCTGGGTCTACGGCACACTGCGGAATCCCGCGTCGCGACTGCTCATCGCGAGATGCCGGGTGCCAGCAGAACGGAACGCCTCGGCGGCGCACCGACGAACAATGTTACGGGCCGGGCCCGGATCCGCCAAAACGCGGGGTCCGGGCCGGCCCCGGGGGTCAGCGCTTGCGCGCGCCCTTCTTCTTGATCGGGACGTGCTCGACGTGGGGCTCCTCCGCAGGAGCCTCCTCGGCGGGCGCCTCCTCGGCAGCGGGCGCCGCCACGGGGGCCTCGGCGGTCACCGGCGGGCCGGCGGGGCGGCTCGCGGCACGACGGCGGGTCCGGGTCACGACCGTGGTCGTGACCACCGGCTCCGGGGCCGGCTCCGGGGCCGGCTCCGGCGTCGGCTCGGGCTCGACGGCCTCCGCGGGCGCCTCGACGACCTCGGCGGGCACCTCGACGGCCTCGACGGTCTCGACGGTCTCGACGGCCTCGACGGCCTCGACGGCCTCGGTCACCGCGGCGGTCGCCTCGACGGTGTCGACCGGCTCGACAGCGTCAACCGGCTCGACAGCGTCCACGGCCTCGGCGGTGTCGGCGGTCTCCTCCTCGTGAGCCGGCTTGGCCATCGCGGCGACGTCCTTCGGCGACGGCACGGCCGCCTGCCCGTTCGAGCCGTTCGAGCCGTTCTGGCCGTTCTGGCCGTCCTGGCCGTCCTGGCCGTTGCCGCCCTGGCCCTGCGCCTGGCCGCCCTGGCCGCGGCCCTTGCGGCGCCGGCTGGAGCGGGACTCGCCCTCCCCCGGAGCCGGCGTGATGCCCGAGCTGCGCTTCGGCTCGACCGGCAGCTCGTGCACGATCAGGCCGCGGCCCTGGCAGTGCGTGCAGGTCTCGCTGAACGCCTCCAGCAGACCGGTGCCGATCCGCTTGCGAGTCATCTGGACCAGGCCGAGCGAGGTGACCTCGGCGACCTGGTGGCGGGTCCGGTCGCGGCCCAGGCACTCGACCAGGCGCCGCAGCACCAGGTCGCGGTTGGACTCCAGGACCATGTCGATGAAGTCGACGACGATGATGCCGCCGATGTCGCGCAGCCGGAGCTGGCGGACGATCTCCTCCGCGGCCTCCAGGTTGTTCTTGGTCACCGTCTCCTCGAGGTTGCCGCCGGAGCCGGTGAACTTGCCGGTGTTGACGTCGACGACGGTCATCGCCTCGGTCCGGTCGATGATCAGCGATCCGCCGGAGGGCAGCCAGACCTTGCGGTCGAGGCCCTTGGCGATCTGCTCGTCGATCCGGTACGTGGCGAACAGGTCGGGGACGCCGTCGCCGGACTCGTGGTGCTCGAGCCGCTCGGCGAGGTCGGGCGCGACGTGGTCGACGTAGTCCTTGACGGTCTCCCACGCCTCGTCGCCCTGGACGACGAGCTTGGCGAAGTCCTCGGTGAACAGGTCGCGGACCACCTTGAGGGTGAGGTCCGGCTCGCCGTACAGCAGCTGCGGGGCGTTGCCCTTGGCGACCTTGGACTCGATGTCCTCCCAGCGCGCCTTGAGCCGCTCGACGTCCCGTGTCAGCTCGTCCTCGGACGCGCCTTCGGCGGCGGTGCGAACGATGACGCCGGCCGACTCGGGAACGATCTCCTTGAGCAGCGCCTTGAGCCGCGCGCGCTCGGTGTCGGGCAGCTTGCGGGAGATGCCGGACGTCGTGCCGTCCGGCACGTAGACGAGGAAGCGGCCGGCCAGGCTGATCTGGCTGGTGAGGCGGGCGCCCTTGTGGCCGATCGGGTCCTTGGTGACCTGGACCAGCACGGTCTGGCCGGACTGCAGGACCGACTCGATCTTGCGGGGCTCGCCGTCCTTGTGGCCGAGCGCGCTCCAGTTGACCTCGCCGGCGTACAGCACCGCGTTGCGGCCCTTGCCGATGTCGATGAACGCGGCCTCCATCGAGGGCAGCACGTTCTGGACCCGGCCGAGGTAGACGTTGCCGATCAGCGACGTCTGCGACTCGCGGGCGACGTAGTGCTCGACGAGGACCTTGTCCTCGAGGACGGCGATCTGGGTGAGGTCCTTGCGCTGGCGCACGGCCATCACGCGGTCCACCGACTCGCGGCGGGCCAGGAACTCGGCCTCGCTCACGATCGGCGCACGGCGGCGGCCGGCCTCGCGGCCCTCGCGACGCCGCTGCTTCTTGGCCTCCAGGCGGGTGGAGCCGGAGATCGAGGTGATCTCGTCGTCGGCGGAGCGCGGCTTGCGGACCCGGGTGACCGTGTTCTCCGGGTCGTCGCCCTCGGCGTCTCCCCCGGACTCTCCGGCGCGGCGACGACGGCGGCGACGCCGCGACGACGAGGAGGAGCCGCCCTGGGCGCCCCCCTCGGACTCGTCGGACTCCTCCGACGCCTCACCCTCGGCGGACGCCGCGGCCTCGGCGGCCTCACCCTCGGCGGCCTCACCCTCGGCGGGCTGGCCGGCCTTCGCGGACTTCTCGGACCGCGGCCGGCCGGCCTTGGGCCGGTCGCCCTCGGCAGCACCCTCGGTACCGCCCTCGGCGGCGTCGTCGTCGGACTCCTCGGCGGCGTCGTCCTCGGATCCCGCACCGGCGGGCTTGCGGCGACGGCGGCCGCCCCGGCGACGGCGGCGACGCGGAGCGGACTCGTCGTCGCTCTCGTCGTCGGTCGACTCCTCGGCCGCGGGCTCTTCGGCGACCTCGGCCTCCTCGGCGACCTCGGGCTCAGCCTCGACGACCTCGGCCTCGGGCTCGGGCTCCTCGGCGACCTCGGGCTCCGCGGCCTCGGCCGGCGCCTCCTCGACGGGGGCCTCCTCGATGGGCGCCTCCTCGACGGGCGCCTCCTCGACGGGCGCCTCCTCGACGGGCGCCTCCTCGACGACGGCCTCGGCCGGCGCCTCCACGGGTGCCTCCACGGGCGCCTCGTCGGGGACGAGCAGCAGCTGCTCCGAGGTCGACTCCGCGACCGCGGCCGCCTTCTTCGCGGCGGTCTTCTTCGCCGTGGTCTTCTTCGCGGCGGTCTTCTTCGCCGCGGCAGTGGTGGTCTTCTTCGCGGCCGTCTTCTTGGCGGCCGTCTTCTTCGCCGCGGTCTTCTTCGCCGCGGCAGTGGTGGTCTTCTTCGCGGCCGTCTTCTTGGCCGCGGTCTTCTTCGCCGCCGCCTTCTTGGCGGGCTTCGCCGCGGCGGTGGGCGCCTCGGCGGCAGGAGCCTCCGGAGCGGGTGACGAGGCCTCGGTGGGCGTGTCGGTGTTGGTCGGCGCGTCGTTCATGTGGCGCTACTCCTCCACCCGGCGCTCGCGCGCACGGGGTGTGTCATCGGCGCTCGCGCAGCGCGCGGCGCCGTAAGCCTTCGTGGGACGACACCCTCCGCGGAGCGTCACTGGAGGCCGTCCGTTCGCCTGCCGCGGTCGCTCTGTGCGTCGCGTCGGGCGCTCGTCCGTCTCCACCGTGCCGACCGGTCAGTTGTGCCTGCCGTCCGGCGAGAACGTCGTCAGATCGCACCGCACGCGGTCCTGTGGGACGCGCGCGGGGGGTAGATCTGTGGCGAGTATCGCACACGCCACTCAGACGACCGGCATCAACGCTCCGCCAGCGGGTCGCCGATCGACTCCGCGGCCCGGTCGAGGACGCCTTGGGCGACGCGGGTGAGCAGTCCGGATCCGGCGACCTCGAGGCCGCTGACCTCGCGCAGACCGGTGAGCACGTCGTCGGGCCGTACGGCGGGCACGGTGTGCTCGAGCAGCAGCTCCAACGCTCCGTCCGCGGTCACCGCGAGCCGGACGACGGCCGCGCGGCAGTCGAACGACCGCATCCCTTTCTTCGTCATCCGCTCCACGGTGACCGACTCGGTCGCCAGGAACGCGGCGACCGCCTCCGCGGCCCGCTCGGCCGGCGTGTCGCCCAGGTCGATCAGCCAGTGGCTGGCCGTGAGCAGGTCGGACAGCGAGCCGGGGCTCGACGTCGCGGCGTCGACGGTGGCGACGACGTCGAGCCCGTCGGGCAGGACGGCGTCGAGCGCGGCGCCGATCTCGGCGGGGTCGCGCTGCTCGGCGAGGCCGAGCTCGACGTACTCCGACTCGCTGGCGGCGCCCGTCGGGGACGCGCCGGCGTAGGAGATCCGCGGGTGCGGGTGGAAGCCCGACGAGTAGGCCATCGGGATGCCGGCGCGGACGACGGCTCGCTCGATGGCACGGCTCACGTCGCGGTGGCTGGTGAAGCGCAGCCGACCGCGCTTGGCGTACCGGATCCGCAGCTTCTGGACCGGCGGTGCCTGCTGCTCGGGCTGCTGACGACTCACAGGGCCGGATCGTAGATCAGGGCAGCACCGCGCCCCGCATCTGCGGGGATGCGTAGACATGGGTGATCCGGACGCCGTCGAGCCACGCGGTGAGCCGCTCCGCCTCGCGTGCCAGCGCCGCACGTGCGTCGGCGCCGACGTCGTGGCGCAGCACCAGGTGCACGCGGGCGTCGTCGTCCTGCACCCAGCAGCCGACGATCCGGCCGTTCCACCACGCGGTGTTGCCGGCGTTGCCGTTGCTGTCGAAGAGGAACGGCGTGTCCGCGGCGTCGAGGTAGAAGGCGCGCTCCTTCCACCCCATGACCGTCGGGTCGAGGGTCGGCAGCAGCGCCGCCCAGGGCTCGACTCCCCCGTCGACGGGTGCGGTGTCGTCGGGCAGCACCCACCCGGTGCCGCCGTCGTCGAACGCCACCTCGACGGCCGCGACGTCGGCCAGCGCGCGTCGCACGATCGTCTTGGTCGCGCCGAGCCACCAGACCAGGTCGGCCTCGGTGCCGGGGCCGAAGGTCCACAGCCAGCGCTGGACCAGCGCGGCATAACCCTCCGCCTGCGGCAGCGGCTCCGCCACCTCCCCCAACCAGTGGGAGGTCGTCGTCCAGGTCGGCTTGTTGAGCCGCCAGTGGCCGGCGTTGTCGGCGCGGAGCAGGCGTCCTTCGGCGCCGAGCATCGTCATCACCCGCGGCGCGAGCGGGACCTCGCCGCCCCACTTGCTGTCCGGGTTGCCCCGCACCACACTGCCGGCCAGCATCGCCACGCTCTCCCGGATCTGCGCGGTGGTGCGCGGCTCGCCGTCCGCGAGCAGGGCCAGGACGTCGGCCTCGGCTGCGGCGATCCAGGCGTCGGGGTCGTCGGTGATGCCGTTGGCGCGCAGGTCCTTGACGACGAGCGCCCGCTGCTGGGCGCCGACGCGGGCGGCCGCGCTCCCCCACGCGGCCGGCAGCAGCGCGCGCGGGAAGACGAACAGGGTGCGGCGCATCGCCAGCTGCTTCACGATGCTGCGGTCGTCGTACAGCGCCTTGTCGACGTCGGCGACGCTCACGTCCTCGACCCGCGCCCACAGCGCGAGGTGGACGGTCGCGGCCTCGGTTGCGTGCAGCACGGTGAGGGCCTCGGTCGCCGCCTCCACGCTGGGATGCGGCCGCGCCAGCCCGTGGCGTACGGCGAGACGGCGGCGGCGTTCGTCGTCAGTGATCCTCAGCACCACGCCATCGTCGCGCATCGGCGGTTGCGTCGTCGGGGTCCGACGATTGTTAGAGTCCGCACCCATGGAGTCCGTGCCAGCGCGTCGTGTGCTGATCATCGTTCCCGCGTGGAACGAGGAGGCGTCGATCGGCCGGACCATCGATGAGATCAGCGCCACGGTGCCCGACGCCGACCTGCTCATCGTCGACGACGGATCGGCCGACCGCACTGCCGCCGAGGCCGAGCGGCACGGCGCGCGGGTGTGCCGACTGCCCTACAACCTCGGCGTCGGCGGCGCGATGCGCACCGGCTACCGCTACGCGCTGCGCAACGGCTACGACGTCGCCGTCCAGATCGACGCCGACGGCCAGCACGACCCGCGCTATCTCACCGAGCTCCTCGAGCGGCTCGACACCGCCGACGTCGTCATCGGCGCCCGGTTCGCGACGCCCGACGACCCCTACCGGGTCCGCGGGCCGCGCCGGTGGGCGATGATCCTGCTCGCCTGGGTGCTGTCGCGGGTCGCCGGCACCCGGCTGACCGACGTCACCTCCGGCTTCCGCGTGGCCAACCGGCGCGCGATCCAGGTGTTCGCCGCGCACTACCCGGCCGAATACCTCGGCGACACCGTCGAGTCCCTCGTCATCGCCCAGCGCGCCGGCTGTCGGATCACGCAGGTCCCCGTCACCATGCGGGCCCGCGCCGCCGGCCAGGCGAGCCAGTCGCCGCTGAAGGCGGCGGTCTACCTCTCCCGCGCGATCGTGGCGCTGGTGCTGGCGCTGGTGCGCGACTGGTCGTCGCAGACCGAGCACCTCACGCCCACCACACCGACCACGCCCAACCCCGGGAGCGCCGCATGAACGGGACGACGGTGCTCGGGCTCGTCGCCGCGGCGACCGTGCTGGTGCTGCTCTTCGAGATGATGCGGCGCCGCCGGCTGCGCGAGAAGTACGCCATCATCTGGGCGATCGTCGCCTTCGGCATCGCGCTGCTCGCGGTGTTCCCGGCGATCCTCACCGAGGCGACCTCGCTGCTCGGCCTGCAGGTGCCGTCGAACCTGCTGTTCTTCGGCGGCTCGATCGTGATCTTGATGCTGACCCTGCAGCACAGCTCCGAGCTGGGCCGGCTCGAGGAGCGGACCCGCACCCTCGCCGAGGAGATCGCGCTGCTCCGCCTCGAGCTCGACGACTCCCCCGCGGACGACGACGCGTGAGCGCCGACGGCACCCCGGTGCTCGAGATCTTCGTGCCCTACTGGGGCGATCCGGGCCTGCTCTACGACGCCCTCGACAGCGTCCGCGCGCAGACCAGCCCGGACTGGAGCGTCATCGTCGTCGACGACGCCTATCCCGACCCATCGGTCGCCGCGCACTTCGCGCAGGAGCAGGACCCGCGGATCCGCTACCTCCGCAACGAGACCAACCTCGGCATCGCCGCGAACTTCCAGAAGTGCCTCGACCTCGCGTCGGGCGACCTCGTCATGTTCCTCGGCTGCGACGACCTGCTCGAGCCGACCTTCGTCGCGCGGGCCCGGGCCACGCTGGCGTCCTACCCGGACGCGAGCATGCTGCAGCCCGGCGTCCAGGTCATCGACGACGACGGCCGCCCCTGCGAGCCCCTCGCCGACCGGGTGAAGCGCTGGCTGCGCCCCAAGGTCGACGGCCCGACCCTGCTCGGCGGCGAGGCGCTGGCGCGCAACCTGCTGCACGGCAACTGGCTGTACTGGCCGTCCCTGGTGTTCCGCACCGAGCAGGTGCAGCGCTACCCCTTCCGCCAGGACCTGCCGATCATCCTCGACCTGGCGCTGATCCTCGACCTGATCGCCGACGGCGCGCAGCTGGTCCTCGACCCCGAGGTCACCTTCAAGTACCGGCGCCACACGGCAAGCCTGTCCGGCGTCGGCCTGCTCGACGGCAGCCGCTTCGACGACGACCGCCGCTACTTCCTCGAGGCCGAGCAGCAGATGCGCGCGCGGCGCTGGTCGAAGGCGGCCCGGGCCGCCCGCAGCCGCTGGACGTCGCGGATGCACGGGATGTCGATGGTGCCCGGCGCTCTGAAGGCGCGGGACTTCGCGGGCGCGCGGGTCGCGCTGCGGCACGCCGTACGGCGCTGAGCCTGCTGCTCGCTCAGCCCGCGTAGGTCGCGAGCTGCACGAACTCGTTGTACTTGAACACCTTGCCCGCCACGCGCGGGAAGGGGAACGAGTACGAGCGCTGCACCTGCAGGCCGAGGGCGTCGGCGTGCTCGCGCAGGCCGGCCTTGTCGACCCAGCGGATGTGGGTGTGGTCGCTGCGGTAGCCGACCTCCTGCGGGGTGATGAAGACGACCTTGCCGCCGGGCCGCAGGCACGGGAGGTACTGGCGGACGATGGAGTCGGCGACGTCGTACGACACGTGCTCGAGGACGTGGGCCAGCAGCAGCGAGTCGAAGGACGCGGGCGCGCCGAGGTCGGTCGCCCAGAACTCGTCGGTCGTGTAGGCGTCGAGGCCGGCCTGGCGGGCGATCGCGATGGAGTCGGCGTTGTGGTCGACGCCGATGCTGCCGGGGCCGAGGTTCTTGAGGTTGCGGCCGAGGCCGCAGCCGACATCGAGCGTGCGGCCGAGCTCGAGCCGGCGCAGGTTCCAGCGATAGGGACGCTGCACGTCGAGGAGCCGCTTCCACGCGGCACCCTCCTTGCGACGGAGGCGTTCGGCATAGTCGGAGCCCGCCGTCGCGGCCCCGCTGTCGATGTCGCGCTCGTCCACCATCGAGATCCCCCTCACGATCAGGGTGGTCTGCGAGCCACCCGCTCGACTCACCCTACGGGACCGCGCGGAACCGCCCGCTTGAGCGTTCCTCAGGCACTAGGGTGTCCGGCGTGAGCGATCCGTACGGCAACAATCCTTCCGGCCAGAATCCCTACGGCCAGAACCCTTACGGCCAGCAGAACCCCTACGGCCAGCAGCCGCCGAACCCGTACGGCGCGCCCCAGGGCGGCGGCTTCCCCGGGGGCTTCCCCGGCGGCGAGGCCGCACCGGTCAAGACCGACGGCGTCTCCATCGCGTCGTTCGTGCTCAGCCTGCTGTGCTGCACGGGCCTGATCGGCCTGATCATGGGCTTCATCGGCCTGTCCCGCACCAAGAACGGCCAGCGCAAGGGCCGCGGCTTCGCCATCGCCGGCATCGCGCTCGGTGTCGTCTCGGTGCTCGCGGGCATCGGCCTCGTCGTCGTCCTCGCGACCGGCGTGCTCGGCACGCCCATCAACGACCTCAAGGACGGCCAGTGCCTGACCGGCAACGGCCTGAACAAGAACGCCGACGAGGGCGTCAGCGGCATCCACGTCGTCGACTGCTCCGAGAGCCACGACGCGCAGGTCGTCGCGACCAAGACGCTGACGAAGTCGGAGGCCGACTCGTACGTCTTCGGCGACCAGAAGCAGATCGTCGAGAACTGCAGCCCGATGCTGAGCGCCGAGGAGCTGACCCTCGTCGCGAACCCCAAGTACTTCACCATCGCCCTGACCCAGAACAAGAAGCCGGCCAGCGGCGACAAGGTCGTCTGCGTGATCACCGACGCCGGCGGCGCGAAGCTGACCAAGAAGCTTCCCTGATCGGATGAGCAGCCGGTACGGCGGCAGGTAGCCGTCGTACCGGCTGCGACCGATCGTCAGCGGGTCGGCCCGCCCACCGCCGCCAGCAGGCGCGCGCAGGCCGCGTCCACGCCGCCGCTGACGTCGACGACCACTGCCTCGTTCGTGGCCGCATGAGCGGCGAGGCGCCGGTCGAGCTCGTCGATCGCCGCCACTCCCCCGTCCGCGTCGACGACACCGCGGATCACCTGGTGCAGCGCGTCGTCCGGGCGTTCGTAGAAGCGGAGGCCGGCCTCGCCGGCAGGCGCCTGCAGCAGCACGTGGACGTAGCGATGACCGCCGTCGACCGCCGCGGCCCGGGACCGCGCACGCTCGTCCTCGTTGCCCAGCATCTGCGGCAGCACGACGTCGTGCCCACCGTCGAGGTGGGCGCGGATCATCGCCGGCGCCACCGGGCACACCGTTGAGGTGGAGGAGCGTGGCCACCGCCGCACTCTACGACGGCCGGCCTGATCAATTCGGTCGCCGCAGGCTGCAGGCCAGGTCAGGATGACCGCATGGCACGGCGCATCATGTTCGTTCAGCTGAAGTCCGGCTACAGCACCGACCTCGGCCCGTCGTGGATCGGATGGGTCGACTTCAACCGCTCGTGGAACACCGCGCGCTACCGCGGCAGCGAGCTGCGCCGTACGGCGGGCTTGTGGGACGCCAACTTCATCGACGTCGAGACCGATGAGACCTATTGGCTCTCCGGGCCCAAGCGCGATCGGACCGACACCCGCTACGGACCGGCCACCACCTCGGTCGACGAGGACGCCCGTGACGCCTACGAGGCGTTCCTCTGCGGTGCGGCGCTGCCCGGGCGCGAGAACGGCTGAGATGCGCACCGACCTGACCGACATCCAGACGCAGGCCGATGCGGACAATCGCACCGTCACCGGCGCCGACGGCGAGGTCTACGCCCGCCGCACGACCCGGATGGCGCGACGCCAGGCCGACGAGCTCATCGCCGCGGGCACGCCCCTGGTCTTCGAGCGGTACGGCGACGCACTCTTCGACTGGTGCGACGGCGCCGACGCCGCTTCCGTCTGGGCGAGCGAGCGAACGTACGTCATCACCTCGGAGCCGACCGCGAAACAGCTGGCCAAGCATGCGATGTGGACCGCCGGGCTGTGGGAGTCCGGCGACGGCGCGCGACTGGTCTATCTGAGCGGCCGCTGCTGACGGGCCGCCTCGACCGCGCCCACCACCGCCCGGTAGGTGGCCTCGAGGTCACCGCTCGCGTCGACATGGACGACGTCGTCCACCGCCTCGGCATTGCCCGCCAGCCGCCGATCGAGCGCCCCGATCGCGTCGGAACCGCCCTGCCCGTCGACGGTCCGGCGGATCACCGCGTTCAGCGTGTCGTGCTCAGAACGGCCGTAGAACCGGGACTCTGCCACTCCGACCGGCGCCTGCAGGGCGATGTGCAGATAGTCATGGCCGGCGTCCAGGGCCGCGGCACGGAAGCGGGCACGCTGGTCCTCACTGACCAGCATCTGCGGCAGGACGACGTCGTGGCCGCCGTCCAGGTGTGCGCGGATCATGGCCAAGGCGACGGGACGGATGATCGCGCCGATGCCGTCGAAGTCGTCCTGCCAGCCTCCGACGAGGCGGCGGAGGCGGTCGACGTCGCAGTCGAGAACGCCGGGATGCTCCGCGACGTACCGCTGGGCGACCGTGCTCTTACCGATGCCCGGGGCGCCGTTGAGGTGGATGAGCGTGGCCACCCGAGGCAGCCTAGCTGCGCTCAGAAGGCGCCGGTGGCCTCGCGCTCGACTGCGGCCAGCCACCGCGGCAGTGCCTTCCGGCAGACCCTCGCCATGAGCCCGCGCAACGGCCATGGCGCCCACTGAGTGACGGTCCACGCCAGCACCACGCCTCGCTCCGAGGCAGTCAGCTCGCCGCGCTGCTCGGCGACCCTCCGCTCACCGCGGAAGACGTCGGCGACCAGCCGGTCGCCGGGAACGGCGTCGGTGATCATGTACCGCAGGCGGGTGGAGCCCACGGCCACCACATAGCTCGAGCCGGCCGTGCCGTCAGCGCCGTTCGACTCGACGAGCCGCACGCGGGGATCGAGCCGCGGGTGGGCCGCCGGGGCAGCGACGACGTCCCAGACCGCACGGGCGCCGGCGGCGATCTCGACCTCCCGGGTCGTCACGACCGCGCGAGGCACGCCTCAGACCACCGACAACGGCAGCAGCTTCTGCCCCGTCGGCCCGATCTGGATCTCCGTCCCCATCTCCGGGCACACCCCGCAGTCGTAGCACGGCGTCCAGCGGCAGTCCTCGACCTCGACGTCCGACTCCCCCGACCCGACGGCGAGGGCGTCCTCCCAGTCGGCCCAGAGCCAGTCCTTGTCCAGGCCCGAGTCGAGGTGGTCCCAGGGCAGGATCTCGTCGTAGGAGCGCTCGCGGGTGGTGTACCAGTCGAGGTCGACGCCGGTGCCCTCGAGCGCCACGGCGGCCGCGGCCTCCCAACGGGCGAAGGAGAAGTGCTCGGACCAGCCGTCGAAGCGGCCGCCGTCGCGCCAGACCTGCTCGATGATGCGGCCGACGCGGCGGTCGCCGCGCGAGAGCAGGCCTTCGATGATGCCGGGCTGGCCGTCGTGGTAGCGGAAGCCGATGGCCTTGCCGTAGCGGCGGTCGGTGCGGACCGTGTCGCGCAGGGCCTGGAGGCGCGCGTCGGTGGTCTCGGAGTCGAGCTGGGCGGCCCACTGGAACGGGGTGTGGGGCTTGGGGACGAAGCCGCCGATGGAGACGGTGCAGCGGATGTCGTTGCGGCCGGAGACCTCGCGGCCGGTGGCGATCACGCGCTTCGCGAGCTCGGCGATCTGCAGGACGTCGTCGTCGGTCTCGGTGGGGAGGCCGCACATGAAGTAGAGCTTCACCTGCCGCCACCCGTGCGAGTACGCCGTGGCGACGGTGCGGATCAGGTCGTCCTCGGTGACCATCTTGTTGATCACCTTGCGCATCCGCTCGCTGCCACCCTCGGGTGCGAACGTCAGGCCCGAGCGCCGTCCGTTGCGGGAGAACTCGTTGGCCAGCGTGATGTTGAAGGCGTCGACGCGCGTCGAGGGCAGCGACAGCGAGACGTTCGAGCCCTCGTAGCGGTCGGCCAGACCGGAGGCGACGTCGCCGATCTCGGTGTGGTCGGCGCTCGAGAGGGACAGCAGGCCGACCTCCTCGAAGCCGGTCTTGCGGATGCCGTTCTCGACCATCGCGCCGATCGTCTCGATCGAGCGCTCGCGCACCGGCCGGGTGATCATGCCTGCCTGGCAGAACCGGCAGCCGCGCGTGCAGCCGCGGAAGATCTCCACGGAGAACCGCTCGTGGACCGTCTCGGCGAGCGGCACCAGCGGGTTGCGCGGGTAGGGCCACTGGTCGAGGTCCATGAGCGTGTGCTTGCGGACGCGGTCGGGCGCCTCCGGGTGATTCGGTACGACGGCCGCGATCTCGCCGCTGTCGTCGTAGGACACGTCGTAGAACTGCGGCACGTAGACCGAGCCCGACACGGCGAGCCGGCGCAGCAGCTCGAGCCGGCCGCCCGGGCGCCCCTCGCCCTTCCACTCGCGCACCAGCTCGGAGATCTTCAGCACGACCTCCTCGCCGTCGCCCAGCACCGCAGCGTCGACGAAGTCGGAGATCGGCTCGGGGTTGAAGGCCGCGTGGCCGCCGGCGATCACCACGGGGTGGTCGTCGGTGCGGTCGACGGCGTGCAGCGGGATGCCGGCCAGGTCGAGCGCGTTGAGCAGGTTGGTGTAGCCGAGCTCGGTCGAGAAGCTCACGCCGAACAGGTCGAAGGCGCCGACCGGGCGGTGGGCGTCGACGGTGAACTGCGGGATCTGCTGCTCGCGCAGCAGCTTCTCCATGTCGGGCCAGACGGCGTAGGTGCGCTCGGCGAGGATCCACTCGCGCTCGTTGAGCACCTCGTAGAGGATCTGGACGCCCTGGTTGGGCAGGCCGACCTCGTAGGCGTCGGGGTACATGAGCACCCAGCGGACCTCGGCGGCGTCCCAGTCCTTCGAGACCATGTTGAGCTCGCCGCCGACGTACTGGATGGGCTTGGACACCGACAGCAGGTGCGGCTCAAGCCGGGGGAAGACGGACTCGACGGACATGGGGCCGATTCTACGAGCGCAAGGCGGTCCGGGCGGCATCGCCGGAGTGGTGAGGGCCCACCCGTAGGATCGGGCACCATGAGCGCCTCCACCACCGGACGTCTCGGGTGGACGGTGCTCGCGCCGCCTCTCGCCGCCATCGTGCTGGCCGTCAGCTGGGGCAGCCACCCGGGCCCGTTCTGGGCGAGCGTGATCGGGATCGCGCTGGTCGGCGCCGTCCTGGCGGCCGTCCACCACGCGGAGGTCGTCGCCCACAAAGTAGGTGAGCCCTTCGGGTCCCTGCTGCTCGCGGTCGCGGTCACCGTCATCGAGGTCGGCCTGATCGTCACCCTGATGGCGTCCGGCAGCGGCGAGACCGCCACGCTCGCCCGCGACACCGTCTTCGCCGCGGTGATGATCACCCTCAACGGCATCGTCGGCCTGGCGCTCGTCGTCGGCGCGGTCCGGCACCGGCTGGCGGAGTTCAACGCCGAGGGCACCGGCTCCGCGTTGGCGACCGTCATCTCGCTCGCGGGCCTGACCCTCGTCGTCCCGACCTTCACGGTCAGCGAGCCGGGGCCGATCTTCACCGGCCAGCAGCTGGCGTTCGCGGCCGTCGCCTCCCTCGCGCTGTACGGCGCGTTCGTGTTCACCCAGACCGTGCGCGACCGCGACTTCTTCCTGCCCGTCAAGGACGAGGACGTCGACGCCCACGCCGGCCGCCCCAGCACCCGCGAGGCGTGGACCAGCGTCGGGATGCTCGTCCTCGCGCTGGTCACCGTCGTCGGCCTGGCGAAGGTCGAGTCGTACCCGATCGAGGACGCCGTCGCCGCGCTCGGCTTCCCCGCCGCCACCGTCGGCGTCGTGATCGCGCTCCTCGTGCTGCTGCCCGAGTCGATCGCCGCGGTCCGCGCCGCACAGCGCGACCGGACCCAGATCAGCCTCAACCTCGCCTACGGCTCGGCGATGGCGTCGATCGGCCTCACCATCCCGGCCATCGCGGTCGCCTCGATCTGGCTCGAGGGCCCCCTCGAGCTCGGCCTCGCGCCGCTGCAGCTCGCACTGCTCCTGCTGTCCGCGGTGGTCGGCGTGCTGACCGTCGTCCCGGGACGCGCGAAGCCGCTCAACGGCGTCGTCCACCTGGTCCTGATGGCGGCCTTCCTCTTCCTGACGGTCGCGCCATGAGGCGAGCGTCCGCGGCCACGGGAGCCGTCGTCCTGGCGCTGGCGCTCGCCGCCTGCGGGTCCGGCGAGGCGCCGTCCGACGGCGCCGGCGGCGACCGGATCGTCCTCACCCCGGCCAAGGACGGCGGCACGCCGGTCCAGCCGATCGGCAACCCGGTCGGCGACGGCACCAAGGACGCCGTCGGTGGCTACCGGATGACCGACGTCCGGCTGCCCGGCGCCGAAGCCCCCGGCGCGATCAGCTTCCGGATCGTGGGCGAGAACGGCGTCCCGCTGCGCGACTACACGCTGGAGCAGACCAAGGAGCTCCACCTGTACGTCGTCCGCGACGACCTCTCCCAGTTCCGCCACCTCCACCCGACGCTCGGCGCCGACGGCACCTGGCGCGGCCAGGTCGACCTCGGCACGCCCGGCCGCTGGCGGATGGTCACGGAGTTCATCCCGAAGGGCGCGTCGCGGCCGCTCGTCCTCGGCCACACCCTTGCCGTCGCAGGGAAGGCGACCCAGACGCCGGTCCCCCGCGGCGAGACCGCGGCCACCGGCACCGACGGCGTCGTCGAGGCCCGCCTGCTCGCCCCCGGCAAGGTCGACCCCAACGGCCGGCTGCGGCTCGCGATCACCGACCCCGAGGGCGAGCCGGTCACGCTCGGCAGCTATCTCGGCGCGGCCGCCCACCTGACCGGCTTCGCGGTCGACTCGCGCGGCTTCGTCCACGTCCACCCCTACGGCGCCCCCGAGGTCACCAAGGACGGCACCGTGCTCACCTTCCACACCACGTTCACGCAGGCGGGCGACTACCGGCTGTTCGTCCAGGTGCGGGTCGACGGGCTGCTCCACCAGCTCGCCGTCACCGCCGCCGTCACCGACTGATCCGATCGATCGAGGAGCACCTCATGACCGTCAAGCTCGCCCGTACCTCCGTCGCCGCCGTCCTGGCCTCGACCCTGCTCCTGGCCGGCTGCAACAGCGGCGACCAGGGCAAGGAGGCCGACAAGTCGCCCACCAGCCAGTCGACCTCGAGCCCGAGCACGGGGACGCCGTCGACCGGCGACACCCGTCGACCGACGGCGGCAGCGGCATCGCCGGCGGGCTGACCAAGGCCGACTTCTACCGCTCGATCCTGGCCGCGCAGAAGAAGGCCGGCTCGTTCAAGGTGAAGGCCAGCGTCGACGCGGCCGGCATGAACCTCACCATGAACAGCGAGATGGCGTACGCCGGCGGCAGCGTCCGCGCCCACGTGGCGACCGCGCCCGGCAGCGCCCAGCAGGTCGAGGCGGTCCTCGCCGACGGCATCGCCTACCTCAAGGTCGCCGGCCTCCCGATCCCCGCCGGCAAGTGGCTGAAGATCGACCCGAAGGACCCGAAGGTCGCCAGCAGCCCGTTCGCGTCGCTGGCCACGCTGGCCGACCCGGAGAACGCGCTGCGCGTCATCGGCGACCCCGAGCAGGTCACCCTCGTCGGCTCCGAGAAGGTCGCCGGCCAGCAGACCGACCACTATCGGGTCACGGTGGCGTCGAAGAAGTACGCCGAGAACCTGCACCTGCCCGCCGAGGCGACCGGCATGCTGCCCGAGACGCTGACCTTCGACATGTGGCTCGACGGCGACGACCGGCCGGTGAAGATGCACCAGGAGCTCACCGTCCAGGGCCAGAAGACCAGCACCGACCAGCTCTACTCCGACTACGGCGCACCGGTGAAGGTCACCGTGCCCGCGGCGGCCGACACGGTGACCCCGAGCCAGCTCAGCGGCTCCTGACGTCCAGCCGGATCGTCGTCACCGGGCTGGTGAACTCGTCGACCCGGACGCTCACCTGCAGCTCCCACGTGCCGGCGGTCGGGAAGACCACGTCGGCGGTGTAGGTGCCGGCGCCGGACGGCACGACCGGGACGGCGCCGAGGTCGACGCTCGCCGAGCGCAGCGCGACGGCCGGCGCGCCGTAGAGGTCGAGCGGGTCGCCGGCGAGGTTCTGCACCTGCACGATCAGCTTGCGCTGCAGGCCGGGGCCGGGGTCGAGGACGGCAAGCACCTTGAGGTCCGTGCCGGCCTGGCCGGCGACGACGCCGGTGTCGGCGGTCTTCGGCGGCGCGGGCGGCTCGCCCCCCGGCGGCTTCTGGGTGAGGAAGCCGGTGACGCCCAGGACCGCCACCAGGACGGCGGCCTCCGCCGCGACCGTGCGCCGGACCAGCGTCGCGGCCAGGCGCCGCTCGTCGTGCCCACCGTCGCCGGTGACGCGCGGCAGCAGCCGGTAGCGGTTGAGCGCGGCCATCGCGACGACCACCAGCACCAGCGCGACCTTCACGAGCAGCAGCCGGCCGTAGGTCTCTTCGACCAGCCGCGACCAGGAGCCGATGATCCGCCACGCCATCAACACACCGGTGAGCGCAAGGGCGGCGAGCAGGCCGGCCGCGACCGCGGAGAACCGGGTGAGCAGCAGGGCGGCGTCCTTGGGGCGCCCGGAGACCGAGCGCAGAGTGAGGGCCAGGCCGACGAGCCCCCCGAGCCAGACCGCGCCGGCGCTGAGGTGCAGGGCGTCGGTGACGACCAGGAGCATGCTCGGCTCGTAGGCGCGGGTGTGGCCCACGAGTGCCGGTGACCAGACCGCGAGCGCGGTGACCATGTCGACGACGAGCGAGGAGCGCTGCCGTCCCGCGGCCCAGGCCGCGACACCGAGACCGGCCGCCTGGAGGGCCAGGATCTGCAGGTCGCCCTGGACCAGGTTGGGGTCGATCGCGTCGGAGTCGAACACGCCGCCCAGGCCGGAGCCGAGCTGATAGGCCCCCGCGAGGGGGACGGCGATCGCGGCCGCGACCACCGCCACGAGGGCGCTGCCGCGGAGCACGCGCACCAGGCGTCGCCGTACGTCATCGGTGAGGCGGACGCCGCGGGCGTTCCAGCCGAGGAAGATCGCCAGGCCGCCGGCGAGCAGCACCGCGACGTAGTCGATGCCCTGGACGATCGCCTGCACCGTCGGCACCGCGCCCGGATCGGCCGGCCCGAGCTGCGGCGGCGCCACCTTCGGGCTCGGCGCACCGACGTGGAAGGTCAGCGATCCGGCGATCGGGTGGCCGTCGGCCGACACCACCCGCCAGGCGATGACGTAGGTGCCGTTCGCCAGGTCGCCGGTGAAGCGACCGGTCACCACGGCGCCCTTGGCGGACGGGTCGATCCCGACCCGCCGGCCCTCGGCGTCGAACGCGAGCAGGCCGTCGGGGACGAGCTGGACCGGCTCGTCGAACGTGAACCGGACCTGGCCAGGGGCCGTCGGCAGGACGGCGCCCTCGGCCGGGTCGGTGGACACCAGCGTGGCGTGCGCCGACGCCGGTCCCGCCACCCCGACCACCGTCAGGACGGCGACCAGGACGGCGAGGACGAACGCCGGCGCACGCCGCACGGATCAGGCCTTCGGGCGGGTGCGACCGAGGGCGATCACCGCGATGCCGAGACCGGCCGCGCCGACCGCGAGCCCGCCGATGGCCAGCATGTTGCCGTTGTCGCCCTCGGTCTTGTTGGACGACGGCGCGACGGCCACGTCGGACTCCGCGGCGGCCGTCGGGTCCACGGCGCCGTGGTGGCCCTCACCGGTCGCGGCGGTGACCGTCACGGTGGGCGCGGGGTTCTGCAGCGTCTCGGGGTCCTGGCCCTCGGCGGCCGTCTCGTTCCACGAGGTCTGGCCCTTCACGCAGGTCTGCAGGACGGGGAACTGCAGGCTCTCGCCCTCCTTGGCCGGCAGCTGCAGCGACAGCGCGAGGGTGTCGCGGTAGCCGTCGGCGAGCGGCGTCTTCGCCGTGTAGACGACCTGCGAGACGCGGTCGGTGATCTCGTTGCCGTCCTCGTCCTTGATCGGCTGGGCGAGCTTGGCGGTGACCTTCTTGACGTCCCAGTTCGGGTTGACCGTGGGCGTCACCGAGGTGATCTCCTCGGGGACCTGGATCGCGATCTTCGTCGTCGGCGAGCCCTCGCAGCCGTGCGGGACGCTGAACGTCAGGACGGCGTACGCACCGGCCGCGGTGGTGTCCGGCGAGACGCTGACGTGGGCGCTCGCGGCGGTGGCGGTGAGGGCGACGATCCCGAGGGCGGCGGTGGCGCCGAGGGTGGGCAGGGTGAAGCGTCGGATCTGCATGGTTCTCTCTTCTGACTCTGGCTTGGTGGGAGGCGGGCAGCGGCGGACCGCCCGTCTCCCTGGGGAGTCAGGCGATCGCCGGCAGGCGCGCGGGCGGGCCACGGGTGGGTGCGAGGGCGCGGTGCTCGCGCGGGGTTCGCGCAGTCGTGCCGGCGTACGCGCGCTGCGGGCGCAGGAAGGGCGCCGGCAGCACGCCGTCGTCACTCCAGTCCAGCAGGACGTCGACAGCGCGTCGCCGCAGCGCCCACATCGTCCCGGTGACCAGGGCCGCCACCACATGTGCGGCGAGCATGACCGGCGTCAGGCCGAGCAGGGCCGCGCTCTCGTGGGCGTGGCCGGGGTGGGCGTGGGGCGCGAGGGTGACCAGCCAGGCGTGGCCCAGCAGCTGCGCGGCGAGCAGCACCGGGAGCATCACCCGGATGCTCACCTGGTGACGCAGGACGAGCCCGCCGGCGGCGTAGACGAGGCCGGCGAAGACAGCCAGCCACCACGGCGCCGGGAGCTCTCCCCCGGCCGCCACGTGCGCCAGCACGAGCGCCGTCACGGACTCGAGGCCGCCCAGAGCCGCCGGCACGGCCACGCGGGCGCGCGGCGTACGGCGGACGGTCAGCACGGGTGACATCTTGCCGGACCCTTGGTGAGCCCTGAACGTCCGGGGCTCCGGTCGGCGATCATGGGCGGATGGAGCACCACGAGGCGGTGACGCGCCACTACGACGCGCGCGCGGCCACCTACGACCGGATCGCGCTGCACCGCGAGCTGGTCCACGTGATCGCTGCCGACCTCGCTGCCGGACCCTTGACGGGTCTCGCCGTCGACGTTGCGACCGGCACCGGCCTGATGCTCCGCGCCCTCACCCCGGTCTGGCGAGGGGAACGCGTCGGCGTCGACCGCTCCCCCGGCATGCTGCGCGTCGCCCGCGCCGCGCTCCCGCCGGACGTCGCCCTCGTCCTGGCCGACGCGGCCGGGCTGCCCCTCCCCGACGGCAGCGCCGACCTGCTCACCTGCGTCACGGCCCTCCACCTGCTCCCCGACCCCGCCGCCGCCTTCGCGGAGTGGCGACGCGTCCTGCGCCCCGGCGGCCACCTGGTCACCGCCACCTTCGGCCCCGCGCCGGACGCCCAGGAGACGCGGCGCGACTTCGAGCGCCGCCACGACGACTACCGCACGGTCGAGCAGGTGGCCGCGGCGCTCGCGCCGTACGGGCTGACGTTGGGGCGACACCGGGTCTGGGCCCTCGAAGGCGACGAGCTGCTCATCTGCTCCGCGACGCGAGACCCGTGACGACTCCTCGCAGGCGCCCACTACGCTGACGTCGTACGTTCTCAGGGCGGGGTGGAAATCCCCACCGGCGGTATGGACGTCCCGGCCGATCCGGGGCGGACGAGCCCGCGAGCGCCAGCCCGGCACGGCCGGAGTGGGACAGCAGATCCGGTGCGACTCCGGAGCCGACGGTCACAGTCCGGATGGAAGAGAACGCGACGGGCCCCGCGCGCGTCGTCACGCCCTGGGTGACACGCAACGAGGAGAGCCCATGTCACCCACCGTCGCCATCGTCGCGGCCCGCTGGCACGCCGACATCGTCGACGTCGCCGTCGACACCTTCAAGACCGAGCTCGAGCTCCGCGGGTACGGCGTCGAGGTGGTCCAGGTCCCCGGTGCCTTCGAGATCCCGCTGCAGGTACGGCGGCTCGCCTGCTCGGGCCGCTACGCCGGCGTCGCCGCGGCGGCGCTCGTCGTCGACGGCGGGATCTACCGCCACGACTTCGTCGCCGGCTCGGTCGTCGACGCGCTGATGCGGATCCAGCTGGAGACCGACGTCCCCGTGTTCTCGGCGGTGCTGACGCCGCACCACTTCCACGAGCACGACGAGCACACGTCGTACTTCCGCCGGCACTTCGAGACCAAGGGCCGCGAGCTCGCCGCCGCGCTCGATGCGACGGTCAAGCTGGCGACCGTCTAGGCCGGGGGGCTCAGGCCGCGTCGTAGCGCTCGATCGGGTCCTTGTCGCCGGTGAACGGCAGCAGCCGCACGACGAGGACCACGATCGAGCCGACGACGAGCCCGATCACGGCCGAGATGCCGGTGTTCGCCAGCCAGGCGAGGACGCCGCCGAGGAAGCCGTGGATCGCATGCTTGATGTCGTGCTCGATGTCGTGCACCCACGCATAGGGCGCGTCCCACCAGCCGACCTCGTGGACGTTGACGAGAAGGATGTGCCCGCCGACCCAGAGCATGGCGACCGTGCCGACGACGGAGATGATCGACAGCAGGCGGGGCATCGCCGCGACCAGGCCGCGCCCGACCCTCTGCGCGATCGCGGAGGGGCGCTGGGCGAGGAGCAGGCCGGTGTCGTCCATCTTCACGATGAGCGCGACCACGCCGTAGACCGCGACGGTGATGACGATCGCGACGATGACGAGGATCGCCAGCCGCGCCCAGAAGCTCTCGCTGGCCACCTCGTCGAGCGCGATGACCATGATCTCGGCCGACAGGATGAGGTCGGTCCGGATCGCGCCGGAGACCATCTGCTTCTCCGCCTCGGGGCTGATCTCGGCGACCGGCTCGCCGTGCTCGGCGTGGCCGGACAGCATGTGCCACACCTTGTGCGCGCCCTCGTAGGCGAGGAAGGTGCCTCCCGCCATGAGGATGATCGGCAGCAGGTCGGGCAGGAACTGGCTGAGCAGCAGCGCCGCCGGCAAGATGATGAGCAGCTTGTTGCGGATCGAGCCGATCGCGATCTGCTTCACGATCGGCAGCTCGCGCTCGGCGGCCACGCCGTGGACGTACTGCGGTGTCACCGCGGTGTCGTCGACCACGACGCCCGCGGCCTTCGTCGTCGCACGGCCCGCGGCGGCGCCGACGTCGTCGATCGACGCGGCGGCCATCTTCGCGATCGCGGCGACGTCGTCGAGGAGGCCGAAGAGACCGGCGCTCACCGGTGGCGGTCCGAGGTGGAGGGCATGCCCGAAGGCTACCGGCCGGAGGTGACGGGCTCCGCCTCCACCGCCTCGGCCGCGGCCGGGATCGGCGCCTCCAGGGGCGTCTCCGCCACCGCGGCGAGGCGGACCGCCTCCCGCACCCGGCGCTGCGCGATGCCGAACGGGTCGACGACGTGCTCGAGCAGCCGTCGTACGGGCGGCGCGGCCAGGCCGAGCGCGATGGCGAGGCCGCAGACCAGGCCGGCGAGGATGCCCAGCCAGATCCGGCCGTCGAACCACGAGCCGAAGCCGGCGTAGGCGAGGCCCTTCACGGCGAAGCCGTGGAAGACGTAGACGACCATCGTCGCCGAGCCCATCGCGGTGAACCAGCCGCCGACGCGCGGCGTCACCGCCAGCCACGCGAAGGCGCCGGCCACGCCGACCGCGATGACCATCAGCCGGGTCGTGATCGCGGTCAGGTCACCGTCGCCGAGCAGCGTGAACGGGCGGTAGTAGACGTAGGGACGCTGTGCCCAGTCCTCGAGGGTGAGCGCGAGCAGCGCGACGACGCAGAAGGTCGCGACGCCCAGGACCCGCGGTACGGCGGGCGTCCGGCCGCGCAGCCACTCCAGCCGGTCCGGGGTGAGCGTCAGGCCGATCACGAAGAACGGCAGGAAGCCGAGGATCCGCGGCAGGTCCATCAGCGACATCCAGTCGCCCTCGAGGAAGCCGCTCGCGACGCTGATCCCGAGCGCGACCACGATCGCGCTCGCGGCGCCGCCGAAGGCGGCCAACCTGCGGAACGCCGGGGTGGCGAGACGCCACACGACGAGGGCGAGGAGGTACCACATCGGGAAGTGCGGGTCGGTCCACAGATCGCTGAGCCGCTCCCCTCCCACGTGCAGGCGGAACCAGCCGAGCGCGCCCTCGAAGAGGACGTACGGCACGAGCAGCATGGTGACCAGCTGCCACAGCCGCGCCGGGCTGTAGGCGAAGCTGCGCGAGAGGTAGCCGGACAGCAGGATGAACGCCGGCATGTGCCACAGGTAGATGAAGTCGTAGAGGTGGCCGACCGGACCGTCGAAGGGCAGCAGCGCCCACGTGTGGCCGAGCACGACGAGGACGATGAGTCCCATCTTCGCGTTGTCCAGCCAGGGGTCCCGAGTCGTCCGCACTGAGGAGGGCATCACTCCTTGGTACCCGGGAGCGCGGTGAGAAGTCCAAGTGTCAGACAACCCGCGGGGGGTCAGTCGGCGACGAGCCCCAGCCTCAGGTACTCGGCCGCGTAGGTGCCGCTGAGCAGCAGCGACGCATACCGGCCGACCTCGCCGACAGCCTCCGACGACACGTGCTCGATGCGGACGTCGTGCCCGCGCGCGGCCTCCTCGAGCCGGATCCGCTGGTCGCGCGCGACCGGGTCGTCGACGCCGTCGTCGAGGATGACGAGCACGGGACGGCGGTCGCCCGTGTCGTCGGCGAACGGGTCGGCGAAGACGTTGCGCGCCCGGGCCGCCTCGATGACGGGCAACAGGTGCTCGGCGTCGCCGGCGAGCGCCGCGCGCCCCGACGTACGGCGGATCGACTCGGCCACGCGACGGGCCGCGCGGGCGGCGAGGACGGACCCGCCCCACAGCAGCGGGTTGGCGTCGGCGAGCGAGATGGCCAGCATCTTGGCGGGGTTGATCGAGATGTCGCGGTGCGGCGAGCAGGCGATGGCGACCGCGTCGAGCGCCTCGGCGACGGCGTCCGGCTCGGCCATCGGCCCGAGCTGGACCTGGTCGAGGAAGGACAGCATCGCGACCGCGGTGGCGAGCTGGTCGCCGGTGCTGGTGGGCAGGATCGTCGTCCAGCGGCCGGTCGCGTGCTCGGCCACGACCGACTCGGGCGGCGCGGCGACGACGAGCTGGCAGCCGCGGCGGGCCGCCTCGGCGACGGCGAGCGCCGTGCCGGGGTCACCGCCCTCGGGGGCGAGGACGACGACCAGGTCGAGGCTGCCGGCCCAGCCGGGCAGCGCCGGCGAGGGCCACGCGACGAACGGAACCGGGCAGAACGGCTCGAGGACCGCGCGCAGCAGCCGCGAGTCGGGACCGGCGGCGATCACCGCGCGCGGGCGCGTCTCGATGGAGCGGGACACCGCCTCCGCGATCGCCTCCGCCGCCGCGCCGACCTCACGCCGGACGCGGGCGCCGGACTCGGCCAGCGTGCGCAGCCGCAGGTCGGCGCCGGACAGCGCCGCCTCGTCGTCCAGCCGGGACTCGTCGAACCAGACCATGGCAGCGCCCCTTCGTTCTCAGGCCGGTTCTCAGGCCGGCTTGTGGGCCTCGTCGACGAGCAGCACCGGGATGCCGTCGCGCACGGGGTAGATCAGACCGCAGCCGCCGCAGGTCAGCTCCTGCGCGCCGTCGGTCGTCGACAGCGTCAGCTCGCCCTTGCAGGACGGGCAGACGATGATCGCCAGGAGCTCCGGCGACACCTCGGGGGCGCTCACTTGCCGCCCCGGATGATCGCGAGGGCCTCGTCGCGGACTCGGGCCATGGTGGGCTCGTCCTTTCCTTCGGCGTTCAGCCGCAGCAGCGGCTCGGTGTTGGAGGCTCGGACGTTGAACGCCCAGTCGGCATGGCCGATGCTGAGCCCGTCGAGCCGGTCGATGGCGACGCCGTCGCGCTCGCCGTACGCGGCCTCGAGCGCGGCCAGGACGGCGTCCTGGTCGGCCACGGTGCTGTTGATCTCGCCGCTGAGCGGATAGCGCTCGAAGTCGCGCAGCAGCGCCGACAGCGGCTGGTCGCTCTCGGCGAGCGCGGCCAGCGCGTGCAGTGCGGCGAGCATGCCGGAGTCGGCGCGCCAGAAGTCACGGAAGTAGAAGTGGCCGCTGTGCTCGCCGCCGAAGATGGCGTCGGTCTCGGCCATCGTCGCCTTGATGTAGGAGTGACCGACACGGGTGCGGACCGGCGTGCCGCCGAGCTCGGACACGATCTCGGGCACCGCCCGTGAGGTGATCAGGTTGTGGATCACCGTCGCGCCGGGCTCCTTGGCCAGCTCACGGGCGGCGATCAGCGCGGTCAGCGTGGACGGCGAGACCAGCTCGCCGCGCTCGTCGACGAGGAAGCAGCGGTCGGCGTCGCCGTCGAACGCGAGGCCGATGTCGGCGCGCTCGGCGAGGACCCGCTTCTGCAGGTCGACCAGGTTGGCCGGCTCGATCGGGTTGGCCTCGTGGTTGGGGAAGGTGCCGTCGAGCTCGAAGTACATCGGGATCATCTCGACCCGGTCGGCCAGCCGGTCGAACACGGCCGGCGCGGTGTGCCCAGCCATGCCGTTGCCGGCGTCGACGACGACCTTGATCCGGCGACCGGAGACCGGCGCCAGGGCGAGCAGGTGGGCGGCGTAGGCCTGGAGGACGTCGTGCTCGCTGATCGATCCGGTGCGGCCGCCTCCGTTGCTGGGCGGGCCCGCGGCGACGCGGTCGCGGATCTCGGCCAGGCCGCTCTCCATGCCGACCGGCTGGGCGAGCGCGCGGCACATCTTGATGCCGTTGTACTGCGCCGGGTTGTGGCTCGCCGTGAACATCGCCCCCGGCAGGTTGAGGTGGCCCGACGCGAAGTAGAGCTGGTCGGTCGACGCGAGGCCGATCATCGTGACGTCGGCCCCGGCGCCGGTCGCGCCGTCGGCGAAGGCGCCCGCCAGGGACGGCGAGCTGGGCCGCATGTCGTAGCCGATGACGAGCGCGTCGACGCCGAGCACCTCGACGTACGCCGCTCCGGTCGCGCGCGCCAGGTCCTCGTCGAGCTGGTCGCCGACGATGCCGCGCACGTCGTAGGCCTTGAAGACCTTGCTGAGGTTCTCGGGGGAGGTCGTGGAACCGGCCATGCCGCGACCCTAGTGCACTGCGGGGTGCTGGATCACTCCGGCCGGCAGCGCGGCGGGAGGCGCCGCGCGGCAGCTTGCTGCCCCCGCCTGCGCCGGAGAGGCGCTCGGCCCATCAATCGGAGGTGAGCATTCTCAGGTGGCCCTTGCGGGCGACCTCACGTCCCGGCTCGCGGGGCGGCTCGACCGGCTCGCGTCGTACCGGTCGCGCGGCCTCGCGGACGGCGTCGGCGAGCGCGAGCAGGTCGTCGTTGCTGGGGCCCTGCTCCTGGGTGCCCAGCGAGAGCCGGACCACCTCCCAGCCGCGCGGCGCGGACAGCCGCTCGCTGTGGACGTCGCAGAGGTCGTAGGCGTGCGGCTCGGCGAAGGTCGCCAACGGACCGAGCACCGCGGTGGAGTCGGCGTACACATAGGTCAGGGTGGCGACGGCGCGACGGGCACAGGCGGTGCGCGAACAGGTTCGCAGGCTCTGCGGGGCCGGGGTCGCGCTCACGGCGCAGACGCTACCGCGCCCGGTGGATCGGTGTGGATAGGCTCGCTGATCGTGGAGCAGGAACAACCGCGTCGCCGGCGCGACCGCCGTGGTCGCGGGATGCGCGGACCTGCCGTCCTGCCGCTGCCCACGGTCCCCGGCTCCCCGCCGCACCGCCCGCCGGTCCCCCGCAGCCCGCGCGAGGTCTTCGACCGGATCATGCTCGACGTCGTCTCCGAGATCGACGCCCGCTGGTCCAACCACCTGGGTCTCGTCGAATACGCCGTCGAGGAGACCCCCCAGCTCCCTGACGACTGGGACTCCGGCCGCGTCCCCCTCTCCTCCCTGGTCCGCGGAACCGGCGGCACGCCGACCCGGCTCGTCGTGTTCCGCCGCCCGCTCGAGCATCGCGCCGCTGACCGCGCGGACCTGGAGGCGATCGTGCTGACGGTCGTGGTGGAGCAGGTCGCGGAGCTGCTCGGGATCGAGCCGAGCGAGGTCGATCCCCGGTATCCGTCGGACGACGACTAGCTCCACCCCGGGGACATCGGCCAGAAACCATCCACAGCCCTGTTTCTAGCGGGTTCTGTCCACAGGCTGCCGCTTCGACGTTGGCGGGGTCGGGAGGTGGTGTTGGGATGGCGGCATGGCTCAGGCGACCGCTCCCGACACCGGCATCAGCACGATGCTGGCCTCGCTGCGCGCGGAGATCGAGGGCCGTGAGGCGTCGCTGATCCGGGAGTGGGCGACGATCGCGGCCTGGGCTGAAGCCAACGTGGTCGAGGCCGCGGAGAGTCCGGCGGCGACCGGCGACGGGTTCGCCGACACCGGTCTCCCGATCGCCGGTGACGGGGCGCCGTTGGTGTCGGAGTTCGCCCTCATGGAGCTGATCGCGGTCCTGGGCCGCTCACCCGCCGGCGGCCGCGCCTACGTCGGGAAGGTGCTGGGCTGCGCCTGGCGCCTGCCCAACGTCTGGGCCGCGGTCATGGCCGGCCGCCTCACGCCCTGGCGGGCCGCGCGCATCGCCAAGCTGGTCGCACCGCTCTCAGCCGACGCCGCTGCGTTCGTGGACCGCAACCTGTTCAACGCCTCCGGCGTCGGGTGGGCCCAGCTCGAACGCCTCATCACCGAAGCGATCGTCCGGTTCGACCCCGTACGGGCCGAGGCGGAACGTGCGGCCGTGGCCGATGAGCGGTACTTGGACATCGACGAACCCAACGCCCAGGGCCTGGCGCACATCTCCGGACTCCTCGACGCCGCCGACGCCCGCGACCTCCACGACGCCATCGTCCGCCGCGCCGCCCTCCTCGGGACCCTGGGCAGCATGGGCAGCATGGGCAGCATGGGCAGCCTGGGCAGCCTGGGCAGCCTGGGCAGTGCGGCGTCGCTCGACGTCCGCAGGTCTCAGGCCCTCGGCGAGTTGGCGCGGGCCGACCTCGCACTCGACCTCGACGGCAGCCCCGCGAAGCGAGCGACGCTCAACGTCCACATCACCGACACCACCCTGACCGGCGACAACCCCGTCGCCCGCTGGAACGACCGCCCCATCTCCACCGAGCAGGTCCGTCAGTGGCTCGCCACCGCGACCACCATCGTGGTCCGCCCAGTCATCGACCTGGCCGACCACATCCCCGTCGACTCCTACGAGATCCCCGATCGCCACCGTGTGAGTGTCGAGCTGCGCGATCACACCTGCCGCTTCCCGCGCTGCGGCCGCAAGGCAAAGACCTGCGACCTCGACCACGCGAAACCCCACCGCAAGGGCGGACCCACCTGCCCCTGCAACCTCGTCCCCCTCTGCCGCCGCCACCACCGGGCCAAGACCCACTCACGCTGGCGCTACAAGGTCACCAAGCCCGGCACCTACACCTGGACCAGCCCCAACGGCTACCGATGGCAGGTCGACCACCGCGGCACCCACCCACTCCGAACATGAGCCGCTGAACAGAGCACCCACTCACACCCCGCACGACAGGGGTGTACCTGCAGCAACAGCCGGCCGACAGGCAAACCGCAACCAACCACCTCGACCACCGCGGCGCGCCACCGCGCTCTCAGTGCAAGAGACCTGGCACCCCTGCAAACCCCGAGGTTCACACACCCCGATAGAACGACGCCACCGTCGTCGCGACCAGCCGCGCCAACACCGCCCCACCCTGCGGGCCCGGATGCACCCGGTCCGCGGCGAAGTCCTGGACCTGGGGCCGCAGGGCGTTCCAGTCCGCGACGCGGGCGTTGTGGTGGCCGCGGGCGTAGCGGCGGAGCTTGGCGTTGGCGGGGGCGATCCAGGGGCGCGGGCCGCTGGCGGTGACGAGGACGAAGCGGTGGCCCGGTCCGGCGGCGGCGAGGGCGTCGGCGAGTTGGCTGGGTGCGAAGTCGCCGTTGGTGCCGAGGGCGACGACGATGACCGGGCGGAGCCGGCCCGAGCGGCGCAGGACGGCGATCTTGCGGCGGAGCTCCGACATCTGCATGCCGACGTGGGCCTCGATGTCGATCCGGTGCATCCGGCGGTAGAGGGCCGGGGCGGCGGCGACGGTGACGGAGTCGCCGATGACGGTGACGTCCCGACCGTTGCGGGGCGCCGGCGACTGCCACGGATCGCGGGTGGGGTTCGGGCGGGGCACGGGCGGGTGGGCGGCGAGGTCGGCCTGGTGGGCGGCGATGGCGGCCTCCCCCGCGTCGAGCTGCTGCTGGAGCACGCTGTGGTCGCGGGAGTTGAGGAGGCCCGCGCCGACCGCCGACACGACGAGCGCCCCGACAGCGGCACCGGCAACGAGCGAGACGAGCCGGCGTCCGCGCACGATCTGGACCAGACGGTCGGCGGTGGCGCGGTAGCCGTCACGCTGGAAGGGGCTCTCGACATAGCGCCAGGAGAGCGCAGCCAACCCCACCGTCAGCGGTACGGCGACCAGCGCGACAGGAACGTCCGGTGCGACCTGCAACAGGAGGACGATGACCGGCCAGTGCCAGAGATAGATCCCGTAGCTGCGACGACCGGCCCAGCCCAGCGGCTCCCATTCCAGCGCCCGGGTCAGGGCCGACGAGCCGTCGTTGAGATGGACGACGACGAGCGTCGTGCCGAGCGCCACGAGGGCCGCGCCGCCGAGGTAGGTGACGGGCGCGTCCCAGGGCATCAGCAGCAGCCCGAGGACGACGCCGACCCAGGCGAGCAGCGCGGCCCGGCGCAGTCGCGCGCGGCGGCGTTCGAGCCGCGCGGTGGCGAGGGCGCCGGCGGCGCCGATGAGCAGCGCGAAGCCGTGGGTGTCGGTGCCGAAGTAGAGCCGGTTGAGCGAGACGCCGGCGAGGTGGCCGATCGCCATGGCGAGCACGCTGGCGCCGGCGAGGACGAGGACGACGACCAGTCGGGTCGCGTGCTGGCGGCCTCGGGTGGCGGCGAGGATCAGCCCGAGGAGAAGTGGCCAGACGAGGTAGAACTGCTCCTCGACGGCGAGCGACCAGAGGTGCTGGAGCACGGGTGCCTGATACCGGTCGGCGTACGACGTCGGCACGCCCGCCTGGTACCAGTTGCTGCTGAAGGTGAGGCTGGCCAGCAGCTGCTGCCGCAGCCGGGTCTCCAGCGCTCCTCCGACCACGCCCGCGACCGCGGTGACGGCGACCAGGACGGCGAGCAGTGCCGGGAGGATCCGGCGCGCGCGGCGCCGCCAGAAGCGGGCCAGGCCGGCCCGACCGGTGGTGTCGAGCTCGGCGGTGAGCGATGCCGTGATGAGGAAGCCCGACAGCACGAAGAACATGTCGACGCCGAGGAAGCCGCCGGGGACGCGCCCCGGGGCGAGGTGATAGGCGACCACGGCGATCACCGCGACGCCGCGCAGGCCGTCGAGTGCGAGGTTGCGCGGTCGTACCGTCGGCGTTCCGGCCGCCGTTCTCGAGACAGTCCTCACGACTACTGCGGCGCGACGACGGGGATCCGCGCGTGCGTCTCGGCCGGGCGCAGCCGCAGCGTCGCCAGGCCGGGCAGGCGACCGCCAGTGGGGACGTCGACGACACCCGCGATCCGGGTGTTGCGCGGCTCGACGGTGATCCGGACCGCCTTGGGCGGCAGCGCGAGGGAGGCAGCGCGGTCAGGCTCGATCTCGACCTGCTCCTCGGCGATCTTGGCGCCCGTCGCGTCGTACGACGTCACGTGGATGACGCCCGAGCGGTCGGCGTCGCCGAGCTGGAGCGTCTTCGCGCCCTCCGGTACGACGGCCGCAGTGACCTCGCGGGTGTCGATGACCGGGGCGAGCAGGGTCAGGTCGCCGGCCGAGAGCATCCGCACGGAGGCAGCAAGCGCCTCGGGCGCGTCGACAACGATGCCGAGCACACCGTTGCCGGCCTCGCCCGCGAGCAGCGGACCGAGGTCGACGGTGGCCATCGACTGCGGCGCGACCGGGATCTCCTTCGCGCCGGTGGGCGTGAAGGTGGCGTCGGCGGTGACCAGCCGGATGTTGGCGCGGACCTCGTCCTTGCCCGGGTTGGCGAGGAAGAGGGTGGCCGCCTGCGGCTTCGCGGGGAAGCCGAGGATCAGGTTCCGCGCGCTCGGCTCGGCCTGCGTGGGCAGGAAGTCGGTGGTGGCGCGGGCCCGGCCGAGCGGGTCGCGGGTGGTGCGGGCGGCGGCGGTGACGCGGCCGCGGATGACGGTGAGGTGCGCCGCGGTGAGCGTACGGCGGGGCGCCGACTGCGAGAGGTCGATCCGGCGCACCCCGTGGGCCGGCACCTGGACGCCGCGCAGAGCCGGCTCGTCGACGGGACCGGCCGCGTCGTAGAGGGCGAGGTCGACGACCGCCTCGCCGTCGTCGGGGTTCACCAGCTCGAGCGTGGTGGAGTAGCGGGCGCTGGCGCCGAGCCCGACCAGCCACTCGTCGTACGACGGGGCGCGGCACTCGGGCACGGCGAGCGCGTCGGAGCGGCCGGCGATCAGACCGGGGGCGGCCGCGCCGGAGCCGTCGACGACGGTCGCGCCGCTGCTGCCGGGGACGACGACGGTGGCGTCCTGCGCGGCCGTCACCGGCGCCGCGTCGGCCACGGTCGTGGCCGGTCGCTTGCCGGTGAGGACCTGCAGCTCGCCGCCGGTGACGCCGGGCGTCCGGCCCACGCGCACGGTGCTGGCGTCGGAGGAGATCGCGCTCGGGCAGACCGTCGTCGCCGACGTCAGGTCGGAGGTCGTCGGCGGGCTGATGCCGGCGATCGGGTCGCTCTCGTTGCCGATGACGGCGACGCTGAGCGCGACGACGGCGGGCAGCCCGATCGCGAGCGCGACCAGGATGTCGACCTTGCGTCGCGGTGTGATCGACGCGCGGCGGCCGGGGGTGGGGGTGTTCGGCTCAGACATCGCGGTTCCTTCGCAGCGGCGGGAGGCCCAGCACGATCAGCACGGGGATCGCGACGGCCTGCACGGCGAGCAGCAGCCAGCGCAGCCAGGCGTGGTGGGAGGGCAGCGGTCCGGGCGCGGGCGTCACCTGCCAGGCGCGGGTGCCGCGCTCGGAGCTCGCCTGGTCGAGACCGGCGGTGGCGTCCAGACTGGCGGCCACGGCGCCGTCGGCGGGCGCGGCCTGGACGATGTAGAGGATGCCGCGCTTGGACAGCGCGGCCACGGCGTCCGGGTCGGGCGAGGTCACCAGCGACCGGATGGTCGCGCTGACCTTGGGGTCCTCGGGCGTGAGCGCGGAGATCTCGTCCTCGCCGACGGTCGGCCCGTCGCCGCGGTGGACCTGGTAGGTCACGCCGTCGGCGATGCTGCCGCGCAGCACGAGGACGCCGTTCTGCTCGGCCTGGTCGGCGCGCTGCGCCATGTAGACCGGGACGTCGGACGCCGGGGTGTCGGCCAGGTCCTCGGCCCCCCAGCCGGCGAACCACACCAGGCCGACCAGCGGCGTGACCAGTCCGGCGAGCGCGGCGACCGCGAGCCCGGCCTGCAGCGGCTTGGCCTGGTCGCCGAGGTGGTGGAGGGCGAGTCCGCCGAGGACGGCGGCCGTCGTCCAGGCACCGGCGAGGAAGAGCAGGACGGCGCCGACGCCGGGCTGCTGCGACACCGAGCCGGCGAGGCCGACATGCGTGGTGGCGAGCGGGATCCCGACGACCGCGGTCACCGCGGCGACCAGCCAGCAGACGACGACGGGGATGCGCGTCGAACGCGGGATCAGCGCCAGGAGCGCGAGGACCGGCAGGACCAGACCGAGCCAGGCGGGGGCGCCCAGTCCGCCGAGGCGACCGGCGAGGAGATCCCAGCCGGACGTCGCCGCGGTCGGCCAGCGGCCGACGTCGAGGACCGTGCCGGCCCACGCGCCGTCGACGAACGAGGGCAGCCACCAGGGCAGCAGCACGAGCAGCGGTACGGCGAGCGCCGCGACCGGCGGACCCCACACCGAGCGCTCGCCGGCCTCGCCCGGCAGCAGCCGGATCGCGCACGCCAGCAGCACCGCGAAGAGGACGGCGGTCACCAGCCAGGCCGGCGGCGCCACCGCGGTCACCACCGCCAGCAGCAGGCCGGTGCGCCAGCCCGCACGCCAGCGCCGGGCCGGCTCGGGGTCGGCGAAGCCGAGCGCGCTGTGCGCCATCCACGGCAGCACCGCGGCCGCGACGACGATGCCCCAACGGCCACCGCCCCAGGCACCGGAGACGAGCGGGACGAGCGCCCACGTCACCGAGCCCCAGAGGAGCAGCCAGCGCGGGGCGCCGTAGGGCGTGACGAAGCGGCCGACCACGCGCAGGAAGCGCCAGGCGCCCCACAGCGCGAAGGGCGCGGCGAGCGCCATCACGAGAGACATGAGGAGAGACGGCCCGAACGGGATGCCGAGCAGCGCGAGCAGCAGCACGTACGGCGGCGCCGGGACGTCGGATCCGAAGCCGATCGGGTGGCGGCCCTCGACGTGCAGCGACCACCAGGCGCCGATGCTGTCGGGCGTCGCGGAGAGCGCTCCCCCGCTGATGCCGCCGACGACGTCGCGGACGCCGATCAACAGTGCGAGCACGGTGACCGCGGTGGCCATCGCGACGGGGCTGGTGAAGAAGCGGACGACCAGCCCGGTGTCGGCGAAGTCGTCGTCCTCGTCGCGGTGGCGCGCCGGCGGCGGCGCCTTCCCGGCGTCGCGCTCCGCGGCCGCGGCCCGGCGCCGGTCGGCGACGTCGGCCGCCTGGTTGGTGGCGGCGGCGACCAGGTCGCCGACGAAGTCGAGGCCGTGCCGGTAGGGCACCCACCAGGGCGCCAGCAGGCGTCGTACGCGCGCCCGGTCGGCGCCGGTGCGGGTCTTGCGCGCCCGCCGGATCTGGCCGGGATGGCGCAGCACCGAGATCAGCGCGGCGAGCTCGTCGAGCGCCTCGCCGACGGCGCGGACGCAGAGCAGCCCGATGACGCGCAGCAGGGTGCCGAGGACGAGCCGGATCGCCTGCAGCGGCAAGGTGGCGCCGCGCCCGTTGGCGAGCAGCGTGAAGAGCGCGGCCCGGCGCTCCTGGAAGTGGGTGTGGCGGCCGGTGAGCGGCGTACGCCGGATGCCGCGGTGGGCGGCCTCGGCGTGGAAGACGATGGCGTCGGGGACGACGAGCGTGGTGCGCCCGGCCGCGGCGGCACGCCAGCCGAGGTCGATGTCGTTGCCGAAGATGGGCAGCGCGGGGTCGAACCCGCCGAGCTCCTCGAGGGCGGTGCGGCGCACCAGCAAGCCTGCGGAGTTGACCGCGAGCACCTCGCGGACCTCGTCGTGCTGGCCCTGGTCGTACTCGCCGCGCTCGAGGCCGGTCTCGCGGCGGCCGGTGCCGCCGATGGTGACGCCGAGCTCGAGCAGCCGCCGCAGCGAGGGCCATTCGCGCAGCTTGGGGCCGAGGAAGTCGGCGTCCGGCCGCTGTTCGGCGGCGGCCAGCAGGGCGCGCAGCGCGCCCGGGTCGGGGTTCGCGTCGTCGTGGAGGATCCACACCCACTCCGGCTCGTGGCCGGACTCGGCGAGGGCGAGCAGTCCGTCGGCGACCGCCTCCGGGAACCCGGCCGAGCCGGGCAGCGAGCGCGCGGTCAGCGGGACGCGGCCCTCGAGCGTCGTCCGGACCAGCTCGGCGCTGCCGTCACGACTTCCGGTGTCGACCGCGACCACCCGCGCGACGGGCGCCGTCTGGCCGAGCAGTCCGTCGAGGACCGCCGGCAGCCAGGACGCTCCGTCGTGACTCACGAGGAGGCAGGCGACCTCCGGCTGTTGCTCCGACACGAGGCTTGACCCTACGTCTGGCGGCAAGAAGGGGGCGAACCGTCAGCGCAGATCGGCAACGTGCCGTTGCTCTCGTCAGATGGTCAGACCGCCCTCTTCTTCAGCTTGCGCCGCTCACGCTCCGACAAGCCTCCCCAGATGCCGAAGCGCTCGTCATTGCCCAGCGCCGCCTCGAGGCATTCGACGCGGACCTCGCAGGTCTGGCAGACCTTCTTGGCTTCACGCGTCGATCCTCCCTTCTCAGGAAAGAACGCCTCGGGGTCGGTCTGAGCGCACAACGCACGCTCCTGCCACCCCAGCTCGTCGGAATCTGCCTCGACCAGGAACAGTTCCCTCACGATTTCGCCCCTTACGACTCGACCCAGTGCCCCGAACGACACTACTGGAATTACATACGTGTCATATCCAAACAGTCAAGGTCGAATCTGCTATAGGCAGCCCCGTGCAGACTGCGTCGCACGGGCAGGGCACAGTTGTCCCCTGTGGAATCGACACCTGACGTGACAGCCGCTCCGGCATTGCGGAACCTGACCGTCCTGTCCGGCGGCATGGGCGGGGCCCGCTTCCTGCAGGGCCTCCTCCACGGCATCGCCGCCGAAACCCTACCCGGTGTCGCCCCGGACGCCCACGTGACGGTGATCGCCAACAACTGCGACGACTGGTGGATCCACGGCCTCAAGGTCTGCCCCGACCTCGACACGGTGATGTACACCCTCGGCGACGGGATCGACCTCGAGCGCGGATGGGGACGGCGGGCCGAGACGTGGAGCGCGAAGGAGGAGCTGGCAGCGTACGGCGTCGAGCCGACCTGGTTCGGCCTCGGCGACCGCGACATCGCCACCCACCTGGTCCGGACCCAGATGCTCGACGCGGGATTCCCGCTGTCGAAGGTCACCGAGGCCCTGTGCCGCCGCTGGCTCGCCCCGACGTACGGCGACTCCCTGACCCTGCTGCCGATGACCGACGACCGGGTGGAGACCCATGTCGCCGTGGCGGACGACACGTCCCCGAGCGGCCGCAGGGTCGTGCACTTCCAGGAGTACTGGGTGCGGCTGCACGCCGAGGTCCCCGCCGAGCAGGTCGTCTTCGTCGGCCTCGACCAGAGCACGCCGGCGCCCGGCGTCGTCGAGGCGATCGCGGGCTCCGACCTGGTGATCCTGCCGCCGTCGAACCCGGTCGTGTCGGTCGGCACCATCCTCGGCGTCGACGGGATCCGCGACGCGGTGCGGTCGACGTCCGCGCAAGTCGTCGGCCTCTCCCCCATCGTCGGCGACACGCACGTCCGCGGCATGGCCCAGCAGATGCTGACCTCGATCGGCGTCGAGGTGAGCGCGGCCGGGGTCGGCCTCAACTACGGCGCCCGCAGCGCCGGCGGCGTCCTCGACGGCTGGCTGATCGACGAGCGCGACGCGGCCCAGGTCGCCCGGCTCGAGGCGGCCGGCATCACGGCGGCCGCGGTGCCGCTGATGATGACCGACCACGACGCGACGGCCGCGATGGCCGCCGCCGCGATCGACCTGGTCCGCTGATGGAGCTGTACGTCGCCGCGCCGGACGGCGTCCCCGAGATCCGTCCCGGCGACGACCTCGCCGACGTCCTCCTCACCGCGCTCGGCCCCGACGCTCTGACCGACGGCGACGTGCTCGTCGTCACCAGCAAGGTCGTCAGCAAGGCCGAGGGCCGGGTCGTCACCGGCGACCGCGAGGCCTGGGTGGAGGCCGAGACCGCGCGGCTCGTGGCCCGTCGTGGCGGCACCCGGATCGTCCGCAACCGGATCGGCCTCACCATGGCCGCGGCCGGGGTCGACGCCTCGAACGTCGAGCTGGGCGCCGTCGTCCTGCTGCCGCTCGACCCCGATGCCTCCGCCCGCCGACTGCGCGCAGGCGTCGCCGAGAGCCGCGGCGTCAACATCGGGGTGATCGTCACCGACACCGCCGGCCGCGCCTGGCGCGAGGGACAGACCGACATCGCAATCGGCGCGGCCGGCATCGAGGTCCTGGAGTCCTTCGCCGGCCGGGTCGACGCCCACGGCAACGAGCTGGCCGTCACCGCGCCGGCCGTCGCCGACGAGCTGGCGTCCGCCGTCGAGCTCGCGCAGGGCAAGCTCGGCGCGCGCCCGTGCGCCGTCGTCCGCGGTCGGGCCGACCTGGTCCTCCCCGCCGGCGACGACGGGCCCGGCGCCCGGGCGCTGATCCGGGCCGAGGGCGCCGACCTGTTCGGGTACGGCGCCCGCGAGGCCGTGATCCAGGCGGTCGCCGCGCGGCCGGAGGGCCGGGTCCCGTTCGGCTCCCCCGTCGGCGCCGACGACCTGGTCGACGCGCTGGGCCGCGCCGGGATCACCGCGCGCACCGCCGGCGCCGGCGCCGTCCACGCCGACGCGAGCCGCCGGGCGGCCGCCGACATCGTCGCCTTCGCCCACGGCTGGGCGGCCGAGGATGACAGCGATCTTGGCACCGACCTGCGGTTTCGCCCGGTCACTCCGTAGACTCACCGCGTTCCGTCGCCACCACGAAGACGAGGTACTCCGCACGTGGGCAAGTCCAGCAAGACCGCCAAGGCTGACCGCCGGCAGGTCATCGAGGAGATCCGCCGCAAGCAGAAGGGCGCCCAGCGGCGCCAGGGCATGGCGATCGTCGGCGTGTGCGTCCTCGTCGCGGTGTTGATCATCGGTGCGGCGGCCTACCCCAAGGTCCGCGAGATGATCGACACCCAGAAGTGGAAGGGCAAGTCGGTCGCCGAGATCGGTGCCAAGGCCTCCGTGTGCGGCGACGTCACCGAGAAGGACGCGACCGGCAGCGGCGACCACGTCCCCACCGGCCAGCAGGTCTCCTACAAGGACGCCCCGCCGGCGTTCGGCCCGCACTGGAACGAGGCCGGCATCGCGCCCGCCCCGATCGCCGACCGCTTCTACACCTCGTCGAGCCGTCCCGAGCTCGAGTCGCTGATCCACAACAGCGAGCACGGCTACACGATCCTCTGGTACGACCAGCACGCCGCCGACGACACCGGCGAGATCACCGCGATCAAGTCGATCGCCAAGATCATGGACGCCAACGACACCAACCAGCGCCTGAAGTTCAAGGCCGTGCCGTGGACCGCGAAGGACGCCAAGGAGGTCGGCAAGGACTTCCCGAAGGGCCAGCACATCGCGTTCACCCACTGGCGGGTCGACCCCAAGACCCAGAAGCAGTACGGCGCCTGGCAGTACTGCTCCGACGTGAGCGGCGCCGCCCTTCAGTCCTTCATGGACAAGTACCCGTTCACCGACGCGCCGGAGCCCTACGCGTACTGATCCCTTCCCGCTGACTCACACCAGGTCGTCGCGGCCCTGATCCTTCAGGGCCGCGACGACCTGCTTCACGTCCTGGGCCCGTGCGCGGGTCGTGACGAGCAGCGCATCGGGGGTGTCGACCACGACGACGTCGTCGAGGCCGACGACGGCGACCATCCGGCCCGCCTGGGGGACGACGATTCCGCTCGCGCCGAGCAGCTGGGTCAGCGACGCGTCGCCCAGTACGGTCGCGTCCTTCGCGTCGCCGAGAAGCGTGGCGAGGGAGTCGAAGTCACCGATGTCGTCCCAGCCGAAGGCGCCGGGGATGGTGACCACGCGCCCCGCGGCGGCCGCGGGCTCCGCGACGGCGTGGTCGATGGCGATCTTGGGCAGCGTGTCCCACAGCTCGGCGAGCCGGTGCGGCTCGGCAGCGATGGCACGCAGGGTCGCGGCGAAGTCGGCGTCCTGCTCGGCGAGCAGATCGAGCAGGACGTCGGGCCGGACCACGAACATGCCGGCGTTCCAACGGTAGGCGCCCGTCGCGAGGTACTCCTCGGCGACCGCCACCGATGGCTTCTCGACGAACTCCACGACCCGCCGCGCGGACGGGTGGCCCGCGAGCCCGTCTCCCTGGCGGATGTAGCCGAACGCCGCCGACGGGAAGGTCGGCTCGATGCCGATCGTGACCAGCCAGCCCTCTCGGGCCGCCGCCACCGCGTCGGCGACGGCCGCACCGAAGCCCTCGGGGTCGTCGATGACGTGGTCGGCGGCGAAGGAGCCCATGACCTCGGCGCCCCGACGCTCCAGGATCGCGGCGGCCAGGCCGATCGCGGCCATCGAGTCGCGGGCCGACGGCTCCGCCACGACGGCGTCGTCGGGCAGCTCGGCCAGCTGCTCGCGGACGGCGTCGCGGTGGGCCTTGCCGGTCACCACGAGCAGCCGGTCGCCGACGAGCGGCGCGAGCCGGTCGTGGGTCTGCTCCAGCAGGGAGCGGCCGGAGCCGGTGAGGTCGTGCAGGAACTTCGGCGAGCCCGACCGGGACAGCGGCCAGAGGCGGGTTCCGGCGCCGCCGGCGGGGACCACGGCCCAGAACCCAGGGATCTCGTCAGCGACCATGCGCCGCACCCTATCTTTGCCTTCGTGACCACCTTCGCCGCCGTCCTCAGTCAGCGCCTGCGCCAGGATCCGGGCCGGCCGCTGGTCACCTTCTACGACCACGCGAGCGGCGAGCGCGTCGAGCTCTCCGCGACCACCTGGGCCAACTGGGTGGCGAAGGCGGGCTCGCTGCTCGTCGACGAGCTGGGTCTCGAGCGCGGCGACCGGATCGCGATCGACCTGCCGCCGCACTGGCTGAGTACCGTCTTCCTCGGCGCCGCCTGGAATGCCGGGCTGGTCGTCGTACCGACGGACGACGCAGAGCTCGCCGTCGTCGTCTGCGGTCCCGACACACTGCCCGACTGGGCGTCCCGCGCGCCCGGCCTGATCGTGCTGGCCTGCGCGCTGCTGCCGCTCGGCGTCCGGTTCGCCGAGCCGGTGCCGGCCGGCGTCCACGACGTGGGGGTCGAGATCTGGTCCCAGCCGGACGCCTTCACGCCGTGGGACCCGCCGACCGCCGACGATGCGGCGTACGTCGTCGACGGGGTCGTGGTCAGTCAGGGAGAGCTCTGGCAGGAGGCGGCCGCCGGCCGTCTGGTCGGCAGCGGCCGCCTCCTGTCCGTCGCCGACCCCGTGAAGGAGCCGGCGATCGTGAGTGAGCCGCTCACTCTGGGCGGCTCACTCGTCCTGGTCGCCCGGGCCGAGCCGGAGCGTCTCGAGGCGACCTACGTCGCCGAGCACGCCACGGCCCGCTTCCCCGCCTGAACGACCAGGACAAGCCTTCTCGGTCGGGCGCTAGCCCGCCAGGTCGAACGCCGCTCGCGTGGTGACCGGGATGGCCGGGCTGATCTTGCCGTTGACCACGGGCACCAGCGAGACGGTCTTCGTCGTGCTGTCGCGGACGGCGAGCATCTTGGTGGTGGTGCCGGGCATCGTGCCGAGTCCGATGATCCAGTCCCATGCGCCGGCGTACACCTTGACCGTGGCGGCCGCGCTCCAGCCGCCGGGGCCGTTGCCCTTGTAGGCGATGAGCGAGCCGCCGTTGCGGACCAGGCTGTCGGGGGCGCCGTCGGTGTCCCAGAGGCCGACGCCGATCTGCTGGGTGCCGGCGACCGCACTGTAGGCGGCGTAGCTCGCCTGGAAGCCCTTGGTGCCGTTGCCCGGGTAGATCCGCATCCGGTCGCCCTTCGGCTGGCCCATGAAGTCCGGGTAGCCGTCGCCGGTCACGTCGCCCACCGCCGCGAGCAGCTTGACGTTCTTGAAGGTGCCGATCGCGTACCCGGGCCAGAACTGCCCGCGCCCGTTGCCGCGGTAGAGGATCGCCGCCGAGTCGCTGGCCCGGATCGCGATGATGTCGTTGTTGCCGTCGCGGTCCCAGTCGCCGGCGCGCATGATCTGCGAGGCCCACGGGACGTAGACGTTGGTGAGGATCCGGCCCGACGTACGCCACGAGGTGCCGACGCGCTTGGTGTCGAGGAACATCAGCCGGCCGTTGCCGGCCTTGCGGATGAGGATGTCGGGGTTGGCGGTGCCGACGTAGTTGCCGAGCAGGTCGCGTCCGGCCCAGCCCTTCTGTGCCTTCGCCGCGAGCGTGCGGATGTTCGGGATCTGCGCGTAGAGGTACTTGCCGGGGCACGCCGTCTTGCCGGCGTCGCGGTGGCCGTTGATCGCCTTGAACGTCTTGGTGCCGAGCAGTTGGCTGGTCGCCGTCGCGCTCACGCCGTGGAGCGAGAGCTTCCAGGCGAACAGGGCGCCGTACGCGTTGACCATGGCGCTGCTGGGCTGGGCGATGTCGTAGTTGCCGATCGCCGACATCGCGAACGAGTAGTTGTTGTAGCCCTGGGTGTGCGCCCCGACCACCGGCCGGTCGACGCCGCCCGCGCGGCCCTCCCAGATCCGGCCGAAGCGGTCGACGAGGAAGTTGTAGCCGATGTCGCTCCAGCCGCGGGAGCGGGTGTGGTAGCTGTAGATGCCGCGGATGATCCCCGGGACCTGCGCCGCGGTGTAGTTGTTGGCGTTGACCGTGTGGTGCACGAAGCCGGCGCGGACCTCGTAGTACTGCGGCGAGCCGTCGCGCATCCGCTCGTCGGCGCCCCACTGGGCGCGGGAGTAGATCTGCGGCTTCGGCGTGTAGGTCGCCGACTGCAGCGCCAGGTCGCCGGTGGTGTCGGTGGTGTCGGTGCCGGTCGGGTCGGTGCCCGGGGTGTCGGTGCCGGTGGTGCCGGTGGTGCCGGTCGTGGCCGGGACGTCGCCGGTGGTGCGCGCCGACGCGAGCCGCGCGGTGTCGATCGCGGGCCGCTGCTTGGCGGTCGCGGTCGGCGTACCGGGGTCGATGACGGCGAGCTTCATGTCCGCCGGCGCGACCTTCTTGGTGGTGATCTTGACCTGGACCTTGTCGACGATGCCGACCGCGATCGCCTCGGTGCCGGGGCGCGAGCGGCGGCCCTCCGCGCTGCGCGGGTCGGGGCCGTGGTCGTCGTGGTACTCCGCCGCCGTCCAGCCGCTCCACTTCGCGCCGGTGCGTGTGCGGACCTTGACCGAGATGGCGTCGTCCGGGATCACCTTCGCGTCGTGCGCCCACGTCACGCCGACCGTGCCGTAGCCGGTCACCGGCAGCGCCGTGCTCGTGATCGTGTCGCCTCCCCCGGCCTTCGCCTGGGTCGTGGCCCGCAGCGCGACGCGCCCGCGCGCGGCGCCGGTGGGCGCCGTCAGCGAGTACTCCGCGACCTTGGGGTCGACCACGCCGGTCGGCACCCGCGTCGGGATGGTCGCCGACTCCAGCGCCATGCCCGGCGCGACGGCGGCCGCCGTCGGCTGCGCGGGACGGACGTCCATGGTGACCGTGCGCGCAGCGGGGGTCAGGACGGCGACGACGACGGCAAGCGCGAACGCCTGCTGGCTGAGCGTCACGAACCGCCCGCGGCGGGTGCGCTCAGGGATCTCCGTGGGGTACGGCGACATGATCAAGCTCCAGACGTGTGTGCAGGGGAAGGTGTCACACGAGTAGCAACTTTCACATGAGTCACATCAGTCAGGGAAGACCTGGTGAGTAACTACAAGCGTGTAATTTCCAGTCGACACGCCGATCGTTGCCAGATTTCTGATCGGCGCTCCCCCGCCACGTCTGAGGGCATGCGGGCACGCGAAAAGACCGCCCCGGCGCGATCGGGCGCGTCGGGGCGGCTCAGAGGCGGATCAGAGGCGGATCAGAGGCGGATCAGGCGACCGTGTGCAGCTCGAAGCGCAGCCCGAGCGCCCGCGGCACCGCGGACGGATCGTCGGCCGACTCCTCGAGCGCCGGCTCGAGATAGGTGGCGAGATCCTCGAGGCCGTCGAGATGGTCGGCGACGTCGAAGCGCTGGAACTTCCCGCCCTCGGTCATGACCGCCTCCTTTCCGAACGCCACTCGTCAGACAGCTCGTGTGGCGATGACCTCGAGCATCTGTCGACTTAACTGACAGCCTGCCGGCCCTCCACGCCGACCGGAAGGGATGGCCGGGACAGCGAAAGCAACCCAACGCCAGCACGCCGCTGCGGCCTCGACTGGCCGCCCAACGGCCCTGCACCGCGCCCCCGACAACTGCGTGCGCGGCAGCGCGGCGAGAGCCGCCCTCCGACAGCTTGCTGCCCCGACGGCGGCGAAGATGCGCTCGCGTCAAAGGCAGGCTAGATGTCGTTGGCGATGTCGTCGTCGGCTTGCAGCTCGTCGTCCTCGTCGGGCTCGTCGTAGTGCAGGTACGAGATACCGGCGGCGGGGTCGCCGTCGAAGCCGAGTTTGCCCTGCTCGAGAACGATGACCCGGCTGCACATCTTCATCACCGAGCCGGGCGAGTGGCTGACGTAGAAGAGGGTGCGGCCGCTGTCGCGGATCTCGCGCATCTTCCGCATGCACTTGACCTTGAAGGGCTTGTCGCCGACGGCGAGGACCTCGTCGGCGAGGAAGATGTCGGAGTCGACGTGGATCGCGATCGCGAAGCCGAGGCGCGCCTTCTGGCCGGACGAGTAGTGGCCGACCGGGCCGTCGAGGGTGGAGCCGAGCTCGGCGAAGTCGACGATGGAGTCGAACTTCCGCCGGATCTCGGCCTCGCCCATGCCCAGGATGGCGGCATTGAGGAAGAGGTTGTCACGGCCGGAGAGCTGGTTGTGGAAGCCGGCTCCGGTGGCGATCAGGCCGGCGATCCGGCCGCGGGTGAGGATGCTGCCCTCGTCGGGACGCATGACGCCGTTGATGAGCTTGAGCAGGGTGCTCTTGCCGGAGCCGTTGAGGCCCATGATGCCGATCGACTCGCCCTGCTCGACGGTGAACGAGACGTCGTCGACCGCCTTGAAGGTGTGACCGGTGTCGCGGCCCTTCGCCTTCGCGACCGTCACCTCCTTGAAGGTGCGGTGATAGCGCAGCGTGAAGTACTTCGTGGCGTTCTCGACCACGATCGATTTCGCCATGTCAGAGACGCTCCGGGATCTTGTTCTCGAGCCGGCTGAAGACGAACTGCGCCAGCACGAGCAGCACCAGGCTGCCCGCGAGAGCGGCGACGCCGATCAGCAGCAGGTGGTCGGGCATGACCGCCTTGAACTTCTCGTGGGCCGGCACGGTGCCGTACCAGAACGCGCGCTGGAACAGCAGGACGGCGTCCGCGAGCGGGTTGAAGAGGAAGTACTGCGCGGCCGAGCCGAAGCGCTCGTGGACCAGCGAGTAGGGGTACATCATCGTCACGCCGAAGCGGACGAAGTGGTTGAACACGTTGACCGCGTTGCCGAAGTCGTTGAAGAAGACGTTGGCCGCGCTGAACATCAGCGCACCCGCGGTGCCGAGGGTGGCGATGATTGCCAGGCCGAGCAGGAAGGCGGCCATGCCCACCATGTCGGGGCGCCACCCCGAGGCGAGCGAGGCGATCGTCAGGATCACGACCTGCGGGATCACGTGGTAGAGCGACACCAGCATGGTCGCCACGGGGAACATCTCCCGCGGCATGGCCATCTTCACGACGAGCGCCCGGTTGCGAGCGATCGAGCGGGTTCCCGCGCCGAAGGTCTCGGTGAAGAAGTGGACGATGATCAGCGCCGCGAACAGGTGGATCGGGAAGTGCGGGACGTTCTTGTGCAGGCCCAGGATCGCGCCGAGCACGAACCAGTAGATGAAGAACTGCGACAGCGGGTTGATGTAGGACCACAGCAACCCCAGGAACGAGCCCTGATAGCGCGCGCTGATCTCGCGGGAGACCAGCAGCTTGAGCAGGTAGCGGCGCTCGAAGACCCCCACCAGGCCGTTGCCGGCCGACGGGGCCTTGAGCGGCGGGAGGTCAGCCTCGGTGGGCTGCGCGGCGACGGCCTCAGTCATCGGCGGCTCCGTCCGTCCAGGGCGCGAAGGTCTTCTCCCAGGCCTCCGGCGACGTGATGTCGGCGAGCGCGTCACGGTACTGCTGTGCGAGCGCGGGCCACTCCTTGCGGTAGCGGGAGTGGATCGCGAGCGTTCGCTTCACCAGGTCCTTGAACCGCTCGTTGTCGCGAACGTACAGCGCCGCGGAAGCGCCGTCGTTCATCGACACGACCGCCGAGTCGAAGGACGCGAGGCGGTACCACTTGGCGTCCATGGCGCGGATCTCGACCTCGGGGAACTCCCGGGACAGCTGCCGCGGCTTCTTCAGGTGGCGGATCGGCGCCAGTCCGGCGGTGATCAGCTGCGACTTGCGGCTCGGGACCTCGGTGAGGTCCTTGCCCTTGCGCGGCGGCTTCTCGCGGCGCACCGGCGCGAAGTCGTCGGGGTCGGCGTGCAGCTGGGCGTCGGAGAACTGCTTGCGGAAGGCGTTGACCTCCGCCAGGCGGGTCGGGAGCATCGCGTGCAGCGCGTGCGGGCCGGCGAGCACGTCCTCGAGCGCCATCAGCCGCAGCTCGGCGGTGGAGTACTGCATGGAGACCAGGTGGGCGAGCTGGTGGTTGATGCTCTCGCGGATCATCCGGCCGCCGCGCGGGTACGTCGAGTGCAGCAGGGCCGCGACGAACCGGTTGCGCAGGTGGAAGTAGGCCTGCCAGTCGACCGCGTCGTTCTTGTCGGTCCACGGCACGTGCCAGACCGCGGCGCCCGGGAAGGTGACCGTCGGATAGCCGGCCGCCTTGGCGCGCAGACCGTACTCGGAGTCGTCCCACTTGATGAACAGCGGCAGCGACAGGCCGATCTCCTCGATCACCGCACGCGGGATCAGGCACATGAACCAGCCGTTGAAGTCGACGTCGAGCCGCTTGTGCAGCCACCGCGCCGAGCGCAGGTTGCGGGCGCCGAAGTCCCAGTCGTTGTAGGTGTCGAGCGGCGACATCCACCAGAACCGCCACGGCTGGACGATCTCGCCGAAGCTGTGCAGCCGGCTCTTGGCGAAGAGGCTGAACATGTGGCCGCCGACGATCGTGGGACGGCGGGCCAGGTCGCCGAAGGTGACCGCGCGGATGATGCCCTCGGGCTCGCAGACCACGTCGTCGTCCATCATCATCGCGTACGTCGCGGTGCCCTTGCGGACCGACTCCAGCTGCCCGCGGGCGTAGCCGCCCGAGCCGCCCAGGTTGCCCTGCTCGATGACCCGGAGCTTGTCGCCCAGCCCCGCCTGCGCCGCCGGGAAGTGCTCGCTGCCGGTGACCGGCTGGGTGCCCTGCTCCATCACGAAGACCGTGTCGAGGTAGGGCGCGAGCTCGGCCGTGCCGAGCTGGCCGAGGAGCTCGGCGCAGAAGTCGGGGCGGTTCATCGTGGTGATCGCCAGGTCGACGGTGCCGTGCTCGGCGCGGTCGGCGGGCACCAGCGCGGTCCACTCCGCCGACTCGACGGTCACGGCGCCGTGGCCGGCCACGACGTCGTACCAGTACCAGCCGCCGTCGACGAACGGGCCGAGCGGCAGCTCGAAGGTGAGCGTGGTCGGGCCGTCGGCCTCGGTGACGACGCTCTCGACCTTCTGCTGCCGGCCGTTGGCCATCGACTTGTTGACGATGACGGTCGCGCCGGCGCCGCGGACGGTGACGGCGAGCGTCACCGCGCTGACGACGGTCCAGCGCCGCCAGTAGCTGGCCGGGAAGGCGTTGAAGTAGGTGCCGAAGGAGAGCTTGTCGCCCGACGGGATCTGCACCGCCGTGCGCGAGAGCAGCTGGTCGGGACGGATGCCGCGACCGCTGGAGGTCTTCTGCCGGATCGAGGCGTTGTTGAGCTCCTTGGCCGCGCGCGAGCCGCCGACGACGTACTTGTCCTCGTCGAGGTTGGCCTCATCGGGGTCGAGGTAGAGCGGCAGGACGTCGACGTCGCCGTCGACGGGCAGGATCTGGCGCTGGAGCAGGCGGCGCACGGTCGCGGTCTGGTTGTCGCTCACGCGTCCACCCCGCCGCTCTTGAGCTCGGCCCCGTCGGCGAAGTGCGGGCGGAGCTTGTTGTCGTACATGGACAGCGCCGACGCGATCGCCATGTGCATGTCCAGGTACTTGTAGGTACCCAGGCGGCCCCCGAAGAGGACCATTGGCTCCCGCTCGGCGAGGTCGCGGTACTTGAGCAGCTTCTCGCGGTCCTCGGCGGTGTTGACCGGGTAGTACGGCTCGTCGGTGTCCTCCGCGAAGCGGCTGTACTCCCGGACGATGACGGTCTTGCCCTCGGGGTAGCTGCGCTCGGGGTGGAAGTGCTTGAACTCGTGGATGCGCGTGAAGTCGACGTCGGGGTCGGGGTAGTTCATGACCGCACAGCCCTGGAAGTCGTCGACCTCGAGGACCTCGGGGATCAGGTCGACGGTGCGCCAGGAGAGCCGGCCCTCGCTGTTGCCGAAGTACTCGTCGACCGGGCCGGTGTAGACCACCGGCACCTTGCCCTTGAACTCGTCGGCGACGCCGTCGGCGAGGAAGTCGGTGTCGAGGACGACGGTGATGTTGGGGTGGTCGGCCATCTTCGCCAGCCACGCGGCGTAGCCGTCGGTCGGCAGGCCCTCGTAGGTGTCGTTGAAGTAGCGGTTGTCGTAGGTGTAGCGCACCGGGAGCCGCGAGATGATGTCGGCCGAGAGCTCCTCCGGAGCGGTCTGCCACTGCTTGGCGGTGTAGTGGGCGATGAACGCCTCGTAGAGCGGGCGGCCGATGAGCGAGACGCCCTTCTCGACGAAGTTCTCCGGCTCCTTGTCGCCCAGCTCGCTCGCCTGCTCCTTGATCAGTGCCCGCGCCTGGGCCGGCGTGTAGGCCGCGTCGAAGAACTGGTTGATCGTGCCGAGGTTGATCGGCAGCGGGTAGACCTGACCGTCGTGGGTGCTGTAGACGCGGTGCTGGTAGCCGGTGAACGAGGTGAACCGGTTGACGTACTCCCACACCCGCTCGTTGCTCGTGTGGAACAGGTGGGCGCCGTACTTGTGGACCTCGATGCCGGTCTCAGGCTCGGGCTCGCTGTAGGCGTTGCCGCCCAGGTGCGAGCGCCGCTCGATGACGAGGACCTGCAGCCCCAGGTCGACGGCGCAGCGCTCGGCGATGGTGAGGCCGAAGAAGCCGGAGCCGACGACGACGATGTCGGGGTTGGTCGAGGTGAGGGTCACGCCGGGTGAGTCTACGGAGGTGGGGGGCGCCAGACACATCTGGCACGCGCGTGACATGGATCCCGACCCACCCGAATATCCTGTTCTGGTGGATCAGCACCAGGAGACGCGTCGCGGCGTCCCGTCCTTTGCTCTGGCGTGGCTCATGGGGTTGGGTCTCGCCGTCCTGACCGTCGTGTTCTCCCGCATGGAGGACATCCCCATCCAGGACCCCGACAGCCTGATCCCCGGCTACATCCGGTTCCCCGCGATCGTGCTCGGCGCGATCGCCATCGACGTGGTGCCGCGCATGTTCCTGGCGGCCGGGCGGCCCACCGGCGACTGGGGACGACGGCTCGGGCGCGGCTTCCGCACCGTGATGCGGGAGCGCTGGCAGGCCTCGCACTGGCGGTTCGCGCTCAACGGCGTGATGGCGTGGTACCTCTGCTACGCCGCCTTCCGCAACGTCAAGAGCATGGCGCCCTTCGTCCACGACAAGATCTACGACGCCCCGCTCGCCGACGTCGACCGCTTCCTGCTCGCCGGCCACGACCCGGCCGCCGTCCTGCACGCGTGGTTCGGCACCGGCCTGGCCGCCCACTTCTTCTCCGCGGTCTACATCGTCTGGATCGCGCTGGTCCCGGTCTCGATCGCGATCGCGCTGGTCTGGACCCGCCGCACCCGTGCCGGTGAGTGGTACGTCACAGCCGTCGCGATCGACTGGGCGCTCGGCGCCGTCCTCTACGTGCTGGTGCCGACCGTGGGGCCGATCTACTCCGACCCCAGCGCCTTCGCCTCGCTGCCCGAGACCTACGTCAGCCGGCTCCAGACGAGCATGTGGGCCGACCGCGTCGCCGTGCTCGCCGACCCGGTCGGGGCCGGCACGCTGCAGACGATCGCCGCCTTCGCGTCGCTGCACGTCGGGATCATGGTCACGATCTGCCTGATCGTCGAGCTGGTCCGGCTCAACCGCTGGGTGCGGATCGGCTCGTGGGTCTTCCTCGGCCTGACCGTGCTCGCCACCGTCTACCTGGGCTGGCACTTCTTCGTCGACGTGATCGCCGGCGCCGCACTGGGCGCCTTCGCGGTCTGGCTCGCCGGCGTGGCCACCGGCAACCGGGTGGGCTGGCGGCTGCGGCTGGCCGCCGACCCGGTCAGCGGGCGGGCGGCGTCCGCATCCCCCGGGCATCCCGGAGCGCTCGCGTCACATTCCGGGCCTCTGCGCGACCACCGCGCAGCGGACTGAGCGTCACGACGACCAGCGCGATCAGCCACGGCTTGGCGCGCACGAGCGGGTTCTCGCCGTACCGGAAGTGGACGGCGAACAGGTTGCGGTACATGTAGTACCCCTTCCAGCCCGCCAGGTCGTGCTGCTGGTCGAAGTCCAGCTGCCGCACCAGGACGGCGTCGCGCACCGCGCGGATCGGGAAGCCGGCCCGCCGGGCGCGGATCGCGAAGTCGACGTCGTCGTAGAAGATGAAGTACGACGCGTCGGGCAGCCCGATCCGGTCGATGACGTCGCGGCGCACCAGGAAGCCCTCGAAGGCGACGTTCTCGACCTCGACCGTCTCCGGCATCTCCGCCCGCGAGGCGTACGTCGAGTCGATGCTCGCCGTCTTCGGCCGGATGGCGAGCGGGTTGCGCAGGTCGAAGCGGAGCGCGGCCTTCTCGACCAGCGCGCCGGTGCGGTCCTCGCGGACCGCGATCAGGCAGGAGCCGTCGACCGCGAGCAGCCGGGTGAGGCAGTCGGGGGCCGGCACCACGTCGTCGTCCATCAGCCACATGACGTCGTAGCCCTGCTCGTAGGCGGTCTGCAGCCCGAGCCGGAAGCCGCCCGCGCCGCCCAGGTTGTCGCTCGCGTGGACGGCGACGAGGCCCGGCAGCGTGCTCTCCTCGAGCACCGCCCGGGTCTGGTCGGTGCTCGCGTTGTTGACCACGAACACCGCGTCGGGCGCACGGTCGAGGCCGCCGAGCCCGGCGAGCATCTTCTCGAGCAGGTCGGCGCGGTTGTAGGTGACGACGACGACCGCGACCCTCTCGGCGCTCACGCGAGGTACCTCCGGTGGCCGGTGAAGTCGCCGCGCAGGCCGGCGAGTGCGGCGCGGGCGCTGAGCGGGATCCGCGACGGCTGCGGCCGGGTGAGCAGGTAGAACCACACGGTCTTGAGCCAGAACAGCAGCACGTACGGCCAGCCGCGGTAGTCGCGCAGGTTGAGCGTGTTGTTGCGCGCCATGCAGTAGTGCTTGAGGTCGCTCGGCGTGTGATTGTAGGTCGTCCGGCCGCCCATCATCGGCGTCCCGAGGTCGTCGGTGGCCGGGTGCAGGAAGTGCGCGTCGACGACGGTGGCGATCCGGGCGCCGTCCTTCTGGGCGCGCCAGAGGTACTCCACGTCGTCGCCCCAGATGAAGAACTCCTCGCGGGGCAGGCCGATCCGCTCGACCAGCTCGCGGGTGACGAGGACGCCGTTGAACGGGATGACGACGTCGTCGATCAGGCCGTCGCGCGCAGCCGCCTCGACGGCAGCCATCTCGTGGACGACGCGGGTGCCGCCGGGCAGCCGGATCGGGAAGCACAGCCGCGACGGGTCCTGCTCGGCCAGCACCGCCGGGCCGCAGAAGTCGAGCCGGTCGCGCTCGACGCGCGCCAGCAGCAGGTCGAGGCAGTCGGACGCAGGGAGCCCGTCGTCGTCCATCAGCCAGACCAGATCGGCGCCCTCGCGGACCGCCCGGCCGAGCCCGTGGTGGAAGCCGCCGGCGCCGCCGGTGTTGCTCGCGAGCGTCTCGTGGGAGACCCGCTCGTCGCCGAGCCCGGCGAGCCACTCCCCCGTGCCGTCGGTGGAGGCGTTGTCGACGACCAGGATCCGCTCCAGTCCGGCGATCTCGCGGAGCCGCGGAATGAGGCGCTGCAGCATCGCCAACCGATTGAAGGTCACCACGACCGCCTGCACACGCACGGAGCAGACCCTATCCGTGTGGGTCGGTACTCCCGAGAATCCGGCCGATCATCTCGGCGATCTGCGGGAAGTCGCCGTCGATGGTGTTCCAGACGACTTCGTAGTCGGTCGCCTGGTCGTAGTGCGCCAACCGGTTCCGCATGTCCTTGATCACGCGCCACGGGACCTCCGGGTGGGCCGACCTGAGCTCGTCGCTCACCCGGGCGACGTTCTCGCCGACCTTGATGATGAGGCTCTCGGCTGCGAGACCCGGCGCATTGTCCGGATCGGAGACGTACCAGTCGTGGCCCCGGGCGGCGAACCGCCGACCGACCTCGGCCAGTCGCAGGATCTCGCGCAGCGCATGCGTGGTGCGCTCGTCGCGGCTCGTCACAGCGCGACGGCCTCGCGGCGGATCCTGTGCTCCCGAGCGAGCGCCGCCTCGCTGACGACGTCGACGGGTACGCCGAGCAGATCCTCGATCTCGAGAGCGAACGCCGCGACGGTCATCATCCCGGCGTTCGCCGGAACCTTGACGAGCAGATCCACGTCGCTGTCGGGGGTGTCGGTCCCCCGTGCCGCCGAGCCGAACACCCGGACGCCCTCGACGCGATAGCGGGCGGCGATCCGCAGCAGGTCGAGTCGCCGGTCGGCCAACAACTCGTGGGGAAGAGGTGCCGCAGCCTTCGCCAGCCGGTCGAGCATCGCCTTCGACGGCCGGCGCGCACCCGACTCGTAGGCCGCGATATTGGGCTGGGCCACGCCGGATCGCGCCGCCAGCTGGCCTTGGGTCAGGCCAGCCTCCGTGCGGATTCGACGCACCGCGTTCATATCACGACTATATCAATGTCGCCCTCAGAGGCTGTCGGGCACGATCAGCGCGTCCGGGTCGAGCCGGGGAGGGACGCTCGCGAGGGCGACCTGCACCAGCGCGACCCGCGCCTTGAGCACGACCGCCCGCTTGAGCCGGCCCAGCTCGTCGCCGAGCAGCGAGGCGACGACCTCCTCGACCTGGCGGTCGTCGTACGACGGGCGGGTGCCGGGCGCGACGTCGACGTCCGGGAGCGCGACGAGCACGGGGAGGATCTGGTTGCCGAGGCCGTCGAGGATCTGGAAGCGCTGATAGCGGTCCATCTCGGCCCAGATCGTCTCGGCGTCCTTGCCGCGTTTGCGGAGCCGGCGGTCGGCGCCGACGATCTGCTTCGCCGCCCCGGTCAGCGCCGCGGTGAGCTCGTGCTCGGTGAATCGCATGGCCCCAGGGTAGGCGCCACCCTGGCTCCCACTACGGTGGAGGCCGTGGACACCGACGCCGTGCTGAGGCTCCTGCAGGATGTCGCCGCGGAGGTGATCAACCCCCGGTTCCGGGCGCTGGCCGACGAGCAGATCGCCGAGAAGAACCCCGGTGACCTGGTCACCGTCGCCGACCACGAGTCGGAGGCACTGATCACCGCCGCGCTGCACGCCGCCCACCCCGACGCGCTGGTCCTGGGCGAGGAGGCGATGGCGGCCGACGAGACGCTGCTCGAGCGGTTCGCGACGGCCGAGCACGCGTTCACCGTCGACCCGGTCGACGGCACCAAGAACTTCGTCAACGGCTCCCCCGACCACGCGGTCATGGTGTCGGAGGTCCGCGGCGGCGAGGTCGTGCGCGGCTGGATCTGGCAGCCCCAGCACGAGCGGGCGTACGTCGCCGAGCGCGGCGCGGGCGCCTGGCTCAACGGCGAGCGACTGACTGTCTCGCCCGACGGCGCCGCGCCCTACCGCACCGCCCGGCGCAGCTGGGTCGGCAGCGACCTCGTCGGGCTCGGCACCCTCCAGCTCACCTGGGCCTGCTGCGGCGTCGACTACCCGCACCTGATCGCGGGCGACGCGGCGGCGCTGGTCTACAACCGCTCGATGCCGTGGGACCACCTACCCGGCTCGCTCATCCTCACCGAGGCCGGCGGCACGATCGGTCGCCACGACGGCGGTCCGCTCGACCCGCGCCGGCTGGCCGGCGGGATCGTCGCGGCGCCCGACCGGGCGACGTACGACGCCGTGGTGGCGTCGATCGCCGCCCCCGGCTCGCTGCGGTAGCGCTCTGCGTTAGCGCTCCGGGAGCGCGCGGGCCTCGGCCGATCCGTCAGCAGGTGGCGGCGACGTCGTCGCTCTGGTTGGCGGCATAGCCGTCGTTGCGCGACCCGATCGACCCGCCGGTGACCTTCTGCCCGCCGGCAGGGTGCTTCTTCTTCGGCTTGGCGACCGGCTTGGCCTTGCCCTCGGCGCGGTCGATGGCGTCCTTGATGAGCTGGTGGACCTTGTTCATGTCCGGGTGCGCGGTGTCGATGAGCGGCGGGACGAGGGAGACGGTCGAGACCTTCTGGTTGCGCGCGCGCATGCCGAGCTGGACGAACGCCTTGAGCGCGCCGCCGGGGATGTCGGTCTTGATCATCGCCGTCGACGCCTGGGCGATCTCCTGGAAGTTCGTGAGCGCCTTCTGCGGGCTGATCTGGGTCAGCATCGCGCTCAGCACGCACTTCTGCCGCGCCATCCGCGAGTAGTCGTCGGAGCCCTCGCGCGCCCGGGCGAACCAGAGCGCGTCGTGGCCGTTGAGCTTGCGCTTGCCGGGCTCGATGTAGCCGGTGACGTCCTTGCCGAGACCGCCGACCGGGATCCGGTCGCGGACGTTGAGCGTCACCCCGCCGAAGGCGTCGACGAGCCGCTCGAAGCCGCGCAGGTTGACCATCATCCAGTAGTTGATCTCGAGCCCGGTGACGCCCTCGACGGCCATCAGGGTCGCGTCCATCGAGGGGTACTTGGAGTTCTTGAACAGCTCCTTGTGGTCGCCGGCATAGGTGCCGACGCCGTTGAGGTAGCAGCCGTCGCAGTCGTAGCCCTTCGGGAACTGCTGGGCGAGCACGCTCCCCTTCTTGAACGGGAACCGCTGCATGTTGCGCGGCAGGCCGATCATCACGGTCTTGCCGGTGGTGGCGTCGATCGAGGCGACCGTCATCGAGTCGGAGCGCAGGCCCCACCGGTCGGTGCCGGAGTCGCCACCGACGAGCAGCACGTTGTAGCGGCCGTCGTGAGGCGCGCCCAGGTCGCCGCTGACGAACATGGTCAGCAGGTCGCGCTGGACGCCGGCCAGGTGGGCGCCGAAGAGCATCGCCCCGGCGACCGAGAAGCAGAGGACGCCGTTGACGCCGACCACCGCGCGCCGGTGCGGCAGCCGCAGGCTCAGCGGCTGTCCGAGCCGCCAGGCGTCGAGGAAGAGCGCCGCCCAGGCGATGGCGCCGACGATCAGGTAGAGCCTGATGACCAGCATCGCGGTCGCGTTGAGGCCCAGGCCGATAGCGAAGCCCGGGTCGAGGACGCTCCACAGCGCGACCACCACGATGGTGGTCAGCGAGGCCAGCCAGACCCGTACGGCGAGCCGCCCGACGTCGCGGTTGCCCGCCACGAGCTGCGCGGACCCCGGCACGACCAGGGTGAACGCCATCAGCGTCAAGGCCCGGCGGAAGCGCACCTTCGCGGCTCGCTCGTCCACCCCGATCTGCTGCACCCGCCCAGTATCACCAGTCCCACCCGTCACTCGGGCGGCGACACTCCGCCGAAGGGGCGCGGTTCGCTCAGGCGGCGACGGGCGCGGCGGCCAGCCGCGCGATCTCGTCGGCCGAGGCGTTGGCGCCGGTGCAGACCACGGCGACCGGGCCCGAGGCCAGGTCGCCCGCCGCCACCGCACCGGCGAGCGAGGCCGCGCCGGCACCCTCGGCGAGCGTGTGGGCGCAGGTCGCGAGCAGCCGCGCCGCGGCGTCGATCTCGTCGTCGTCGACCAGGACGAAGTCGTCGAGGCGCCCGCGCAGGATCTCCTGGGTCCGCGGGTAGCCGGTCGTCGTGGCCAGGCCCGCGGCCCGGGTCGTCGCCGGCGCGGTCTCGAGCCGGCCGCTGCGCCACGACCGGAAGCCGGCCGGCGCCGCCGCCGACTGGACGCCGACCACGCGGCACTCCGGCGCCAGCGCGTCACGCACCAGGCACGCTCCGGCCGCTCCGGTGCCGCTGCCGACGGGGACGAAGAGGGTGCCGAGGTCGGGCGCCTGCCGGAACAGCTCGAGGTACGCCGTCGCATGTCCCAGCACGATCCGCGGGTCGGTCGGGCAGACGAAGGACGCGCCGGTCTCGGCCGCCAGCGCACGGGCGTGCTCGCCCGCCTCGCCGAGGCTCGCGCCGACCAGGACGACCTCGGCGCCGAGCGCCCGCACCGCGTCGCGCTTGGCCGCGGGGGCGCTGGCCGGCATCACGATGGTCGCGCGGACGCCGGCCAGCCGGGCGCCGTACGCGACGGACTGGGCATGGTTGCCGGTCGAGCAGGTCACCAGGCCGTGGGCACGCTCGTCGTCCGAGAGCCGGGCCGCGAGGTGGACGCCGCCGCGGACCTTGAAGGCGCCGGTCGGCAGCACGTTCTCGTGCTTGACCAGGACCGGGCGGCCGAGCGCCTGGTCGAGCAGGGGGTGGGCCTGCACGGGCGTGGTGGGCAGCTCACGGCCCACGATGTCGGCGGCGGCGAGGACGTCGTCGAAGCGCAGCATGGGGCCATCGTCGGCGACCGAGCACTCATCGGTCCAATAGTTCCTTTCGAGGAGAATAATCGATGTCATCGATCTATGCTGGACGGCGTGATCGACCTGCGTCGCCTCGAGGCCCTCGTCGCCGTCCACCGCACCGGCACCGTGTCGGGCGCGGCCGCGGCGCTGCACTACGGCCAGCCGACCATCTCCCACCACCTGCGCCGGCTCGAGGCCGAGACAGGGGCGGTGCTGCTGCAGCGGGTCGGGCGGGGCGTCCGGCTCACGCCCGAGGGCGAGCGCCTGGCCCGCCGCGGCGAGGAGATCCTCGGCCTGCTGGCCCGCGCCGAGGCGGAGCTCGCGGCGGCGACCAGCCTGCAGTCCGGTCGGGTCCGGCTGGCGGCCTTCCCGTCGGGGGCCGCGACGCTCGTCCCCGACGCGATCAGCCTGCTCGCCACCTGCCACCCCGGCATCGAGCTCGACCTGGTCGAGGCCGAGCCGCCGGAGGCGCACGAACTGCTGCGCGCCGGCGAGATCGACCTCGCCCTCACCTTCGCCTACCCCGGCCGGCCCGAGCCGGAGCAGATCACCGTCGTCCCCGTCGTCGACGACCCGCTCTACCTGGTCACGCCCCAGGGCCGCGAGCCCGAGGGCCCCGTCGACCTCGCCGACTACGCCGCGACCGGCTGGATCGCCGGCTGCGAGCGCTGCCGCCGCGAGCTGCTCAGCCTCTGCGCCGACGCCGGCTTCACGCCCGCGATCGCCTTCGCCAGCGACGACTACGTGGCCGTGCAGTCCCTCGTCGCCAGCGGGCTGGGCGTCACGGTCCTGCCCGGTCTGGCGCTGCGGGCGCACCAACACCGCGACGTCGTACGACGTCCGCTGGCCGCGCACCGCCGGGTCCAGCTCGCCACCTACGGCGCTCCCCCGCGCCCGGCCGCCGTCGACGCGGTCGCGGCCGCGCTCACCGAGGTCGCCGCTCGCTAGGAGGCAAGGCCGAGGAGCGGGCGCGGATCGCGTCGATCTCCTGGCGGCGCGCGAGCCGGTGGGCCCGCCGTACCTCCGCCTCGTGCATCCGGCGCCGGTCCTCGGCGGTCTCCGGCTCGAGCGCCGGCACCGGCCGGCCGCGGCCCGCGGCGTCGACCGCGACGAACACGAAGTACGCCGAGCCGACGTGCAGCACCTCGCCGGCGGCGTCCCACGGCTCGGTCTCGATCCGGACGCCGATCTCCATCGACGAGCGCCCGACCCAGTTGACCTGGCCGAAGGTCCGAATGATGTCGCCGACCCGCACCGGCTCCAGGAACGCCATCTCGTCGAGGGCCGCCGTGACCGCCGGACCGCCGCTGTGGCGCTGCGCCACGACACCCGCGGTGGAGTCGGCCAGCTTGACCACCTCGCCGCCGTGGATGTTGCCCAGCAGGTTGGCCTGTGCGCGCGAGGTCAGCGTGGCCAGCTCGATGCGGGAGTACGACGGCGTGCGTGCCGCCACGATTTCGCTCACTGGTGGCTACCTCCGGAGGTTGTTCGATGGTGGCCCGTGCTCCGGGTGCGTGCCTGGCAAGGCGGCGGAGCGAAGCCGTACTGGGTCGTCCAGCGAGCGACGCCAACGCCGCCAGGTGCGTGCCCGGGGCGCGGGACACGCGAACACCCTCCGGAGGTAGCCACCTGCTGACGGTAGCGTCATGGACATGGCAGGGCGTGGCAGCGGCTCCGGTGGCGACGACTTCGACTGGATGTATGGATCTCCTCCGTCGGGGCGGTCGGGCTCCGGCGACCCCGAACCGACCCGCAAGATCCCGGTGCAGCAGCGCCCGAGCACGCCGCCGCCCCCGCCGCAGACCACGCCCCGGCAGACCGCGCGCCGGCAGACCGCGCCCCGGCAGACCGCGCCCCGGCAGACCGCGCCCCGGCAGACGCCTCCCCCGCCGCGGCTGCCTCCCGCCGAGCAGTACGGCGCCAGCGCCGAGCCCGCCTTCTCGGCGCCGCGCCGCAGCCGCTGGTCGCGTCCGCGCACCTATGTGCGGCTGGTGCTGGCGCTGATCGTGCTCTGGGCGGTCTTCCTGGTCGCGGTGCCGATCATCACGTGGAGCAAGGTCGACAAGGTCGCCTTCGAGCCGTCGGGCGACCGCCCGGCCGAGCAGCCCGGCACGACGTACCTGCTGGTGGGCAGCGACTCCCGCGCCGGCCTCTCCCGCGCCGAGCGGCGCCGGCTCCACACCGGCGACGCGACGTCGTCCCTCACCGACACGATCATGCTGCTCCACACCGGCGACGGGCCGACGACGCTGATCTCGATCCCGCGCGACTCGCCGCTCACCATCCCGGGCTTCGGGACGTCGAAGATCAACTCGGCCTTCGCCAAGGGAGGCACGCCGCTGCTGGTGAAGACGCTCGAGCAGGCGACCGGCGTCCGGATCGACCAGTACGTCGAGATCGGCTTCGGCGGACTCGTCGGCGTCGTCGACGCGGTCGGCGGCATCCAGATCTGCCCCAAGCAGCGGATCCGCGACAAGGAGTCGGGCCTCAACGTCAAGAAGGGCTGCCAGGAGGCCGACGGCGCGACCGCGCTGGCCTACTCGCGGGCCCGCAAGTACAGTCCGATCTCCGACCTGGCCCGCGTGCAGCAGCAGCGCGAGGTCGTGGCCGCGGTCGGCAAGAAGGTGCTCTCGCCGTGGTCGGTGCTCAACCCGATCCGCTACTGGAAGCTCAACTCCTCCGTCCCCGACTTCTTCCGCTTCGGCGAGGGCGCCGGCCCGTTCACCGCGGCGAAGTGGGCGCTGGCGATGACGAAGGTCGAGAAGTCGTGCACCGTGCCGCTCAGCCGGGCCGACACCACGTGGGACAAGCAGCGTGCGGGCCAGCTCTTCGAGAAGGTGAGCACCGACAAGACCGGCGAGATCACGCCGGCGATGTGCACCGCCACCGGCCTGGCTCGCTGAGCCGGGCGCCCCGACGAGGAGATCCCGTGTACGAGACCCTGACCTGGGCCGTCGACGCCGACGGCATCGCGACGCTGACGATCAACCGGCCCGACGCGCTCAACGCCTTCGACCTGACCATGGCGCGCGAGCTGCTCGAGGTGTTCACCACCGACGCCCGCGACGACGCGGTCCGCGCGGTCGTCGTGACCGGCGCCGGCCGGGCGTTCTGCGCCGGGATGGACCTGTCGGCGCAGGGCAACGTCTTCGGCCTCGACGAGTCGCTGACGCCGACGCCCGCCGACTTCCGGGCGTCGTACGACGAGCCGCCGTACGCCGACGGGGTCCGCGACACCGGCGGCAAGATCACGCTCGCCATCCACGCGCTGCCCAAGCCGGTCATCGCGGCGATCAACGGTCCGGCCGTCGGCATCGGCGCCACGATGACTCTCGCCATGGACCTGCGCCTGGCTTCGACCAAGGCGCGGATCGGGTTCGTCTTCGGTCGCCTCGGCATCGTGCCCGAGGCGTGCTCCACCTGGTTCCTGCCGCGGATCGTCGGCATCCAGCAGGCGCTGGAGTGGGTCTACTCCGCCGACATCCTCACCGCCGAGCAGGCGCTCGCCGGACGGCTGCTGCGCAGCGTCCACGAGCCCGACGAGCTGCTGCCGGCGGCGTACGAGCTGGCCCGCTCGTTCGTGACGGACCGCTCACCCGTGGCGCTCGGCCTGGCCAAGCAGATGCTCTACCGCAACAGCGCGGCGGCCGATCCGCTCGAGGCGCACCTGACCGACTCGCTGGCGATGTTCTGGACGTCGATCGGCGACGGCAAGGAGGGCGTCGCGGCCTTCATGGAGAAGCGGACGCCGTCCTTCACCGGCAAGGCGTCGGAGCTGCCGCCGATCGTGTGACCCTCAGCCGCGGGTCACATCGCCATGAAGAGGATCTCCTCCCGGCTGTACTCGCGCCCCGGGTGCTCGGCCGCGAGGTGCGCCTGCACCTTCTCGACCAGCTCGTCGTCGGTGTCGGCGCGCAGGGTGGTGTCGCAGGGGCAGCGCAGCGAGGGCATCGGAACCTCCAGTGAGTAGAACAGGTTCCGATCAGCCTAGCCCCCGAAAAGCCGCTCCGGCCGCCCTCTCACGAGGACGGCCGGAGCTGATGCAGGGGATGAGCTCGCGAGAGGGCTCAGGCGGCTGCCGGGGCGCTGCGGCGCCGGCCGAAGCCGACGCCACCCGCGCCGGCGACGAGCAGGCCGCCGCCGAGGAGCAGCCACATCACGTCGGGGCCGCCGGTGTTGGGCAGGTTGCCGTTGTTGTCGCCCTCGCCGCCGGGCACCGCGCCGACGCGGAACTCGGTGGTGTCGGACGACGGCAGGAACAGGTCGCCGTCGTCGGGGGTGAGGTGGGCGGTGCCGAGGTAGGTGCCCTTCGGCAGCCGCGGCCCCTCGATGCTGATCGTCTTGTCGACGAAGTGCACGGTGGTGCTGAAGATCGGCGCCGCGGCCGCGGAGCGTGCCGCGCGGGCCGAGGAGCTCTGGCCGGAGATCCGCACCGCGATGTCGCCCTCGGGCGGCGTCGGGTAGTTGGCGCTCGAGCCCACCTTGATGGTGATCGGCTGCCCCGGGTCGCCGACGACGACCTGGATCCGCGTCTGGGTCGGGATCTTCGGCGAGTAGTCGTCGGCGTGGGCTGACCCGACCGGCGCGACGACGGACGCGGCGACCATCGTCGCCAGCGCAGCAAGCTTCCTGAGCACGTATGCCTCCCTTGAACTTTCCCCATGCAATGACCCGCGTTCAAGGACGGGCATGCGTTGCTCAGGATCCTAGTGGACCCTCACCGGTTGTTGGGCGTCTGGCCCACCAAGTGTCCGAAAACCACCGATCTGTTGTCGGTGTGGAAGATCTCCGAGCAGGTCAGCAGCGTGATCAGCTTGGTGCCCGCGTCGGCCCGCGGCTGCACGCCACCCTTGGGGTTGACCGGCTTGGCGTCGAGCACCCAGGTCTGGGTGAACGGGATGATCAGGTCCTCGCCGCCGTTGTCGAGGACGTAGGTGTACGTCACCGCGCGGGTCTCGACGATGACCTTGTCGCCCGCGCGCAGCGAGGGGAACTTGGCGAACGGCTCGCCGTGGGTCACCCGGTGGCCGGCGAGCACGTAGTTGCCGTCGGCGCCGGGCTGGGCGGTGTCGGCCATGTGCCCGACGCCCGCGGCGAGCACCTCGGGCGAGGAGCCCTCGAGCACCGGGACGGAGAAGTCCTTGCCGAACCGGGGCACGTGCAGGATCGCGCTGGCGTTGCCGAACTCGGTGCGGACGACGTCCTGGCCGTCGTTCCAGCCGGACTGCAGCGCGTGCTCGACCTGCGTGTGACGACGGCCCGACTGCCAGTTGGTGCCCCAGAACTGCCAGGCCACCCAGGCGAGGACGGCGAGGCCCGCGGCGATCAGGCCGCAGCCCACCCAGAACGAGATCCGCCGTCCGGTCGGCGCGGCTCGCTTGCCGCCCCTGCTGCTCGACGGTCGCGAGCGGCGCCGGCGCACCGGCCCGTCGGCGCCGGACTCGGCGATCGGCTCGTCGGTCTGCGTCATCTTCCCTCCTCAGGGGCGCGTCAGGCGGGCCCCACCCCACCCAACGCGACGCAGCCTACGGCGTCACGGCCCGGCCCCGGGCCCCGTTCAGGCCTTGCGCCGGCCCCGCTCGACGAGTCCGCCCCCGGTCAGGAGGAGTCCGGCTCCGGCGATCACCCACATGAGGTGGGGACCACCCGTGTTGGGCAGGTTCTCCCCGCCCCTGCCGGTGTCGTCGCCGCCGACGCCGCCGACCTTGAACGGGGCGCGGTCGCGGCAGCCGGAGAAGCGTTGGTCGTCGGGCGTGAAGACGACGGTCGCGACGTGGTCGCCCTTGGGCAGCTTCGGCCCGACCAGCCGCAGCGGCGTGCCCTCGTAGCGGACGGTCGTGGTCCAGGCGTCGGGCTTGCGCGGGATGGTCACCGCGACCTGGCCGGTCGGCGTACCGCTGGCGGCACTGATCCGGACCCGGATGATCACGTGGTCGCCGACCACCGTCGCCGGCACGCTGAGGTGACAGCCGGTGGGCACGGTGGGCACGTAGTCGTCGGCGCGGGCGCCCGGTGGAGACACCAGGAGCAGCACGAAGAGCGCCATCACGGCACCCGGCAGAGCCAGCAGTCGAGCCATCTGACCTCATCTCCCGAAAAGATGTGGACCTGTTCCCCCAGACCGTCCCGGCGGGACGAACTACCGGCCCAACGGGTGGCTGTGGCTTTCGTTACGCACGGTGACGCGACTTTTTCAGGAGGTCGATCCGCGGCGCTTGCGCCGGGTCCGGGTGACGCCGACCAGGCGCGGACCGGCGAGCCGCGCCTCGACCCGGCGGGCCTCGCGCATGACCGGCTGGGCGACGTACTCGCCGAGGATCACGCCGGACGCCAGCGCGATCGCGACGGACGCCGCGGTGACCATCGCCAGCAGGCCCTGGGCGACCTGCTGGCCGCCCTGGTCGCCGAGCAGGAAGAGGCCGCGATAGATGGACAGACCGGGCAGCATCGGGACGACGGCCGAGACCACGACGACCAGGGGCGGCACGCGGAACCTACGCCCCACGGTGTAGCCGAAGAGGCCGATCACGAACGCCGACAGCCCGACCGCCCAGGTCCGACCGAAGCCGGCGTGGGCCATGGTCTCGGTCGCGGCGATGCCGACGCCGCCGAGGACGCCGACCGGCAGCAGCGTCCGCAACGGTGCGTACGACGCGAAGGCGAACGCCGCCGCGCCCACCGCTCCCCCGACCGCGACCGCGGTGATGCCGACCAGGTCGAAGCGCGGCAGGGTCAGCCGGGGCACCTCCAGCCCGATCGCCGCGCTCAGCGACAGGCCGCCGCTGACGCCGGCGATGATGCCGGCGGTGGCGAGGACCGCCTCGAGGATCCGGGCGCCGCCGGTGACGAAGAAGCCGGAGAGCGCGTCCTGGACGGCGCCCATGAAGCCGATGCCGGCGAGCAGCATGACGATATTCGCGGTCACGACGAGCGATGCGTTGAGATGCACCCACGGCTCGGCGAGCCGGGTGCCGAGCGCGGCCAGCGCGGTGGCGACGACGCCGCCCGCGACCTGCTGGTAGAAGCCGGGCAGCCGGCGCCGGGTCATCAGCACCTGCAGCCGGTCGATGCAGATCGCCGCCAGCGACGCCACCAGGACGACGACCAGGTTGCCGCCGAGCTGCAGCCCGACGCCCGCGCACATGACGCCCCACCCGATGGTGGCCGCCCAGCGTGGCCGGGCGTGCCCCGACGAGACGATCTGGGCGAGCTCGGTCCGCGCCTCCTCGAGGTCGATCCCGCCCGCGACCGCGCGTCGTACGAGATGGTCGACGCGGGTCAGGTCCTCGTAGTCGATCTCGCGCTGGGTCACCGCGCGCAGCTGGACGACGGGCGGCTCGTCGAGCCCCTGCTGGACGCTCATCGCCAGCGAGGTGAAGGTGACGTCGACCTGCGTGTGCCGCACCCCGAGCGCCCGCGCCAGCGCGCGCATCGTGGCCACCACGTCGGGCGCGCCGGCTCCGGAGGAGAGCAGCACCTCGCCGACCTTGAGACACAGGTCGAGCGTGCGGTGCAGGGTCCGCAGGTCGTCCATGGCGCCATGCTTTCAGGTCTACGGGTCGCCCTGGCGACCCCCGGTCGCTCACCGCCGCCGTGCGCTACCGATCCGGTGGGGCATCGCGGGCCCGCCGTCCCCGTGAACCGCGGGTTGCCGTCGCACCCCACCCCACCGCCGACGATGGGCCTGTGCCGCGATCCCCCTGGTGGTCACCGCCCTCGTCGCGGGGCGCGCGCTGATCGCAGGCGCAGTTCAGGGGCACGGCTCCTGCGAGCACCGAGAGGAGCGCGTCGTCGCCGGGATCCGGGCGGCTGGGCGTGACCTGATGACCAGGCTCTGCGCGAGCCGGCTGGATCGCACAGCCGTGGGAACGCGAGATGGGCCCGCACTGCCACAGCCCCGACGGACGGTGGGACGCCGAGCCGGGCCCCACCGGCATCGGCACGGACCAGGCGGTGCGCATCATGTCGAGCCCGACCCGACGCCGGCCACACAAAGTGGGGCGCCGCCGCGCGCGGGGGTGCCCCGACCGTTCGCGGGTAGCGCAGAAACCATGAACGCACGGGCCTGGGCCATCCCCGCCGCCGTCCTCGCCGGCGTCGCCGGGGTGGCGGCGCGCGACCTGCGTCAGCGCCGGCACGCGCTGCTGCGCAACTTCCCGGTGCTCGGTCACGCGCGCTATCTGCTGGAGGCCGTCGGCCCCGAGCTGCGTCAGTACGTCGTCGCGGGCAACGACGAGGAACGCCCGTTCTCGCGCGACCAGCGCCGCTGGATCTACGCCTCGGCCAAGCGGGAGAACAACTACTTCGGGTTCGGGACCGACAACGACGTCGAGCACACCGCGGGCTACACGATCATCAAGCACCGCACGTTCGGCGACACGGCGCCGCCGTCGCACACGCACGCCGGCGAGGAGACGCCGCTGCCGTCGGCCAAGGTCCTCGGGGCGGCGCGCGGGCGATCGGGCGCCTTCCGGCCCGAGTCCCTGGTCAACATCTCCGCGATGAGCTTCGGGTCGCTCTCCCCCAACGCCATCGTGGCGCTCAACCGCGGCGCGGCGCTGGCCGGCTGCCTGCACAACACCGGCGAGGGCGGGTTGTCGCCGTACCACCGCAACGGCGGCGACCTGGTGCTGCAGATCGGAACCGGCTACTTCGGCTGCCGTGACGAGTGCGGACGCTTCGACCTGGGGCGGCTGAAGGACGTCGTCGCCGGCGCGCCGGTCCGCGCCATCGAGATCAAGCTCAGCCAGGGCGCGAAGCCGGGGCTCGGCGGACTGCTGCCCGGGGCGAAGGTGACGGCGGAGGTCGCGGCGATCCGGGGCATCGAGCAGGGCCGGGACTGCGTGAGCCCCTCGCGGCACGCCGAGTTCTCCGACGTCGACAGCCTGCTGGACTGGGTCGAACTGCTGGCCGACGAGACCGGACTCCCGGTCGGGATCAAGGCCGCGGTGGGCGACACGGACTTCTGGGCGGACCTCGTCGCACAGATGGCGAGCACCGGGCGCGGCGTCGACTTCATCACCATCGACGGCGGCGAGGGCGGCACGGGCGCTGCGCCGATGATCTTCGCCGACTCGGTGTCGTTGCCGTTCCGCGTCGGATTTCCCCGGGTGTACGCCCAGTTCGCGCGCGCCGGTCTCGCCGACGACGTCACCTTCATCGGTTCGGGCAAGCTCGGCCTCCCCGACAACGCCGTCGTGGCACTGGCGCTCGGCTGCGACCTGATCAACGTCGCCCGCGAGGCGATGCTGTCGATCGGCTGCATCCAGGCCCAGAAGTGCCACACCGACACCTGCCCCACCGGCGTGGCCACGCAGAACCGATGGCTCGCCCACGGCCTCGACCCCGCGCTCAAGGCCGTGCGCTACGCCAACTACGTCAAGACGCTGCGCCGCGACCTGCTCAAGGTGAGCGAGACCTGCGGCGTCGTGCATCCCGGACTCATCGACGCCGACGACATCGAGGTCCTCTTCGCACAGCGCGAGACGCTCTCGCTGCGCGAGCTCGCCGGCTACGAGCCCGGCTGGGGCAGCGTCTGCGAACGCGACCGCGCGGCGATCACCGCGCTGATGGCGGGCGCGCCGACGGGTGGCTCCCGGCCGGAGTCACCCACGGCGACCGGTTGAGCGTCAGAGCGTGCTCTGCACGCCCGCCAGCAGCTGCCGGGCCATCACGATCCGCTGCACCTGGTTGGTGCCCTCGTAGATCTGCGTGATCTTCGCGTCGCGCATCATCCGCTCCACGGGGTAGTCGCGCGTGTAGCCGTAGCCGCCGAGCACCTGGACGGCGTTCGTGGTGACCTCCATCGCGACGTCGGAGGCGAAGCACTTGGCTGCGGCGCCGAAGAAGGTGAGGTCGCTGTCGCCGCGCTCGGACCGGCCGGCGGCGGCGTAGGTGAGCTGGCGGGCGGCCTCGACCTTCATGCCCATGTCGGCGAGCAGGAACTGCAGGCCCTGGAAGTCGGCGATGGCCTTGCCGAACTGCTGACGCTCCTGCGCGTAGCCGAGGGCGTAGTCGAGCGCGCCCTGGGCGACGCCGACGGCCTGGGCGGCGATGGTGACGCGGGTGTGGTCGAGGGTGCGCATGGCGTACTCGAAGCCCTTGCCCTCCTCGCCGATGATCCGGTCGCCGGGGATCCGGACGTTGTCGAAGTAGACCTCGCGGGTGGGCGAGCCCTTGATGCCGAGCTTCTTCTCCGGCGCACCGAAGGAGACGCCGGCGTCGGACTTCTCGACGACGAAGGCCGAGATCCCCTTCGATCGCGCGTCGGGGTCGGTGGTGGCGAGGACGGTGTAGAACTCCGACTCCCCCGCGTTGGAGATCCAGCGCTTGGTGCCGTTGAGGATCCAGCCGTCGCCGTCGCGCACGGCGCGGGTCTTCTGGTTGGCGGCGTCGGAGCCGGCGTCGGGCTCGGAGAGGCAGTACGAGAAGCCCTCGCCGGCGGCGAGGCGGCCGAGGTACTTCTTCTTGAGGTCCTCGGAGCCGCCGATCATGACCGGCAGCGAGCCGAGCTTGTTGACGGCCGGGATGAGGGACGCCGACACGTCGGCGCGGGCGATCTCCTCGATGACCAGGACGGTCGCGAGGGCGTCGGCGCCGGCGCCGCCGTACTCCTCGGGGACGTGCGGGGCGTGGAAGTCCGCGGCGAGCAGAGCCTCGGCGGCCTCGCGCGGGTAGCGCGCCTGCTCGTCGACCTCGGCGGCGTAGGGGGCGACCTTGGCGTCGCACACGGCCCGAACGGCCTCGCGGATGGCCTGGTGCTCCTCGGACAGGGCGTACATCGGGTAGTCGCTCACGACAGCTCCTCGGTCGGGTTCCAACACGGCGGTACTCAGTATCATAACTATGAGACTCCGTTCCGTCGAGCTAGCCTGATGCCTGTGACCGCCACCGCCCGCGAGCGCCTCGTCGCCGCCGCCTTCGAGCTCTTCGAGGGCCAGGGCTACGACGCCACGACCGTCGACGAGATCGCGGCCCGCGCCGGGACCGGCCGGAGCACCTTCTTCCGGCACTTCCCCACCAAGGACGACGTCGTCCTGCCCGACCACGAGGCGCTGCTGCGCCGCGTCCACGACCGGCTCGCCACGGCGTCGCCGAGCGGGCGCGACCACGCGCTGCGGGAGGCCGCGGCGATCGTGCTCGAGCACTACCTCGCCGAGGGGCCGACCGCGCGGGCGCGCTACCGGCTCGCCAGCAGCGTCCCGACCATCCGCGACCGCGAGATCGCCAGCGTGCAGCGCTACGTCCGGCTCTTCGCGCAGCACGTCCACGGCTGGCTCGACACCGAGCCCGACGGCCCGCTGCGGGCCGAGCTGGTCGCCTCTTCCATCGTCATCGCCCACAACCACGTGCTGCGGCACTGGCTGCGCGACGAGACCGCCGACGCCGCCGCCACCCGGGCCCGGCTCGAGCACTCCCTCGGCCTCGCGCTGCAGCCGATGCGCACCGCCGCCGGCAACGCGACGGCGCCGACGGTCGTCATCACCAGCTCGCCGTACGACGTCGAGGACGTGCTGCACCAGGTCCGCAGCGCGCTGACCGGCAATGGCAGGGGCAACGGCAGTGGCAACGGCAGTGGCAACGGCAGTGGCAACGGCAGTGGCAACGGCAGTGGCAACGGCAGTGGCAACGGCAGTGGCAACGGCAGTGGCAACGGCAGTGGCAACGGCAGTGGCAACGGGAAGAACCACGCCGCCGAGGGCCTTGGGTCTTCATGACCACTCCCGCGCACCTCGACCCCGCCGCCATCGACTTCATGCTCGACAGCGCCGACACCTGGGCGATCGTCGGGCTGTCCGGCAACCCCGACCGGACGGCGTACCGGATCGCGCAGCTGCTCCAGCAGCGCGGCAAGCGGATCGTGCCGATCCACCCGTCCGCACCGGTGGTCCTCGGCGAGCAGGGCTACGCCACGCTCGCCGACGTTCCCTTCCCGGTCGACGTGGTCGACGTCTTCCGCCGCTCCGAGGACGCCGGGCGGTTCGCCGACGAGGCGGTCGCGATCGGCGCCAAGGGCGTGTGGTTCCAGCTCGGCATCCTCGACCAGGAGGCCTTCGAGCGCACCCGCGAGGCCGGCGTCCTCATGGTGATGGACACCTGCCCGGCCATCGAGTGGCGCAAGCGGGTCTGACCTGACGCGGGGGTCATTGCCCCCGGACGACGGCGCCCTTCGCCTCGGCGACGGCCTTCAGCTCGGCCTGGAACTCGGTCATCCTCGCCTGCAGCGCGGGGTCGGTGGCCGCGAGGATCCGTATGGCGAGCAGCCCTGCATTGCGTGCCCCGCCGATGGCGACGGTCGCGACCGGGACACCGGCCGGCATCTGCACGATCGAGAGCAGCGAGTCCATGCCGTCGAGGTACTTCAGGGGCACCGGCACGCCGATCACCGGCAGCGGCGTGACCGCGGCGAGCATGCCCGGCAGATGGGCGGCGCCACCGGCGCCCGCGATGATCACCGACAGCCCACGCCCGGCGGCCTCCTGCCCGTAGGCCAGCATCTCGGCCGGCATCCGGTGCGCGGAGACGACGTCGGCCTCGTAGGCGATGCCGAACTCCTCGAGCGCCTCGGCCGCGGCCTTCATCACCGGCCAGTCGGAGTCGGAGCCCATCACGATGCCCACGCGCGCAGTCATGGGCGCAAGGCTAGGGGGTCGGGCTGCGGGGCATGTAACTCGGTGTTCGTGGGTCCACCACAGGGTCATGACCGGTCACAGCACCGTGGTAGATGACGAAGCACTCGGGTAGGCGCGGTAACACCGAGTTACAACGCGACCCATCAGCCCACCGCGAGCCCACCAGCCCGCGCGCCCTACTCGCTCTCGTTACCGAGATCCCCCCGGAACCACGCAGCCGCGTGCCGGCCGCGCTCGAGGCAGTCGTCGAGGTCGTCGCCGTAGACGTTGACGTGGCCGACCTTGCGGCCCGGCCGCAGCTCCTTGCCATAGAGGTGCACCCGCAGTCGCGGGTCGCGGGCGAGGGCGTGCGGGTAGCCGTCGTACAGGCGCCCGACGTTGTCGTTGTCGCCGCCGAGGATGTTGACCATGACCGTCCAGCGAGCGCGCGGCTCGGGCGAGCCGAGGGGGAGGTCGAGCGCGGCGCGCAGGTGGTTCTCGAACTGGCTGGTGACGGCGCCGTCCTGGGTCCAGTGGCCGGTGTTGTGGGGGCGCATCGCGAGCTCGTTGATGAGCACGTGGCTGTGGCCGTCGGCATCGACGGTCTCGAACAGCTCGACGGCGAGGATGCCGGTGACGCCGAGCTCGCCGGCGATGCGGAGCGCGAGCTGCTGGGCGCCGGTGGCGGCCTCGGGCTCGAGGTCGGGTGCGGGGGCGATCACCTCGCGGCAGACGCCGTCGACCTGCAGCGTGGCGACGACCGGGTACGCCGCGGCCTGGCCGCTGGGGGCGCGGGCGACGAGCGCGGAGAGCTCGCGGCGGAAGTCGACGAGCTCCTCGGCGAGCAACCGGACGCCGGTCTCGGCGGCCGCGGCGAGCGGCTCGACGGCGTCGTCGAGGGAGCGCACCATCCACACGCCCTTACCGTCGTAGCCGCCGCGCGACACCTTGAGCACGCACGGCAGCCCGAACGCCTCGACATCGGCCTCGGACGCGACGACCGCCCAGCGCGGCTGCGGGGCGCCGAGGCGGGTCATCGCCTCGCGCATCACGATCTTGTCCTGCGCGTGGACCAGCGCCTCCGGCCCCGGGTGCGCGGTCACGCCGTCGGCGGCGAGCGCGCGCAGGTGCTCGGTCGGCACGTGCTCGTGGTCGAAGGTCACCACCGAGCAGCCCTCGGTGATCGCGCGCAGCGTGGCGAGGTCGCGGTAGTCGCCGACCTGCTGGTCGGGGATCACCTGCGCGGCCGAGACGCCCTCGGCCTCCGCGAGCAGACGCAGCGGAACGCCGAGCGCGACCGCCGGCTGGGCCATCATCCGGGCGAGCTGGCCGCCTCCGATGACGGCGATCCGGGGGCTGAGTTCAGGCGTGGACACGGCCGAACCCTAACCGGGCAGGCGGGCTTACGCCGAGCCGGTGGCCTCGGCGGCGTCCGCCACCTCGAAGCGCAGCCCCTGGCCGCGGATCGTGGTGATCAGGTGCGGCTGACGGGTGTCGTCACCGAGCTTGCGTCGTACCCACCCCAGGTGGACGTCGATCGTCTTGGACGACGTCCAGAAGGTGACGCCCCAGACGTCCCGCATCAGCTCCTCGCGGGTGACCACCGAGCCGGCCCGCGCGATCAGCGCGTGGACCAGGTCGAACTCCTTGCGGGAAAGCAGGATCTCGCGCTCACCGCGCCATGCACGTCGGGTCGAGGGATCGACCCGCACATCCTGCACCTCGATCACGTGCACAAGTTAAGGACGCCACGGCGTCGGCGAAGGTGGAATTGACGGAATTTTGCTTTAGCGGATCCGCGGGTTGTCGTACGGCGTGCGTCATGCCCGCCGGACGGTGACCGGTTCGACGACCCCGAAGCCCCGCACCGGGCGGGCCGGCAGCGGCCGCGACTCGATCTGGTCGGGCGGCAGCAGGTCGGCCGTGGCGTGGTCGACGATGATCCGGTTGCGGCGCGCGACCTGGGTCAGCCGGGCCGCCAGGTTGACCGGCGGGCCGAAGACGTCGCCGAGCCGCAGGACCACGCCGCCGGTCGCCAGGCCCACCCGTACGTCGGGCATCCGCGGGTCGCGGCCGATCACGTTGATGATCCCCTCGGCGGTGGTGAACGCGGCCATCGGATCGTCGTTCACGAAGAGCACGGCGTCGCCCATGCTCTTGATCAGCCGGCCCTTCTCCCGGGCGATCACGTCGCCGCAGCGGGCCTCGAAGACCTCGACCAGCTCGCCGATCCGCTCCCGCGAGACCTCGTTGGACAGCGCGGTGAAGCCGACGATGTCGGCGAAGCCCACCGAGAGGTCGGTGGTGTGCGGGTCGTCGTCGAGGGCACGGACCGACTCCATCCGGGCCACGGCGGCGGCCAGGTGCCGGCGCCAGGCGTAGACCAGCAGGCTCTCGAACCGCTCCCCCAGCTGCGCGGCCACCCAGGCGCCGGGGTCGTCGGCGTGCTGGCCGTCCGGCAGCCCGTCGTCGGCGTGCTGCACGATCTCGCCGACCTCCCAGTCGGCGAGGCGGGCCATGGTGATGCCGATGCCCCGCGCGACGTTGAGCGCGATGTCGAGGTCGACCGGGCCCTCGGGGCTGTGCGCGAGGATCCGAAGCGCGGCGACGTCGGCGGCGGTGTAGGCGCGGGCGTCACCGTGCTCGGCGAAGCCGAGGGTGCGGAACAGCCGACGCGCCTGGTCGATCGGGATGCCCACCTGCTGCGCGACCTCGGCCGCGGTGAGCTCGGGCTCCTCGCCCTGGATGGCCCGCTCGGGGCCGTTGTCGGACACCTTCGTCGGACGCCGTCGGTCAGACGCCCTCGCCCCGGCGGGCGTCGGGGCCGGCGTGGAGGTCGTAGAGCAGCTCGTTGAGCTGGCGCTGGGTGGCCTCGACGTGGGGGATGTCGTTGAGCCGGACCGTCCCGAACGTGGAGGCGTCGGCGATGATCAGGCTGCCGCACCCGAACGGCCGGTCCATCAGGTTGATCTCGATCGAGATGTCGCTGACCCGGGCCAGCGGGATGTCGTGGCCGCGGCGGGTGACGATGCCGTTGCGGGTGATCAGCCGGCGGTCGGTGAACGCGTGCACCGTGGTCAGCCAGACCAGGAACGGGCGCAGCGTGAACCACACGATGCCGATCAGCGCGAGCACCCACACGATCAGGGTGACGACGTGCTGGAAGCCGGTGTCGTCGAGCTTGACCTGGACGGCGACGGCGATCGCGAGGAACACGATGAGCGCGAGGATCGGGACGAACAGCGCCTTCGGGTGCTGACGCGTGCTGATGATCAGGCGCTCACCGGGGTTGAGCAGCTTCTTGGAGATGGCCACGGACCGATCCTCCCATCAATCGGCGCGGATCAGGCCGAGGTCGCGCGCACGTGGATGACATCGCCGGCGCCGACCCGCTCGGCGCCGTCGGAGGTCTCGACCACGAGACGGCCGTCGGCGTCGATGTCGGTGGCGGTGCCGAGCAGCTCGCCGCCGCCGGGCAGCTCGACCCGGACCTCGCGTCCGATGGTCGCGCAGTTGGCCCGGTACGACGCCGCGAGGCGCGCGGTCCCCTGCTCGCCACCGGCCTGCCAGACGTCGTAGCCCTCGCGGACCGCGGTGACGACGTCGACGAGGACCTGGGTGCGGTCGGGGTCGGTCGAGCCGGCGATCGCCAGGCTGGTCGCGGTCGGGACGGGCAGCTCGTCCTCGCGCAGGCCGACGTTGAGGCCGACGCCGACGATCGCGGCCGGGCCGGTGCTCGTCTCCACGCGCTCGACGAGGATCCCGGCGACCTTGCGGTCGCCGAGCAGGACGTCGTTGGGCCACTTCACGCTGGCGTCGTAGCCCTGCGCGATGAGGGCCTTGGCCACGTTGTGGCCGACGAGCAGCGGCAGCCACGGCCACGCGGCGGGCGCGACGGTGGGTCGCAGCAGCAGCGAGAAGGTGACCGCCGTGCCGGGGGGCGTCGTCCAGACGCGGTCGAGCCGACCGCGTCCGGCGACCTGGTGGTCGGCCACGACGACGAGGCCCTCGTGGGCGCCGGAACGTGCCCGATCGGCCGCGATCTGGTTGGTCGACGGCGCCTCCGGCAGCAGCTCGAAGGTGAGGTCCGGGGTCAGCGCGGTCGCCTCCGCGAGGCGCTCGCCGTCGATGGGTCCACGGGCTGGGGGTTGGGCGGAACCGGAAGTCACGGGCACTACCCTGGCGCAGCAGACGCCTCGAGGAAACCCCGGGGTGGGAGTTCGAGGAGGCCACGTGACCGCCCAGCCGCAGCCCGCAGAGACCGACATCCACACCACGGCCGGGAAGCTGGCCGATCTGGAGCGTCGTACCGACGAGGCCGTGCA
>NZ_BAABAC010000038.1:0-604 GCF_039537225.1 Nocardioides ginsengisoli
CGGTGGGCTTCGCCTACTCACCTGTGCGTTGCACGGTGAGAGCCATTAGCGTTTTGGGGGTTTCGCGTTAATCGCCAAAACGCAAAACCGCAGGTCAGCGAATTGTTTTCGCGCGAAAGCGTGAAAACACCAAAGCTGCAAAACAGGAAAGCCCAAATGCGCGAAAGCGCTAAGGCGATGAGCCCTCTTTCCGCGGGTGTTTTTGGTGGTTCTGTCGTGCTGGCCGGGGGTGGCCGGCCTCCGGTTCTGGAGCCGGTTTGCGGGTCTCCAGCTCGGGGGTGTTCGAGGGGTCGAGGACGGCCGTTTCAACCCACCTCCCTGGGGGTGAGCTTTTTCTCTATACGGGGTGCGTGTCTGGGAATGTGGTTACGGTGATGACATTGGGGCAAAAGTGGCCTCTGACCTGCGGGTTTGCCGTAACCACTTCCAAAACCATGGTGGTGACAGTGATGACAGCAGGGTTTGGTCGGCGGTGCCCGGTGCGGGGCATATGCGCAGGTCAGGGCCGGGTTTTGGGGTGTTCGAGGGGGTGTCATCACCCGTAACCACTCCGGGCCGGATGTGATGACAGCAGGCGGGTTTTGGGGCGGTTTGGACGCCACCG
>NZ_BAABAC010000038.1:662-6020 GCF_039537225.1 Nocardioides ginsengisoli
GGAGGTGTCGAGCTGGGCCGGGTGGTGGAGCTGGTTTGCGGGGGTGCTTTCCGGGAGGTCGACGGACCTTCCCCGGTTGGCGCTGGTTAGGCGCCGGTGCCGCCTCGGGGGGCGGTCTGGGCGTACTTGTCGACCAGGGCGCGAAAGCGCTTGTTGGAGCGGTAGACGGCGACCATGGCGCGGAAGCGCGAGTTGTTGTCGGCCCGGTCATTCATCTTGGCGAAGTCGAGCATGGATTTGTCTTCGGGGTGGAGGTAGAGGTTGACCCGCTCGGAGTCTTCGGTTGCTGAGGCGAGCACGCGCGGGTCGCCTTCGTGGAAGAAGCCCTGCAGGGCCGCTGCAGCGGGGTTGACGCGCGTCTCAGCGGCTTTGGGGGCCGCTGGGGTCTTCCGGGCCGGGGGAGCCTTCTTGCGGCCCGTGGCGGGCCTGCTAGCCGCGGCTGCTTTGGCTGGCGGCTGGTCGAGCTCGAGGCCGGCCTTTGGGTCGGCCTCGGCTTCGTCAGGCTCTGGAGCGACAACCGCCAGCTCGGTCGAGCCGGGGGCCTGGTCGGCTTCGGGCTCCTGGCCTTCCTCGGTTACCGAGGTGAGGCGTACGGGCCGTCTGCGGGCGCTCATGGCTGGTTCTCCTGCTCTAGGGCTGTGGTGTCGATGTCGAGATGGCCGAAGACTTCGACGGCCAGGGCTTTGTACTCGGCTTCTGCGGTGCGGGCATAGCTGTGCTTGCCGGGCATGTCCAGAACGGTGCGGAAGCGGTCGCGGGCCTCGCCGTACACGGCGTACCGGCGGATGATCGTTTCGGCCACGCTCCACCCGTAGTCCTCGCGGAGCTGGGCCTGGATGTATCGGGCGGTCGGTAGCTGTTCGGTGGAGACCATCGTGAGCGCGACCAGGTAGGGCAGGCCCGCGGGCAGCTCCTTCTGGATCACCGGCGGGAGCGCGTCAAGGTCCATCGTCCCGTGCTGGGTGGGCATCAGGAGGAAGTCGGCTCCGGGGATGCCGTGGCTGCCCTGCAGGATCTCCTGAAAACCGCCGGTTCTGGCTCCGGCCAGGTCAACGATGGTCAGGTCGTAGTTGGTACTTCTGCGCAGCTTGCTCAGGGAGGCAATCTGGCCTTCCTCCGCGCCTTCGGCCACGTCGAACGGCATGTTTTGGTCTTCGGACTCGGAGTACCAGTTGACGGTTGACTTGTTCTTGTCGCCGTCGACCACGAGCGTCTTTAGGCCTAGGTGCTTGGCAGCGATCGCCGCGAGGGTGACCGCGCTTGTCGTCTTGCCGACCCCGCCTTTGGGGCAGCCCACCGCGAGAATTCGGGACATACCGCATTTTCTCGTTTTCGCGCGAAAGCGTCAAAGCGTGTTAACGCGAATTCGGCAACAATCCGGTCACTCTTCCGTGTGTCGAACAAGTGTTCGATAATGCGGACATGTATGGCTTCGACAGATTCCCCAGCCCGATCGAGCGTGCGGCGCTCTATCAGCGGGTGCTCAACGAGCATTTCCCCCCGCCGGCCATTGCCCGGCGGTTGCGGGATGTGCCGTTCGATCGCCGGATCGCGGTATGGGTCCGGATCGTGTGGTCCAGCGACGGTGAGGAGTGGCTCGCCGGTGAGGCGTGGCGCTGGGATCGGCGGCATGTGTTCGTGACCCAGCTCGGGATCGAGGTTCGGTTGCAGCTCTCCGGGGTGTGGGTGGCTCCTGAGGATGTGCGACGGCGGGTGATTCCGCAGGTCAGCGAGTCGGGCTAGCGTTTTCGCGTTTTCGCGCGAATCTCTCCAGATCTCTTGCGTCTGTACGAACTATCGTGCACTATTGACTCACGAAGGTTCGTACAACAAAGGAGAGTCTGATGGCGAAGAACAAGGGTGTCAGCGTCTACCGCGGCGGGAAGCTGGTGCAGGTCTCGGAGGCCGAAGCCGATGCGGTGCTGGCTGCGAACCGCCGGAAGCACGCTGGGTCGAAGCCGGTCCGGGTGATCGACGTGAACGACAAGGTTCGGGTCGGTGGTATCGGGGCGATCGGCCACAACAGCGGAACGATCATCGTGCGGGATGGCAAGTGAAGGTCAGCAGGAACAATCGGGTGATCTTCTCGGACGGAGAGAAGACGGTGGTGATCACCGAGCAGCGCGACCGGGTCGAGCTGCCCGGCTACGGCGAGGTGGTCGACCAGGTCCGCGTGGTCATCTACGGACTCAAGGGCGGCAAGAAGTGAACTCGGTGAAGCCGCTCACGATCGGCGGCCAGCCGGTCGACCTGACCGAAGCTCTGGCCCGCTTCCGGCAGGTCTGGGGCGACGGTAGCGACGGCATCCTGCTCCACCAGCTCGCGAACGAGTTCGAGCCGGTCGACCTGAGCTGTAGCGAGATCAACGCCCTTGCCGATCTACTGACGGCGATCGGGGACCACGGCTCCGCGGCCACGCTGCTAGAGGTCCACGTGACAAACCGCAGCGAAGACGCCTACGACCTGCGGACCGGCGGCCACCGCGAGGACCCGCGCCTGTCGGATCGATGGGAGGAGATCACCAAGGAACGCAGTCACGAGATGCCGTGAGTCACGACCGGCCGGGCCGAAGGAAGCGGCCCGGCCGGTCATCCCGCGAGATCCCGAAGACCCGAAACACCCAGGGAGACGAGCATGAGCGAAGCACCCGCAACCGAGCCGGAGTTTCTCGGCATGATCAGCCTGACGACCCTGCCCACGGAGGGGATGCGGATACCGCTGATCCTGGGCGGAATGGTGAAGGTCGAGGCGATCACCCCCGACCCCGGCACCGAGACAGCGGGGCAGGTGACCGTACGGCGGATGGTCACCAGTCAGGTGGTCGACCCCTTCGGCCCGCCGTACCTCGCCCGGTACGAAGTCACCACCACAGCCTGACGAACGACCCAGAGCGCCCCGCCGGCCACCGGCGGGGCGCTCTCGCGCGCTCCCGGCGATCACGACATAAGACCAGGTCAGAGCCTCGGAATCGCGCTAAAACGCTTTCGCGCGAAACGCCATCGAAAGCTTGACACTGTACGTAGATTCGTACATCATAGTCATATGAGCTTCCGTACAGAGAGGGCCGCCACCATGATCACCGAAACTCCCGAGTACCTCGCCGCCCGCGAGATGAACGCTGACGGTTTCATCCGCCACGGACTGTCCAACGCGGCCCCCGGTACCCGCGTCCTGCGTGGCGACCAGGTCGGCGTCATCGCCCTACTGACCGGCCGCGGTGTCGACGTGGTCTGGCTCGATGGCGACCGGACCTCGCGCCGGGCCGCCACCCGCGCACTGAAGGCGTACCGCGAGGGCCACAAGGTCGCCGAACTCAGCGTCCCACTGGCCGGACTGGTCGCCCTGGACGGGCTGGTCGACCCGAACGCCGAACGCTGCGTGATCACCGACCCGTACCACGGCGGCATGTGCAAGGCGCTCCCCGCCGGACTCTGACCTCGACAAGCGGTGGCCGGGACGAAGGAAGCGCCCCGGCCACCAACCACCCAACCTAGACAACGAACCTGAGGAGAAACGAACCATGATCCTGGACCCCGCGAAGTACGTCGGCCTCGGCAGTGACGCCGTCGAGCTGGTCGAGTCCTTCGACACCGCGCTCTGGGCGCTGGACCGGATGCGGTCGGGCGAGTGGAAGCTCGATGGCGACCGCGACGAAGACACCCTTGCCGAAATCCAGACCGCAATCCGCGCCGTGGTGCACCGCCTGGCCCCGCGGATCGAAGCCACCGCGAAAGCCCTGGTCCGCCAGCACGTCGAGGCCGGCGGTTCGTACGGCGAGCTGGCTCAGGCGATGGACACCGCCCGCAGCACGGCTCAGTCCCGCGCTCAGAAGATCATCGGGAACCCCCCGGACGACTGGGAAGACTGGGCCACCGGCGATGGACACCGCAAGGGTGCCACCGAAGAGCTGGACACCTCCCTTCCCGCGGGGCTCATACTGCGCTGGGGACAGCCAGCCGTCCGCGAGATCATGGCCCCCAGCCCCGTCTGGATTCGCGACGACCAGGGCGAGCTGGACCGCGAGGAGTGGAATCCGCGGACCGCTGTCGCGCACTGGATCCCGAACCTGGAGGTCGGCGACCCCCACAAGACCCCGATCCTGTTCCGCACCGCAGACGACCTCTGGGTGCTCCGCGCGGACTGGTCGAAGGAGTACAACGTCCGGCCCGGCATGCGGTTCTTCTACGCCACCAAGGGCGAGGCGCTGCGTTTCCTCGAAGAGGGCGGCTACTTCGTCGACATCGCCCGGTACTTCCCCGAGATGGTGAATTGACCGATGAGCAACGCCGAGCTGGTGCTGACCGCTCTGCTATTGCACGGTCTGCCGACCGTCGATGACCGGTGCCAGACCTGCGGAGCAGACCTGGCGACCCTGGAGGCCGGCCGGGGCCATGTGTGCGAGATCGCCGCGGCCGCCCTGGGCCGGTCGCCGGAATGGTGCCGTGTTCGGCTCGCTCAGCACTGGAGCAGCTCCGGTGAGCAGTGCGAGTGCGGCAGCACCTTGGATGACTCCCCTAACGGCCTGTGGATCCACTGGGCCGACCTACTCACCCCGCGGTAGAGGCCCGGCCGGGGGCAGCGCTCGAACGCTTCCCCCGGCCAGTAGTCCCCGAGAATCCCTCGCTCAGAGAACCGGAGAGTGTCCCGATGCTAGCTGTCACCTTTGCCGCGTATTTCGTGGCTCTGTGGGTTGCGCACGAGGTTGCCGACCACTGGGCCCAGACCCACCACCAGGCGCTCACGAAGGGCCACAGGAGCCGCGCTGGCGCCCGGTCCTGCCTGATGCACGTGACCACCTATACGGCGCTCACAGCGGCTCTGGGCGGTCTGGTCTGGGTGGTGCTGGATCTGCAGATCAGCCTGGCCGGATTCGTGGCCGGCCAGCTGGTCAGCGCGGTCACGCACTACTGGGCCGATCGCCGCTACACCCTGGCCTGGCTCGCTGACCGGCTCGGCAAAAGCCGGTACTACGTGCTGGGCGCTCCCCGGCAAGGGCATGACGACAACACCACCCTCGGTACCGGTGCCTACGCCCTGGATCAGTCCTGGCATCACTTCTGGCTGTTCGTCGCAGCACTGATCGCCGCGCTGAGCTGACCCGAGCTGGACACCAAAGCGGCCCTCGCTCCTCACAGGAGCGGGGGCCGTCAACGTGCCGTACGACAGGTTGGTCTGGGCTTCGCCGCGGGCAGGATCTTTGCCGAGTGGCGGATCGCTGCGGAACTGACTCACTGGACGGCGGGGCCGCCGTTCGTCTCCGCAGCGAGCGTAACGAGGTGGTCAACGTTGGGCAATCTGCTCACCCTTGCCACCTTCGCCAGGCCCTCGCCACCGAAAAGGCCGGCGGCCCGGTTCCTC
>NZ_BAABAC010000038.1:6027-22528 GCF_039537225.1 Nocardioides ginsengisoli
CGGGCCGCCGGGGTGCTGCGGGTGGGAGCTACTTCTTCTCGTAGTGGTAGCGGGCCTGGAGCACCACCAGGTCGTCACCGTCGACCAGGTAGACGAGCCGGTGCTCCTGGTCGATCCGCCGGGACCACGCGCCCTGAAGCACGTGCTTGAGCGGTTCGGGTTTGCCGATGCCGCTGGTCGGGTCGCGGAGCGCGTCTTCGATCAGGCGGTTGATCCGCTTGACCTGGGCGCGGTCGTTGGCCTGCCAGTGGGTGTAGTCCTCCCAGCCGATCGGGGTGAATACGACTCTCACGTCAGCGGGTGTTCCTTTCGGTCGCCCGCCCTGGCCTGATTCAGGCTGTCCAGTAGCCGCTGCGCGTTCGCGGGCGACCTCAGGAGGTATGCCGTCTCCGTCAAGGCGGTGTAGTCGTCTAGCGACATCAGCACCGCGTTGCCGGCCTTCGACGTGATCTCCACAGGGTTGTGGTCGTCGTTGACTTGCTCGATCAGCGGGAACAGTTCCCGCCTTGCCGTGGATGCGTTAATCGCCAATCTGGATACCTCACAATCGCGTTGCCCCGACTCGACCCCTTGTACCGAAAATGGTACCACTTCGCGCGGGTGACTGGTCGGGCCGATTTCAGGCGGCCGGAGTCGAGGCCCGGCCCCGCTGCCGTCGACCAGGCACAGACAGGCTCGGATGACCAGGCACTCAACCGCACTCAACCGCACTCGACCGCACTCGACCGCACCCAGCGTCAAGGCTGATCGGCTGCAGGTAGCTGCAAAACCCCTGGGCTGTGTCGGCGGGCGTGATTACGCTGCGAAAGATGAATGGGGCTGAAAGCAACAATCCGACTCCGCAGCCTGGCTCAGCTCACCAGCCGTCCGGGCCTCCTCTTCCGCGGGAGCTTGGCCCTTCCCATCGGCCGGCCCCTGGTCGACCACCAGGCCCACCACTGCCCAGCCAGAACCCCGGCTGGCAGATCCCGGCCGCGACGACCCAACCGCCGGCCATTCAGGCGCAGCCTCCGGCGCCAATCGCACCCCAGCCGCGGCCGACATACGTACCGCAGCCCAGCCCGGCGATTGCTGACCCGCAGTCGGTCGCGCCCTGGGCGGCCCGGCCCGCCTCGAACCACGTTCCGCAGTCGCGGCCAGAACCTGCCCAGCGGGGCTGGAGGCAGTTTGCCGGGGTCGCGGAGCTGGCGATGGCGCTGCCGTGGCTGTGGTGGTCGTGGATGTCCATCCAGTTCATCGGCCTGTTCAGCACCACCGCGTACCGGGTGGTGCTGACGGTGGCGCTTGCGTCGGGGGTCGGGATCTTCTTCCACCAGGCAGAGTCGTTCCTGGCGGCCAAGTGGTGGCGGTTGCGGGAGCCTTCGGACCAGGAGCTCGCGCGGATCGCTCCGGCCTGGCTGGCGGTCTGCCATGCGGCCGGGATCGATCCTGGCCGGTTCCGGGTTTGGATCCACGAAGGCCCCGAGACGACCGCACCGGCCACGGTCGGCCGAACGGTCGCGGTGACCAACTGGAGCCTCTACACGCTGCCTCAGCGCAACCTGGAGGCGGTTCTCGCGCACGAGCTGGCGCACCACCTGGCGCTGCCCCCGAAGGTGTCGCTGTTCCTGTACTGGCTGTCTCTGCCCGCCCGGATGACCGGCGTAGTACTGCGGGCCGGCCTTCGGCATGACTTCTGGAAAAAGGTTGTCTGGGCGGTGATTGCGATCCTGTCGTTCGGGGTGTTCGTGCTGTGGTTCGTGACCGAATTCGACTACCACACGGTGCTCTTGCTGTCGGCCTGGTCCGCGCCGTTGCTGGTGCCGTGGCTGTCGCGCCACGGCGAGCAGGCAGCGGACCGGACAGCCGCGGATCTCGGCTACGGCACACCGCTGGTCGAGGTGTTCGCCGGGCGCGAGTTCCACCGGGCACAGTCGGCTCCGGGATGGCGTCCGGAGCGCTTCGGCGTGGGTGACACTCAGCCGATCGAGACGCGCCGCCAGCGGGCGCTGGAGAAGCACCTCAAGAAGCTTGCCGAGAGCACCCACCAGCCCTACCGGATCGACTCCGCGTAGGTGGCCCGCCTGGTCGAGCTGGACCTGTGGATAACTTCGGCCGGCCTTTCGTCGATTCGGTCATCCTGAGACAGGTCTCCGGGGTGAGGCCACCGCCTACCGGGCCCGTCATGTGCCGTTGCTCACCGGTCCGGGGCAACGGGGGCGGAAGGCCACCCGGAGACCGCAAAAAGGCCGGCCCCCGTTTCTTCGACGAACGGGGGCCGGCCCTTTTGGGTTTTGCTGACTAGCGGGTCTCTTCGATGATCCAGTCGAGGTACGCCTGTGAGCCACCGGTGATCGGTAGAAAGATCAGCTCAGGAACTTCGCCGCTGTGGTGCTCCTCGAGGTATTTGGCAATGTGGTCGCGCTTGTCCGTTGCCGTCTTGATCCACAGTTGCCACTCGGGTTCGTGCCAGACCTTCCCCTTCCATCGGTACACGGCGGTGATTGGGGATGTGATCTGGACACAGGCGGCTAGTCGGGCCTCAACCAACCCGTCAGCAAGGGTCTTCGCCTCGTCTTCGGTCGGGGTGGTGGTGAGGGCCACAACGTGCTCAAGCGCTGTCATCAGTTGATCCTTCGAGTTGGGGAGCTGTCCGTAGTGCGGTGGCTCCGAGCGTCCTCTTGAGTTCGGCGATCTGTTGGCGGACCTCATCTTCGCTACGTCCTAGTGCGCCCCAGCCCGACAGGATCATGCCGTCATGACTGAGGCCCGTCCAGATTCCTAGCGCGTTCACGCCGTGGTTGTGCAGGACGAAGTAGAGCGTTCCTTTGGAGTTGACCGCGCCATCTTCGGCGGCGTACCAGCCCATCAGGATCTTGTTGTCCCACAGGCGCATCTCGCCCTGCCAGTTGTAGCCACCCTCATTGAGGGTGACGCTGCCGCGCGAGTTTGTCTGGACGTGGATTAGGTCGTCTTGCTGGGTCAGCATCACCGTCTGAGAGGTGATGACTTCTTGGTGGTTCTGGCTTGTCTGCCAAGCCATCCACCATTCGCCCGACAGAGCTACTCGGTGCAGCAGAGTGACCCCGGCCAGCTCTGTCACTGGCACTTTGAGGGCCTGGGCGATCGCTACGCCTACCGACAGCAATGGTTGCTGTTCGCCGGCCTCGTAGCGCCGAATCTGCCGTGTGGCTACGCCGGCCTTTTCGGCTAGTTCGGCTTGGGACATCTGAAGCTCCATCCGTCTCTTGCGGATCAGCTCCCCTGTTCGGGTGGTGTCGGGTGGTGTGCTCACCCGCCCCAGTCTACGGACCTTGACAAGCGGACATACAGGACCCCATGATCTAAGGCACAAAGCAGACCAAATAGACCGCTTCCGATCAAGGAGTGACTGAATGACTTCGAAGGGTCAGCGGTTCGGTGAGGCGGCAGCCTCCCTCTCTCCGCTCCTGGCTGTAGGGCGTCGCGTGCTGTTTGCGGCGCCCTTTGTTGTGGTTGTGATGGCTCCCGCGGTGGCGTCGTGGACGGGTCTTGTTCGGCTGGGTCGGGAGTGGCTGGACCTGGGCGCGATGGCTCCGCTGGTCCCGCTGACGATCGACGCGGCGGGCCTCTACATGGCGTTGCTTGCCTGGCGGGCGACGCTGGCCGGTGACTCGGCTGGCCTGGACCGGTTCCTGGTGTGGCTGTACGCCGGACTGTCCGCGGCCCTGAACGTGTGGCACGCGGATGCGGTCGGCGGTATGCGCGCGGCGGTCTTCTACGGCATCGCGTCGCTGTCGGCCGCGATGGTCTGGGAGCGCACGTTGCGGGCGATGCGCCGCCAGGAGCTGCGCGAGCTGGGCGCGATCGACTCCCCGGCTCCCCGGTACCGGCCGCTGCGTTGGATGCTCCACTACCGCGAGACCTGGGGCGCGTTCTCGCTGGCGGTTGGTCAGGGCATCTCGAACGGTGACCTTGCCCTCGCGACCTACCGCGAAGCCCAGTCCCTCGTGACCTCTGCTCCGCGGGACAAGGCGTCCGAAGCCGAGCTGCAGGCGCTGATCGAGAAGGCGGGCGACCTGGACCCGGCGCTCGTGGGTCTGACGAAGAAGGCAGCCCTTCTCCTCGCGTTCCAAGAGGTCGGTGAGGTCAACGTCCCGGCCGCCCGGTACTGGCTCGCAGAGCGCGGGCTGAAGACCGACCGCAGCAACGCGCACAAGGTGGCCAACGAGCACACCGCCGCTCTTGCCTCCGCGCCGCACCTGAAGGCGATCGCCGGGGGTGGGCAGGCATGAGCTTCCCGACGCGCTACACCGTCGCGGACCTGGTCCGCGAGATGGGCACCTACCCGCCGGAGTCGGCCGGAGCCACGGCGATCGGTTCGGCCGGTGACGGCAGCGTGGTCTACACCGACCAGCTCAGTACCCGCGCCAACGACCACAACGTGCTGATGGTCGCCCCGGCCGGGCACGGCAAGACCAACACGCTGCGAGGAATCGCAGCTCAGGATCTCGCTCGCGGTGGCTCGGTCCTGGTCGTGGACTCCCGCGTCAGCGGTGCGTCGTTCCGCAAGGTCGCAGACCTGCCGAACCTGATGCACGGCCACCGGATCACCGCGATTCACCGGCTCCTGACCTGCCTGGCCGACGAGATGGCGGCCCGCGCGGCAGCACTGGAGGCAGGCGTCCCGGCCTACATGCCGCTCACGGTCGCGGTCGAAGGCCTCGACATCCTGAAGGAACTGCTGTCCCGCCACTGGATGAGGCTGATGCCGTCCGGCGGCCCGGTGGTCTCTCCGGCGCTGGACGCCCTACGCCTCGCACTGTTCGAGGGCGGCCCGCTGGATGTCCGGGTCATCGCGACCACCCAGCGCCCGCCGTCCGCGTCGTGGCGCGACCAGTTCGGCGTACGGGTCCTGGGCCGTCAGACCCGGCTGGGCTGGGACCTCCTGGGGTGCGGCGAGCCGCTCCAGCCCGCGATGGCCCGGATTCCCGGCCGGATGCACGTCGTGTTCGGCCACGACTACGCGATCGAGACACAGGTCCCGCTGTGGACCGACACCGCGGTTCGGGAGTGGGCCTCCCGAGCCGTTGAAAACCAGCCGTTCCCGTACCTCGCTTCGACCACCTGGGGAGACCAGTGATGAGCACCGCCACCAACAAGACCCTGCGCGTTCTCCGCGCCCAGAGCGCCGCCTACGTCGTCCAGCTCCTCATTGCCGCCTCCGTGGTCGTGGTCTGGTCGCACGCCGACCACTACGGCAACCACCCGCTGAGCATGACCAACCGCCTGTGCGGTGGCTTCGGCTCCGCGGGGCTCCTGCTCCTGGTCGGCCGCGGCCTGATTGACGACGCGATCCAGTGCCGCCACGCCCGCTGGCAGTACCGCTGGGGCTACGTCCTGGTCTTGCTGGTGTGCGGCCTGGTCACGGCCAAGGCCGGCAACTACGTCTCGCTGGGCCTGCCAGTGGTCGCGGTCGTGATGACCGGCAGTACCTTCGGCGCGGTCGTCTTCCGCCAGGGCGAAGCGTTGCTGCCGGAGGACCCCCGCGGAAGCTGGCAGCCGATCCACGAGAACGCCTTCCGCGCCGACTGGGCCGACCTGACCCGCGATCGGGTCGAGTCGCTCATTCAGGACTCCAGCGACCAACGCCTGACGCTGTGGAGCCTCCCGCCGGACATCACCGGCTCGGACCCGCTGCCGTTCACCGCGGTTCTGGGTCCGCTGGACGAGCCGTTCGGCTTCTACCGTTTCGTGCTCGCCACCGCCCGGCAGGAGGCCGGCCGATGAGCACCGGCTACCTGCAGTTGCCCGGTACCTGGAGCGAGTCGGGCCTGTGCGCCCAGACCGACCCTGAAGCGTTCTTCCCCGAGAAGGGCGGCAGCACCCGCGACGCGAAGAAGGTCTGCGAAGGCTGCCCGGTGATCGCTGAGTGCCTGGCCTACGCGCTGGACCACAACGAGCGCTTCGGGATCTGGGGCGGCCTGTCCGAGCGCGAGCGCCGGAAGCTGCAGCCCCAGAAGAAGACCCCTACGCGGGTCGCCGCTGCCGTCAAAACGGCTTCGCGCGAAAACGCGAACACGATCTCTGGCGGGGCCCAGCCTGCGAAGACGCGCGGGCCCCGCCAGTCTCCAGCCACCCCGGACCGGAAGGCGGCCTGATGAGCACCTGGGATGAGCCGCTGGAAACCGCAGCGCGCGAGCTGAACACGACGGTGGACGACCTGGTCGCGGTCGGCCTTGAGTGGCTGGTCGACGTGTGCGCGCCGATCCCCGGCAACCAGTCCCCGGCCAACGTTGCCGAGTACATCGACCACCACCACGACGGCGACTGGGCCGGGTTCCTCACCGACCCGTACCTCAACGACGGACTGGCCGCGCTGGCGATCGAGCGGGCCTCCGGCTCGCACACGGTCGCCGCGGCTGCCGAGCTGCTCCGTGTCGACCTGGTCGACGTGGTCTCGGTCATCGCGGACTGGGCGCTGGCTGCCCCGCAGCCCCGGACGCTGGGTGTCTGGGACGGCGAGGTGATCGGCAACGCCGGTCTGCGAATGCTCCACCAGGAGCTGATCAACCGCGGCCCCGTTCCGAGCAAGCTGCAGCTCGCCGCGGCCCGCTCCTGGGTCGACCACTGCGACTTCCCCGACGTGGCCGGGATCGGCCTGTCCGCGGAGGCGCTGAGCGATGACGAGATCCGCGACGGGCTCGCCGCCACCTACCACGGTGGCTGGCTCCAGTTCCTGGCCGACCAGATCCCGATGACCCTTCCGCGCGAAAACACCAAAACGTCAAACCACGAATCTGGGGAGTTCTGACATGTTCGAGATGACCGATGCACAGGCCACCGCCGAAGGCCTCACCGTGGTTCCCGGTCTGCCGGTCGCTCCGGTGACCGTGGTCGACCGGCTGGCCGCTGCCAGCGACACCGCCGACGTACTGGCCGCCGTGGTCGAAGCCCTCCTCTCCGCGGGCAAGGTCCGCCGCTCCGACCTGGAGGCGCTGTCCAACGGGCTCGGTCACCTCCATGTCGAGCTGGACGAGCTGGCCGACGAGCGCCGCCGGACCGACGCCGCTTCGGCGCTGGCCGGCCACACGGTGACCCTCGCCGGAACCGGCCGGGGGAAGACCTCGCTGGACCTGATGCACCTCGCCCAGCACCGCAGCGAGGACGTGGCCTGATGGCGATCCAGAAGGCGCAAGACGCACCGTGCTGGGTGGCAACGATCCCGCCCGAAGGCGATGAGCTGCACTTCGCCACGCGCCCGCTGGCGATCGCCGCCGCGGTCAAGCTCCCGCCGGGCGCGGTGGTTACCCGTCTGCCGGTCCGCTGCTACCTCGCGGAGTGCGACGGCTGCGAGTACCGCGAGGGCGAGAGCGAGTCCACCGGCGGCCACCACCTGCCCGCGTTCGAGCCGTGGCACATCCTGGGCGACCTACACGACCTGGAGCGGGTCGGTACCGATCTGCTGTGCGAGGCGTGCCGTATCGGCGTCTCGCTCACCCGCTTCACTCCCTCCCCGGCGCTGCGGGCGGCGCTGGCCTACGCAGGGAGCGTCCGATGACCGTCTACGTGGACGACATGCGCCGCAAGGCCCGCGTCGGCAACATCGACGCCCGCTGGTCGCACCTGTTCGCCGACACCTCGCAGGAGCTGGTGGCGTTTGGCGCCCAACTGGGCCTGCTGCCGAGCTGGCTGCAGCACGCCGGCACCTACCGCGAGCACTTCGACGTCACCGACTCGAAGCGGACCGCCGCGCTGGCGGCCGGAGCTGTGGCCGTGGCCTACCCGCGCGGCACGGCGGGCCTGCTCGACACCAAGCGCCAAGACCACGCCGGAAAGGAGATCGACCGATGAAAGACACGCTGCGAGAGGTGTGGGCCACCGCCCAGACCGTGGGGCACGTACTCGAGTTCGTGTTCGCGGGCGCTGTGGTGGTGCTCTTCGTCCTGGTCGGCTGCCTGCTGTGGGCGATCTGGACCGACTACCGCGTCGACGCGGTAGCCGCGGCCGGTGCCCGCCGCCGCGCCCGCGAGACGCCGCTGCGTGACCTGTCCGGCCGGGTGATCGGCTGATGGCTGGTCGCGCCTCGGTGAAGGCCTACACCCGCAAGGGCGCGGACGGAAAGTCCGTCAAGGTCACCCGCCACACCAAGGGCACCCGCCCCGGATCGGGCCGCCAGAAGAGGACGGCGGCCCGCCGGGGCTGGAACAACCTGAAGCAGGCCTACAAGTACGGCCGCCGCAAGAAGCGGCTGGCCGCTACCGCGTTCGCCGTGCTCGGCACGGCACAGATCGGCTCGTTCGTAGCGCTGCGCGGGATCACCCTCGCCGCGGCCTCGGTGGCGCTCATCGCCTCCGCGGTCGCGGCAGTGGCCTACGCGGCTTCGTCTGGCGGGAGGTTGCCGGAATGAGGAGAAGGCACGTACAGGTAGCTCGGCAGCGGGGCGTGATCTCGCTGTTGCTCCACCCGCTGTTCCTGCTGGCCTGGTGGCTCCTGCGGCTGGTCGCCCGCTTCGTCAGTGGCCGGCCTTTGAACGGCATTCACCGCACGGACGCCAACTTCTTCTCCGCGGGTACGGAAGACACCGGCGATAAGCCCTGGTTCGCCCCCGGTGCCCCTACCCAGTGGTCATACCTGCCGGGCTACAAAAGGCTCGCCTCACGCCTCCTGGTGGTGGGGTCCTTTGTGGCGTACCTGCGGTGGCCACGCCAATTGCAGGTGATCGGCGTGGTAACCGCCGGAGTGGTACTCGGGGTGGCTGTGTGGCGGGCCTACGTGGCATTCACCTTGTACCGCCACAGGCGCGATGTGGTGATTCCGGTGCACGTGGCGTTCTGTGGTCTGGTCGGGCACCCGTCCAGCATTCAGGCTGAGGACTGGGTAGAGATCCCGGTCGACTACCTGACCAACCTGGACATGCGGATCAGCCTGCACCTGCCGGAAGACTTCCAAGTCCAGAACGCGAAGCACATTCAGGAAATCGCGATGGCGGTCTGCCGCAAGATCGACCTGGATTTCGATGAGGTCCAAGTCCTTGCCCACCCCCAGACCTCCGCTCCCTGGCTGGAGCTGAGGCACGCCCCGAAGGTGCCCCGGCTGGTCCTGGCCTCCGACCTGTTCGACGCGATGGAGAAGCAGCCGGCCTCCGCTCCGGTCATCGGCCTGACCGCGGGCGACCAGGTGGTCGCGACCGACCTGGACGACGAAGCCCCGCACACGCTGTTGTCGATGAGCACCGGCGGCGGCAAGTCGAACTATGCCTACGGGCAGGCGTGCCAGCTCCTCCACAACGGAGCACTGGTGATCATTCTCGACTACAAGCGCACCAGCCTTAAATACCTCCGCGATCACCCGAACGTTGTTTATGTCCGCGATATCAAAGACATTCACAACACGCTCCTTTGGCTCGCTCTCGAAGGCGAAATGCGGAACAAGATGACCGATGATCTGGATGATGACGAGGTTTTGCCATTCACCCGAATTTTCACGGTCTGCGAAGAACAAAATGTCACCGTCCGTAAATTGTCCCGCTATTGGAAGAAGCACAAGGAGAAGAGCGACCCGGACCGCTCCCCGGCGGTCGACGCATTGGAAGACGTAGCGTCAATGGGTCGTACGGTGCTGGAAAACCTGTTGGCTATTTTCCAGTTCGGTTCGTCCAATGCCGCGGGCGGTTCTGCTATTCGCGAGAATTACGGCAACCGCGTTCTTGCGCGGTATTCAAACCGGGCTTGGCAAATGCTCGCCCCGGAGATTTCCCCGATGCCGAAGAAGAGCGATATCCCCGGCCGGGTTCAGGTCGTCCGGGCGTCGCGTGCGATCGAGACTCAGGTGGCGCTGTGGAGCAAGGAGGACATCCGGACGTACGCCTGGTCGGGTGACTTTTCTCAGCTTCCCAAGCTCGCTCTGGGGTTCCTGCCCGTAGGGGAGGGGCTTGAGAAGCTCTCAGCTCTGCTGTCTGAAGACGAGCTGCCGACCGCCGGCCCCGCGCCGGTCCACACGGTCGAACAGGTCCGCGAGCTGGAGCCTGCAGAGGAGCTGATCACGCTCCGCCAGGCGGTCGAGCTCGGTATCGAGGCCGTCCAGCCAGACGGAAATGACACCTTCGAGAAGGCGCTCATGCGCATCCGGAAAGCCAGTCAGGACCCGGAGTTCCCCGAGCCTGCCGTCCGCTCCGGAGCAGGCAACAAGTGGAACCGGGAAGCGGTCGATTTCTACTACCGCAACCGCATCCGCAGCCGCGTTCTCGAAGCCGAAGAGGTGTTCGACTAATGCGCAACCAGACGTTTTCGCGTTTTCCTGCTTTCGCGCAAAAACAACGCGTTGACCTGGGCGACGGCCGCCAGTTCTGGGCCTGGCTCGTGAACGGCGTACCCACCTTCCCTTTCCGCGGGGCTCCCTCCGGATTGGCCACCGTCCGCCAGCTGGCGGCAATGCGGCTTCAGCCGGGAAACCAGGAGATTCAGGCGCAAATGCTCTGCACCCGCTACCCGCGGCTCGCATACCTGTACCGGGTGGATTTGGCGAAGCCGAAAAGGCCGGCGACCGCGGCCCAGCTCGAAGCCCTCGCGAAGGCCCGCGCCGCTGCGCTGGCCCTGCGGTGCTGGTGCCCGATCTGCCAGTCCACGGCCGATCACTGCATCTCGGTCCGCGAGGGCCGCTGTGGTGAGTGCGTGGCGTCTGGCCGGACCGGCCCGTACGTCGACGTGGTCGCCATGTGGGGGGCCGCGTGACGGCCGGGCAGAGTGTGGCGCTGATCGAGGTCGGTTCACCCGAGCCGCACCAGGAGGGCGAGCAGGCAGGGCCGGATGAGGCGCTGACCGTGGTCGCCCTCGTGGCGTTGTCCGGTGGCCCGATGGAGGGCTGGTGGTTCAAGGTGGGCGACCTGGTCGAGCACCAGGCGGCCGCGGTTCGGATGCACCACACCGCGGCCGACCAGGCGGGAGCGATCCTCGGCTACCGACCCGCCGGCCGATCGCAGCGGCACCGCACCCGCCCCGAGCTGGTGGCCGACCTGTGGCTGTGGACCGGTACGCCGGGTGTCCGCCACCTGCACGAACTCGAAGACCCGCGCGCGCTGACCGGCGTGTCCTCCGCCGACAGTTCTGACCCCGCCGATAGCGTCGGCGGCAATGTGCAAGATCCCGCACGACAGGAGGTTGGTCGACGTGCAAGAAGCGTGGACGATCCGCGAGGTAGCGAGGGCGGCCGGACGGTCGCCGTCGTCAGCGGCATTGCTGGCGAGGGCCGGCCTTCTGCCGGGGTACACCGCAACGGCCGAACTGGCGGACCGCAAGGGAACCGGATTCAAGGGTGCGCAGGTCCCGGCGGAGCTGGCGACGGCGTACGCGGAGATCTTGAGCGCGGGAGTCGCGACAACGCGGCTCGCGGAGTTGATGAAGGGCCAGCCGGAGAAGGTGCTGGCGGCTGCGGAAGCACTCGCGACGCTCGCCCGTACGGCGATCGCCGCGACCAGCACGGAGAGCGGGAGGGCCGCCTAGACGTAGGGCAAAAAGAAACGACCCCCGCGCCGCTCCAACGGCTGGGGGCCGATCAAGTCATCGGGTCGGAGCGCCAACTCCGAAGCCGAGCCACTTCACGTGGTCAGAAATCTGACCACTCATCACCTGCCGAGAGGCTAGCACGTTGAGTAGCGCTGCCCCGGAAATCCGCGCGGACCGTTCGTCCCTACAGCGCGTCGTCGACGCCCTGGGCGATCGTGTCGCAACCACCTCGAACAGAGGTGATCAGGTCTACGCGCGTTGCCCCGACCCCGGACACGGTCCGGACCGCAAGCCGAGCCTGTCGGTGACCTGGTCGAGTGGCACCCGCGGCGGCCTGGTGAAGCTCAAGTGCTTCAAGGGCTGCGACTTCTTCAGCGTGGTTGAGTCGCTGGGCCTGAGGGCATCGGACACGTTCGACACCCCGCCCGCGCGCCCGTCCAGCGACAACGACCGCCAGGCGCGCGAGGAGCGCACCCGGCGCCAAAAGCAGGAGCGCCCGAAAAGGCCGGCCCCCGTGACCCCGGCTCCGGAGGTCGACGCGGAGCCGGTCAAGACCTGGGCTGACGCGGAGCTGATCGCCACCTACGTCTACGCCTCTGCGGACGGCGTACCGGTGTTCGAGGTGCGCCGCTGGTCGAACGGGCCGGTCAAGTACACCGCCCGTTCGTACACCAAGGACGGTCGCCGGATCTCCACGAAGAAGATGCCGATACTCGAGAGGCGGGAGCTGTACCGGCTGCCCGATGTCCTCGCGACGAAGAAGGCCGGCGGCCTGGTCTACGTAGTCGAGGGCGAGAAGGACGCGGACTCGTGGGCCGCGGTCGGGGTGTGCGCGACGACGAACCCCGGCGGGGCGTACATCGCCAAGGACGGCAACCAGTGGCTCCCGCAGTACTCCGAAGCGCTTCGGGGTGCTCACGTTGTGCTGGTGACGGACGTTGACCCGCTGACCCCGACCAGGGGTTACCCCGGCTACCGCCACGTGCTGAATGTGGCGAGCGAGCTGGAGGGCGTGGCCGCGTCGATCGCCGTGGTTCGCCCGCTGGAGGGCAAGGACTCGACCGACCACCTGGAGGCCGGGTACGGCGAAGGCGACCTTGAGCCGGTCGAGCTGGAGTCGCTGGCGGCCCTGGTCGCGGAGGTCGACCAGGTCCACGAGGAGCACGGCGTCTACGTGGTCGAGTCGGCCGCGGCCCCGGCGATCGCGCCAGACTCGGAGCCGGACTCGGAGGCCGGCGGCCGGGTGTACGACTTCCCCTCAGGGCTCGAAGCCGAGCTGCTCGACAACGCCGGTCTGCGTGGCGGTGGGGGAGGCGGCACCGGTGGCGGTGACGGTGGTGGCCACGATGAGGAAGAGCCGTGGCACACGGTCACGGTCGAGGACCACTTCGAGGCGTCGGCGGACGGCATTTTCAAGGTCATCCACGACCGGAAGAACCGGCTTACGAAGCGGTTGCCGCTGTTGTCGGTGCCGGTCAGGATCGTTGCCCGCTACGCGAAAGTGCTCCCTGACGGCGTCCAGCCGGAGGCCTCGCATTACGACCTGCAGGCCACCCGCCAGGGCGAGGAGTTCCGGATGGACCGGGTCGACGTCGACCGGTGGGAGCGCGGCTCGTGGGTGAACGACCTGCCGTGGCTGATCCCGGCGAAGCGCCACCAGGCCGGGAAGTCGTTGCTGCGGGAGGCGATCGAGAAGACCTCTGGCGAGGACATCCCACTGACCCCGCTGTACGGGGCGCTGGGCTGGCAGGAGTTCAACGGCCGGACCGTGTACGTGCACGCGGGCGGGGCGATCGATGCGGGCGGCGTGGTCGACGGGATCACGGTCGACGTACCGCCGGAGCTTCGCCGGTTCGCGCTGCCGGAACCGCCGACCACGATGGAAGACCTGCAGCGCGCGGTGTATGCGTCGGTCGAGATCATGGCGGCGGCCCCGGCCCGGATCGCCGGGCCGATGCTGGGCGCGGCCTACCGGGCGTGCCTGGGGTTCTCGCAGGTGACGCTGTTCCCGGTCGGTAGCCCGTACACCGGTAAGACCTCGCTGACCTCGGTCGTTGCCCAGCACTACGATTCGTCGTCATCGTTCGAGGACATGGCCGGTGTCGGTGCCGGTGAAGACGCCGGTACGACGAATGCCATTGGGGATCTGCGGTTCCTGGCCGGAGACATCCTGTTCCCGCTGGACGACCTGGCCCCCGACAAGGGTCCGGAGAAGGCAGCCGAGCGGCTGAATGCGATCGCGCGGAGCCAGTACAACCGCAAGGGCAAGGTCCGGATGGACCGCAAGACCAACGTCAAGGTGAGCCACCCGCCCCGCGGCCTGCCGGTGGTGACCGGTGAGCAGTCGACCTCTATGCAGTCGGCCGAAACCCGGCTGGCGACGGTCCGGTTCCTGCCGGGCGATCTGGACCTGACCCCGAACGGTGCGGTCGCCCAGCTCAGCACCGGCACGGCACCGCAGGACCGGGCCTCGCTGATCGCGGCCATGGTCCGGTACTACGCCTCGCGCCACCCGCTGACCGCCTGGTTGTCGGAGACGCGCGCCGAGTTGTCGATCGCTCTTGCGGAGGACAACCCCGACCAGACCGACGAACAGCGCAACGCCGACCTGCGGGCCTCCGGTGTCGTGGCTGATCTCGCGGTGGGCTGGCGCGCCATGCTCGACATGGCGACCGAGCTGGGGGCGATCTCTTCGAGCATGGCCGCGGAGCTGTGGGCGTCCGCGTGGGAGGGCTTGCTGGAGGCGAAGCGCCGGATGCTGGACGGCCGGGCCAGCCGGACGCCGGCCGACCGGTTGCGCGAGATGGTCAACGCTCTGCTCCTGGGTCGCCGGATCGCGTTCCACTCCCGCGAGGGCGGTACGCCGGTCAACCCGGAGGCGTACGGGTGGGAGCTGAACTCCTTCGACGGTGGTTACCGCCTGGCCGGTGAGCCGGTCGGGTGGACCGATGGCAAAACGGTGTGGTTGCTGCCGTCGAGCCTGTTCCCGCACCTGGAGCGGCAGGCCAATGCCGAGAAGGAGCCGATGGGCCTGACCAAGGAATCTATGGCTCAGCGCCTGGCCGATGCCGGGGTGATCAAGCTTCCGCCGCGCGAGGACGGCAAGCCGGTCCAGCGGAACGCGGTCCAGCGCCGGATGGGCGGCAAACCACAGTGGGTCTGGGAGATGAACCACGATTGGCTGTTCCCGCCGGAGGAGCCTGAAGACGGCGACCCCGGCAAAGAGCCGGCCCCGCTGCCGGACGCTCCCACCCCGCCACCGGCACCGCGCGCAACGGCCGCCCCGGAGACCTCTTCTCCGCGGGCAGAGCTGGCGCCGGAATCGCCCGTCAGCGCCCCTGAGCGCCCCGTAGAGACCCCAGCGGAGCCGGTGGCACCCACTGGACCCCGGAAGTCGGGCAGGCGCGCTCAGAACCGCACAGCGGCCCCGGCCGCTGTCCCAGCGGTGACCTACCTGACAACCTGGCTCAAGGACCAGCACCCCGAAGCCACCCCGGACGACCTGACGGAGGCAGAGCGGCTGTGGCATGAGGCGATGCGCGGCATCGAGTTCCGCGGCCCGTTCGACACGGCCAAGCGAATCTTGAACGGGTCGCTTCGGCACCAGTCGATCCCGGACCTTCCCCCGCTCGACCAGGCCCAGCTCGCCCCGGTGATGGTCGACATGACCGGTAGCGGCGACCTTCGGCAGAACTGGTGGAGGAGCCGGACCCGCACCATGGGCGAGGCGCTCACCGAAGGCGCGTGGATCGCCAGCTTCGACGTGAACGGCTTCTACCCGTCCGCGGCCGACATCGACCTAGGAACGGGCGATCCAGTCCTGACCGAGAGCGCGACACTGCCGATCGGCTGGCAGAAGCGGCCGGGCTGGGTCCAGCTCGCCGCGGACGCAACCACCGCACCGTACGGGCTCGCTGACCGGCTGACCGCCGGCCTTTGGGTGCCGGTCCCGCTGGCGGTCTACCTCGAGCAAATCCGTGCGCTCCCGGCGGTGAAGGCTTCGCTGATCTGGCCGGAGGCGCGGCGGTGGCTGCGCACGCACGTGTCGATGTTCCGCGAGGCGCGAGCGGTGCTGAAGGACCTGGAGGCCGACAACCTGGGGGCGCGGATGGCACACCGCGCGGTGAAGGCCACCAACACGCGTCTGTTCGGTGGCGCGCTGCGCTCGGAGAAGCACAACAACACGCTGACGCTGCGAGTCGACTGGGCCGCGATGATCGAGAGCACCGCGGAGGCCCGGATGTACCGGGCGCTCGACAAGGTCGACCAGGGCGCGGCCCGCGTGATCGCCAAGCACGTCGACGCGGCCTGGTTCGAGGTCGCCTCTCCGGAGGTGGTCCCGCCAGGCCTGGTGGTCAGCGACCAGTACGGCAAGTTCAAGCCGGTCGGGTGTGCACAGGTCACGCCGCGGATGGTCGAGGCGCATCGGGTCGGCCGGTGGAAGACGATCTATGACGAGCTGGAGAAGGCAGAGGGCCGCAAGTGAAAGGCCGGTCGTGGTTCGGGCTGTTCGGGCGTGACCTGAGCTTGGACGAGACGCTCGAACAGGTGCGCAACGAGCACGGCAAGAAGGCTTCGAGCTGGCTCGCGGACAAGCTGGGGGTTTCGCGCCGGACCGCTCAGCGGTACCTGGCCGGCACCCAGAACCCCTCGAAGCGGACCCGTCAGCGCATCCCGAACGTTGAGCGGTCGGTACGGCGCAAGGTTGCTGCGGGCAAGATCTCCCGCGTGCGGTCGATGAACGTCGGTCGGGTTGTGGTGATCAACCTGTCTGCAGGTGATGAGGACGGGACGCGCGACATCGGCAACGTGTCGCTGCCGCCGGAGATCATGGAGGAGATCGCAGCCCTGTACGCCGATGGGCAGGACCAGGAGGCCGAAGACCTCCTCAATCAGGCGATTGTGAACATCTACGCCAACGACGACCCGCACGACCGGGGCGGCCTGGGGTCGGTGCTCTACATCGACAACTACTCGCCGGGGATGAGCTACCGGAGCGCCTCCCCGCCCCCGAGCTCCACTCCGTAAGCACGTGCTTG
>NZ_BAABAC010000038.1:22584-23491 GCF_039537225.1 Nocardioides ginsengisoli
GATTTGCGTACGGTGGTCAGGTGAGCGGAGACGAGCTGCCGGGCCGCCTGGTCCTGGCCGTGCGGGTCGCGCCAGGGCACTACCTGGTCGAGGCCGGCCGATTGGAGAAGGGCGACCGGTTCACGGTCGACGGCCGAACGTTCGAGCTGGTGGGCGATCAGACCCCGGTGGCGACCTTGACCGTGCTGGTGAAGGTGCGCGAGGTCGAAGGCCCGGAGGTCGGCCGCGAGTTCACCGCACGCCTGCAGGGTGGGACACGGCAAACGTGAGCGCCAACGCCTGGAGCGGCCGGGACAAGGTCTGGAGCTGGCTTGCTGCCTCAGCGGCCCCGTACGTCTGGTGGCGCGCAACGGCGATCGAGGGCCACCAGGTGGCGCTGGTGGTCTGGGACCGGACCGCGGCCCCCTGCCCCGGCTGCGGGGCACTGGTGGACGCTCCAGCGCCGTTCTACGCCGGGCGGGGCGAGATCCTGCCTGAGGACAACCGGCACGACTGCGGGGCGGCCATCCCTCCAGCACCCGCCGTAGCCCGCTGGCTGAGCGAGGTTCAGTCCGAGGACGACGCACGGCAGATGCTCGCCCAGCTCGAAGAGACCCGGCAAGCCCGCAGCACTGACCCCTCTTCCGCGGGTGTTTGCCCTGGTCAACGGCAGTGATCCAACGCGATACCGCTAAAGCGTTATCGCGCGAAAGCGCGATTGTTCGATTGCCGTTGCCGAAGGCAACGCAGTGTAGGCGTTAAAGCGCGATAGCGCTTTTGCCTTTTAGCGGGTTGGGGTTTTCGCGCGAAAGCGCGATTGCAGGTCGTTGACCTGCATTTATGCGCGAAGCGCATTAGCACTTTCGCGCGAAAACGCAAATCAACCACGGCCGATCGGCGAAGCCGAATCGGGTGGGCGAAGCCCACC
>NZ_BAABAC010000039.1:0-62292 GCF_039537225.1 Nocardioides ginsengisoli
TGCACACAAACGTCACAATCAATCTATGCATGACACACTGTTGAGTTCTCAAACATCACACGCTCTCGCGCCTCAGACCCTGTCGGGCCCTTAGTCGCGGGGCAACCTGTGAAACGCTACCCGGTTCGCTTCCCCGCGTCAACTCGGCGTTTCCGCCTCGTCTTGCCAGGGTCTGAACCCGGTGCCGGACACACGTCGGAACCTCGTTTGGCTAGGTCTTGCAACCTTTGGCCCGAAGTTTTTCCCGCCGCGTTCCCCGGCAGGAAGAACATTACCAACACGTGGCGTGCGGGTTGCAAATCGGGGGGCACCTCGAGTTTCCGGAGGGCCTCTCTGAGCGTGAATCGCCGGCCTCTCAGGGGTGCTCGGGGCCCTCGGCGCGGGGGTGCCGCCGGTAGGCGGAGACGCTCGGATCGCCCGGAATCCAGAACCTCCAGGGACGCTCGCTGGCCCGGCGCAGTCCGATGCGGGGTCCGGTGGCGACGTCGGCGAGCGGTACGTCGGGCAGCTCGAGCCGAATCTCCCCCGTCGCGAGATCGGTGCCGTCATGGCCGAGGGTCAGCCCGAGCGCCTGGCCGAGCCGGCCGGGGCCGCGCGCAAGATCGCGATCGGAGGAGCGGGGACGGCGTACCCGCGCGAGATCGAGGCCCTCGACGACCTCGCCGGCGCGGAGCAGGACCGCGCCGGGGCCGAACTCCTCCCCCACGGTGACGTTCGCGCAGATGTGGATCCCGTGGCTCAGGTAGCAGTAGAGCCGGCCCGCCGGTCCGAACATGGTCGCGTTGCGGCGGGTGCGGCCGCCGTAGGCGTGCGAGCCGGGATCGGTCACGCCGGCGTAGGCCTCGACTTCGGTCAGGCGGATCGCGACGTCGCCATGGCGCACAACGGCACCGAGCAGCCGGGGCGCCACCTCGAGGGGCGGCGCCGCCAGCTGCTCGGCGAGCGGCATGGTGTCAGGCCAGCGCGGTGCGGGCGTCGGTGACGCGGGAGCGCAGCTCGGCGAGCTGCTCGGTGACACGGACCGGCGCGGTGCCGCCACGTCCGTCTCGGGAGCCGACCGAGCCCTCGACGGTCAGGACGCTGCGCACGTCCGGCGTCAGGTGGGGCGAGATGGCCGCGAACTGTTCGTCGGTGAGCTCGTCGAGCTCGGTGCCGAGCCCCTCGCACTCGCGCACGCAGGCGCCCGCGAGCTCGTGGGCGATCCGGAACGGAACCCCCTGCTTGACCAGCCACTCCGCGATGTCGGTGGCGAGCGAGAAGCCCTGGGGGGCCAGCTCCCCCATCCGCGCAGTGTCGAACACGAGCGTCGCGATCTGCCCGGTGAACGCGGGCAGCAGCACCTCGAGGGTGTCGACGGAGTCGAAGACCGGCTCCTTGTCCTCCTGCAGATCGCGGTTGTAGGCGAGCGGGAGCGCCTTCAGCGTCGTCAGCAGGCCGGCGAGATTGCCGACCAGGCGGCCGGCCTTGCCGCGCGCGAGCTCGGAGATGTCGGGGTTCTTCTTCTGCGGCATGATGCTCGACCCCGTCGACCAGGAGTCGTGGAGCGTCGCGAAGCCGAACTCCTTGGTCGCCCAGAGGATGACCTCCTCGGCGATCCGGCTCACGTCGATGCCGGTCTGTGCGGCGACGAAGGCGAACTCCGCGACGAAGTCGCGCGACGCGGTGCCGTCGATGGAGTTGGCGGTCGAGCCGGTGAAGCCGAGCTCGCGCGCGACCAGCTCGGGGTCGAGGCCGAGGCTCTGGCCCGCCAGCGCCCCGGACCCGTACGGCGAGTCGCCGGCCACCCGCCGCCGCCAGTCGCCGAAGCGCTCGACGTCGCGGAGCAGCGCCCACGCATGGGCGAGCAGGTGGTGCGAGAGCAGGACCGGCTGGGCGTGCTGCAGGTGCGTGCGGCCGGGCATGATCGCGGGCTTGCCGTCGACCGACGTCAGGTGCGTGTCGGCCTGGGCCGCGAGCGCGTCGACGAGGTCGAGCACCAGCCCGGCGACGGACACCGAGTGGTCGAGCAGGTAGCAGCGGAAGAGCGTCGCGATCTGGTCGTTGCGCGAGCGGCCGGCCCGCAGCTTGCCGCCGACGTCGGGGCCGACCTCCTCGATGAGCAGCCGCTCCAGCGCGCCGTGGACGTCCTCGTCGGACGGGTCCGGCCGCAGCGAGCCGTCGGTGAACCGCTGGGCGAGGGCGTCGAGGCCGCGGTGGAGCTCGGCCTCCTCGTCGGCGGTGAGCAGGCCCGCGGCGCCGAGCGCCTGGGCGTGCGCGTGGGAGCCGGCGATGTCGTAGAGCCCGAGCCGCCAGTCGAAGTGGGTCGAGCGGGACAGGGCGTCGAGCTCCGGTGAGGGGCCGCCCTCGAAGCGGCCGCCCCACAGCTTGCCCGTGTTGGTACTCATGCTGTTCCTCCCCGGACGTGCACGATCGCCGCCCGCATCTGGTCGATCAGCCGCGGGTCGACCGCGCGGCCGTCGTGGTCGAGATCGTCGGGCGTCCACCAGGCGGCGTCGAAGATCGACTGCGACTCCAGCTGGTCGAGACCCTCGAAGCTGATGGGCGTCTCCTCCAGGGCGACCGCGAACAGCGTCGACTCGTTGACGTAGTCGCGGCCGTCCCAGGAGAACTCCACCTCGAACGAGCCGAACGGCTCACCGAGCGCCGCGGAGTCGAGGGCGATGCCGGTCTCCTCGCGCAGCTCGCGGACGCCCGCGTCGGCGAGGGTCTCCCCCGCGTCGACGGCGCCGCCGATGGTGAACCAGTAGCGCACCTCCGGCAGCGCGGGGTCGCAGCCGAGCAGCAGGAGGACCTTGCCCTCGCCGCTGACCGGCAGGACCCGCGCCACCGTGCGCCGGGTCGGCTCGTGGTGCATCAGTCGGTACCGAGCTCCATCGCGGCCTCCTCGAGGATGGCCTCGCCCTCGTCGCCGCCCTCGGGGTTGGCGGTGATCTGGTCGTAGCCACCGGCCGGCAGCTCGCCGAAGAGCGTGCCGTGCTCGACGAGGACGGTGCCCTGGTCGAGCGGCTGGCCGGCGTACGCCTCGAGCTTGGCGCGGCTGTCGGCGATGTCGAGGTTGCGCATGGTGAGCTGGCCGATCCGGTCGGTCGGGCCGAAGGCGGCGTTCTCGACGCGCTCCATCGAGAGCTTCTCCGGGTGGTAGGAGAAGTTCTCGCCGTCGGTCTTGAGGATCGTGTAGTCGTCGCCGCGGCGCAGGCGCAGGGTGACCGTGCCGGTGACGAGGGAGGCGATCCAGCGCTGGATCGACTCGCGCAGCATCAGCGCCTGCGGGTCGAGCCACCGGCCCTCGTAGAGCAGGCGGCCGAGCTTGCGCCCCTCGAGGTGGTAGTTGGCGAGCGTGTCCTCGTTGTGGATCGCGTTGAGCAGGCGCTCGTAGGCCGCGAACAGCAGCGCCATGCCCGGCGCCTCGTAGATGCCGCGCGACTTGGCCTCGATGATCCGGTTCTCGATCTGGTCGGACATGCCGAGACCGTGGCGCCCGCCGATCGCGTTCGCCTCCAGGACGAGAGCCACCGGGTCGTCGTATCGCTTGCCGTTGATGGCGACCGGACGGCCGGCCTCGAAGGTGATCGCGACGTCCTCGGTCTCGATCGCGACCGAGGGGTCCCAGAACTTCACGCCCATGATCGGCTCGACGGTCTCGAGCGAGACGTCGAGGTGCTCGAGGGTCTTGGCCTCGTGGGTGGCGCCCCAGATGTTGGCGTCGGTGGAGTACGCCTTCTCGGTGGAGTCGCGGTAGGGCAGGCCGTGCGCGACGAGCCACTCGCTCATCTCGTGGCGGCCGCCGAGCTCGGCGACGAAGTCGGCGTCGAGCCAGGGCTTGTAGATGCGGAGCTCGGGGTTGGCCATCAGGCCGTAGCGGTAGAACCGCTCGATGTCGTTGCCCTTGTAGGTCGAGCCGTCGCCCCAGATGTTGACGTCGTCGGCCTGCATCGCGCGCACCAGCATGGTGCCGGTGACGGCACGGCCGAGCGGGGTGGTGTTGAAGTAGGCCTTCGCGCCCGAGCGGATGTGGAAGGCGCCGCACGCGAGGGCAGCGAGGCCCTCCTCGACGAGCTGGGGCTTGATGTCGATCGCGCGGGCGATCTCGGCGCCGTACTCGCGGGCCCGCGCGGGGACGCCGGAGATGTCGGGCTCGTCGGCCTGGCCGATGTCGGCCGTGTAGGTGCACGGGATCGCACCCTTGTCGCGCATCCAGGCGACGGCGACGGAGGTGTCGAGGCCGCCGGAGAAGGCGATGCCGACGCGCTCCCCCCGGGGAAGGGAGGTCAGGACCTTGCTCAACTCATGAATCCTTTCGGGTGTCGCCTTCGGCGAGAGCGGTGAACTTGTGGGCCAGGGCATCTCCCCCGGCAGGGTCGCGCCCGATCACGAGCACAGTGTCGTCCCCCGCGATGGTCCCGAGCACATCGGAGAGCTCGACCTTGTCGATCGCGCTGGCGAGGAACTGCGCCGCCCCCGGTGGCGTGCGCAGGACGACGAGATTGGCGCTGGCCTCGGCGCTGACGAGCAGCTCGGAGGCGAGGCGGGACAGGCGCTGCTGGGAGGCGGCGCTCTCGCCCGTCACCGGCGTACGGTCGCCGCCCTCGGCAGGGACGGCGTAGACGAGGGCGCCGGTGGTCGAGCGGACCTTGACCGCGTCGAGCTCGACGAGGTCGCGGCTCAGCGTGGCCTGGGTGACGTGCACGCCCCGATTGCCGAGCAGGTCGGCGAGCTCGTGCTGCGACCGCACCTCGCGGGTCTCCAGCAGCTCGACGACGATCGCCTGCCGGGCGTTCTTCGTCATCGGGGTCAGGGCGTGCTCGCTCACGATCAGGCCTGCGCCTTCTCCTGGAGCCAGGTCATGATCGCCTTCTGCGCGTGGCGGCGGTTCTCGGCCTCGTCCCAGACGACGCTCTGGGGGCCGTCGATGACCTCGGCGGCGATCTCCATGCCGCGGTAGGCGGGCAGGCAGTGCATGACGATCGCGTCGGGCTTGGCGGCCGCGACCAGGGCCGGCGTGACCGACCACGGACCGAAGACCGCGCGGCGCTCGGACGCCTCGTCCTCCTTGCCCATCGACACCCACGTGTCGGTGATGACGATGTCGGCGCCGGTGACGGCCTCGACCGGGTCGGCGACCGCGGTGCCCGAGCCGCCGGTGGCCTGCCCGATCTCGTTGGCGCGCGCGAACATGGCCTCGTCGGGGACGTAGCCCTCGGGGCCGCTGATCCGGATGTGCATGCCGGCCGTGGCGCCCGCGAGCAGCCACGAGTTGCCCATGTTGCAGGCGCCGTCGCCGAGGAAGGTCGCGGTCAGCCCGGCGAGCTCGCCCTTGTGCTCGGAGATGGTGAGCAGGTCGGCCAGCAGCTGGCAGGGGTGGAAGTCGTCGGTGAGGGCGTTGATGACCGGCACCGAGGAGTGGGCGGCCATGTCGTCGATATTGGCCTGGGCGTAGGTGCGCCACACGATCTGTGAGGCCTGGCGGTCGAGCACGCGCGTCACGTCGGCGACCGACTCGCGCTTCCCGATGCCGGCGAGGGTGCCGTCGACGAGCATCGCGTGACCGCCGAGCTCGGCGATGCCGGCAGCGAAGGACGCCTGCGTGCGCAAGGTCGGCTTGTCGAAGATCATCGCGACCGTGTGGGGGCCGGCGAGCGGCTTGTGGTCGAAGGGCGCGGCCTTGAGCTTGGCCGCGAGCGCGAGGACCTCGGCCTGCTCGGCCGGGGTGAGGTCGTCGTCGCGGAGGAACGATCGGGTCATGCGGTGACTCCTTCGTGGGCGCGCCCGAGGATGCCCGCCCACGCGTCGCCGAAGGCACGGACGTCGGCCTCGGTGAGCACCAGGGGCGGCGCGAGGCGCACGCGGTGAGGGGTGGCGGCGTTGACGATGAAGCCGGCGTCGAGCGCCGCCGCGGCGACCTCGACGGCGATCGGGTCGACGAGCTCGACGCCGAGGAGCAGGCCGGCGCCGTGGACGGCGGCGACCTCGGGCAGGGACGCGACGGCGTCGACGAGCTGCCGGCCGCGGGCGACCGTCTCGTCGAGCAGGCCGTCGGCCTCGATCGTGTCGAGGACGGCGAGCGCGGCAGCCGCGGCGACCGGGTTGCCGCCGAAGGTGGTGCCGTGGTTGCCCGGGTCGAACAGCTTGCCGGAGCCGTGGGTCGCGATGCAGGCGCCGATCGGGATGCCGCCGGCGAGGCCCTTGGCGAGCGTGATGATGTCGGGTACGACGGGCGCGTCGACGAGCTCGGGGTTCTGGTGGGCGAACCAGGTGCCGGTGCGGCCGATGCCGGTCTGGATCTCGTCGAGCCAGAGCAGCGCGCCGTTGTCGTGCGCGATCCGCTGCGCGGCGGGCAGGTAGTCCCTCGGCGGGACGACGACGCCCGCCTCCCCCTGCACCGGCTCGACGAGCACGGCCGCGGTGTCGGTGTCGACCGCGGCCTCGAGTGCGGCGATGTCGCCGTAGGGGACGAAGACGACGTCGCCGGGCAACGGCTCGAAGGGCTCGCGGTAGGCGAGCTTGGAGGTCAGCGCGAGCGCACCCATCGTGCGGCCGTGGAAGGAGCCCTCGGTGGCGACGATCTTGGTGCGGCCGGTGCGCCGGGTCAGCTTGAAGGCGGCCTCGTTGGCCTCCGCGCCGGAGTTGGTGAAGAACACCCGCGCCTCGGTGCCGAGCAGCGCGACGAGCCGCTCGGCGAGCGTGATCTGCGGGGCGCTGGCGAAGAAGTTCGAGATGTGGCCGAGCGTCTGCAGCTGCTCGGTGACGGCGGCGACCAGCCGGGGGTGGGCGTGGCCGAGCGCGTTGACGGCGATGCCGCCGAGCAGGTCGACGTACTCACGGCCGTCGGCGTCCCACACGTGGGCGCCCTCGCCGCGCACCAGCACGGTCTTGGGCGGGCCGAAGGTGTTCATGAGGGCGCCGGTGTAGCGCTCGGTCCACTCGGTGTTTCCGGGCTTGCCGGGGGTCGTGGTGGTCACTTCTGGGCCTCCCGAGCCTTGCGGGTCTTGGTGGTCACGCCGGGCAGCACCTGGGTGCCGACGCCCTCCTCGGTGAACAGCTCGAGCAGGACGGCGTGCGCCTGCCGGCCGTCGACGACCGTCGCGCGCTTCACGCCGTCGCGCACCGCCTGCAGGCAGGCGGTCATCTTCGGGATCATGCCGCTCGCGAGCGACGGGAGGATCTCCTCCAGCGCCTCGGGGCTGATCTCGCCGATGACCTCCTCCGGGTCGGGCCAGTCGAGGTAGAGGCCCTCGACGTCGGTGAGGATGAGCAGCTTCTCGGCGCCGAGCGCCGCGGCCAGCGAGGCCGCGGCGGAGTCGGCGTTGACGTTGTGGACGACGCCGTCGACGTCGGGCGCGACGCTGGAGACGACGGGGATCCGACCCGCCTCGATCAGGTCCAGGACGGCCTCCGGCCGCACCTGCGCGACCTCGCCGACCAGGCCGAGGTCGACCTGCTCGCCGTCGACGACGGTGCCCGTCTGCTCGGCCGTGAACAGGCCGGCGTCCTCGCCGGACAGGCCCACCGCGAGCGGGCCGTGCTCGTTGATGAGGCCGACCAGCTCGCGCTGGACCTGGCCCACGAGCACCATCCGGACGACGTCCATCGCCTCGGGCGTGGTCACCCGCAGCCCGCCGCGGAACTCCGACTCGATGCCGAGCCGGTCGAGCATGGTCGAGATCTGCGGACCGCCGCCGTGGACGACGACCGGCCGGAAGCCGGCGAAGCGCAGGAAGGCGATGTCCTCGGCGAAGGCGCGCTTGAGGGCGTCGTCGGTCATCGCGTTGCCGCCGTACTTAATGACGACGACCTTGCCGTGGTAGGCCTTCAGCCAGGGCAGCGCCCCGGCGAGGGTCTCGGCCTTGAAGGGGTCGGGCTTGCCCGGCTCGTGGTGCTCGGTGGGGATGCTCATGAGGAGTACGCGCTGTTCTCGTGGACGTAGGCGTGGGTGAGGTCGTTGGTCCAGACGGTCGCCTGCGCGTCGCCGGCCTTGAGGTCGATGGTGACGGTGACCTTCCGGTCGGACAGGTCGACGAGCGACGGGTCCTCGGCGGGCGTGCTGTTGCGGCAGACCCACACGTCGTTCATGGCGACGTCGAGGTCGGCCGGGTCGAACGCGGCCCGGGTGGTGCCGACGGAGGCGAGGACGCGGCCCCAGTTGGGGTCCTTGCCGAAGACGGCGGCCTTGAACAGGTTGCTCCGCGCGACGGAGCGGCCGACCTCGACCGCGTCGTCCTCGGTGGCGGCGTTGATCGTGGTGATCGAGATCTCGTGGTCGGCACCCTCGGCGTCGGCGAGGAGCTGGACCGCGAGCGAGCGGCAGACCTCGACGAGTGCGGCCGTGAAGTCCGCCAGGCTCGGCGCGACGCCGGAGGCGCCGCTGGCCATCAGGGTGACGGTGTCGTTGGTCGACTGGCAGCCGTCGGAGTCGAGCCGGTCGAAGCTGACCCGGGTGGCGGCGCGGAGCGCGGCGTCGAGGTCGGCGGCCGGTACGACGGCGTCGGTGGTGATGACGACCAGCATGGTGGCGAGCGCCGGGGCCAGCATGCCGGCGCCCTTGGCCATGCCGCCGATCGACCAGCCCGCGCCGTCGGGGCCGGCCACGACGACCTGCTTGCTGACCGTGTCGGTGGTCATGATCGCCTCGGCCGCGTCGTTGCCGCCGTCGAGCCGCAGCTGCGCGCCGAGCGCGTGGACGCCGTCGAGCAGGGTCTGCCGGTCGTTGACCAGCCCGATCAGGCCGGTGGAGCAGACGACGACGTCACCGGAGGCGATGCCGACGACCTTGGCGACCTCCTCGGCCACCTGGTGGGTGGTCTGGAAGCCCTCGGGGCCGGTGTAGCAGTTGGCCCCGCCGGAGTTGAGGACGACGGCACGCACGACGCCGTCCTTGACGACCTGCTCGCTCCACAGCACCGGGTTGGCCTTGCAGCGGTTGCTGGTGAAGACCGACGCGGAGTCGTAGGTGGGGCCGGTGTTGACGACGAGGGCGAAGTCCTTCTTGCCGGACGACTTCAGGCCGATGGCAGCGCCGGCGGCGACGAAGCCGGCGGGGTGGGTGACGCTCATGGTGGGGATGGTTCCTTCGTGCGGAGGGGTCAGACGGGGACGGCGGGGGCGACGGTGTGCCCCGATCGTCGCCACGCCTCCTCCGCCCGGTCCGCCTTCGCGGTGGGCACCAAGATCCAGTCGGTGTCGAAGGTCGAGAGCGTGAACGCGCTGATCTCGGCCTCGGCCAGCGGGCCGAGCAGGGCGAGCAGGACGCCGACCTGGTCGAGCGCGAGCGTGCCGTCGACGCAGAAGGCGGTGAACGGCTTCTGGTGGCGCGCCTTCTTGGGCACGCTGCGGCCGGCGCAGACCAGCGAGGTCTCGGTGGCGGTCGCGGTGATCGAGAAGACCGACGACGACTCGGCCCAGGTCGGGATCTCGGCGCCCGGGGCGAGCCGGACGACGGCCAGGGTCTCCGGGTAGCGGGAGAGGCTGAACAGCTGCTGCTCGGTCACTGCGGGGTCCCCGCGAACTTCTTCGGGGGAGCGAAGCGGAGGAGAAGAATTTGTGGGGTGCTCATGGGGCGAGTCCTACCGTCGAGAGGCCGGTGGTCTCGTCGAGACCGAGGGCCAGGTTCATGCACTGGACGGCGGCGCCGCCCGTGCCCTTGGCGAGGTTGTCGAGGGCGCCGACGGCCACCAGCCGACCGGCCGCCTCGTCGACGGTCACCTGGAGGTGGACGGCGTTGGAGCCGAGCACCGCCTGGGTCTGGGGCCACTGCCCCGCGGGGAGCACGTGGACGAAGGGCTCGTCGGCGTAGGCCTTGGCGTAGACCTCGTAGGCCTCCTCGGCGCTCACCGCACCGGCCAGCGGGGCCGAGCAGGTGGCGAGGATGCCGCGCGACATCGGGACGAGCAGCGGCGTGAAGCTGACCTTGACGCTCGCGGGACCGCCGGTGGCGAGCTTGCCGAGGTTCTGGGTGATCTCGGGCGTGTGGCGGTGCACGCCGCCGACGCCGTAGGCGCTGACGTTGCCCATGACCTCGCTGCCGAGCAGGTGGGTCTTGGCGGCCTTGCCGGCGCCGCTGGTGCCGGAGGCGGCGACCACGACGACGTCGGGGACGACCAGGCCGGCGGCGACCGCGGGGGCCAGGGTCAGGGAGGAGATCGTCGGATAGCAGCCGGGGACGGCGATCCGCCGCGCGCCGCGCAGCGCGTCGCGGTTGCCCGGGATCTCGGGCAGCCCGTAGGGCCAGGTGCCGGCATGGGCGGAGCCGTAGAACTGCTCCCACGCGGCGGCGTCCTCGAGCCGGTAGTCGGCCCCGCAGTCGATGACGACGACCTTCTCGTCCCGGGCCGACAGCTCCTCGGCGAGGGCGCCGGACTGGCCGTGCGGGAGGCCGAGGAAGACCACGTCGTGGCCGGCGAGGACGTCGACCGTGGTCTCCTCGAGGACCCGGTCGGCGAGCGGGAGCAGGTGCGGCTGCAGCGCGCCGAGCCGCTCCCCCGCGTTGCTGCCCGCGGTGACCGCGCCGATCTCGACACCGGGATGTCCCAGCAGCAGCCGCAGCACCTCGCCTCCGGCGTACCCGCTGGCGCCGGCGACCGCCACCCTCACCTTGCTCATGTGCATGAATATACAGGACCCTGCATGAAACTGCGAAGGGGGCTCGCTGAAGGCGAACTGAAACCGGTCTCCCCCAGGCTAGGGCCCATGAACGACATCCTCCACCCCCCGGCGCCCCGCGGTGACCTCGCGGTCGACGCGCACGGGCTCGTCAAAACCTTCGGTGGCCAAGGATCGAGCGCCTTCCGGGCGGTCGACGGGATCGACCTCCAGGTCGCCCGCGGCGAGGTGTACGGCGTGCTCGGCCCTAATGGGGCCGGCAAGACCACCACCCTCTCCATGCTCGCCACCCTGCTCCCCATCGACGGCGGCCACGCCTCCATCTTCGGCGTCGACGTCACGGCCAACCCGCACCGCGTGCGGCAGCTGCTCGGCGTGACCGGGCAGTACGCCTCCGTCGACGAGAACCTCACCGCCACCGAGAACCTGGTGCTCTTCGCCCGGCTGCTCGGCCACCGCCGCAAGGGCGCGGCCACCATCGCCGCCGACCTGCTCGAGAGCTTCGGGCTCACCGAGGCCGCGACCCGGCAGATCAAGAACTTCTCCGGCGGCATGCGCCGGCGCCTCGACCTCGCGGCGTCGCTCATCGCCCGCCCGCCGCTGATCTTCCTCGACGAGCCGACCACCGGCCTCGACCCGCGCACCCGCGGGCAGATGTGGGACACGATCCGCGAGCTGGTCGAGCAGGGCTCGACGATCCTGCTGACCACGCAGTACCTCGACGAGGCCGACCAGCTCGCCGACCGGATCGCCGTCATCGACGCCGGTCGCAAGGTCGCCGAGGGCACGCCCGAGCAGCTGAAGTCCGGCGTCGGCTCCTCGACGCTGCACCTGCGCCTCGCCGACCGCGACCAGACCGCGGCCGCCGCGGCCGTCGTCGAGCGGACCCTCGGCGAGCCGCCCGTCCTCACCCCCGAGGCCGGCGGGCTCAACGTCCCACTCGCGGACGCCGACCGGGCGGCCGACGTCCTGATCGCGCTGCGCCAGGCCGACCTGTCCATCACCACGGCCACCGTGCGCCAGCCCACCCTCGACGAGGTCTTCCTCGCGCTGACCGGGCACCACAGCGAGCCGACCGACACCGACCAGAACGAGGAGGTGGCCTGATGACCACGCTCATCGACCCGCCCGCGCACGCCGCCGTACCGGTGGCGGTCGACGGGCTCGCCACCCGCCCCTCGCTGCGCGAGACCGTCGACCAGACGCTCGCGATGGCCTGGCGCGCGACCAAGAAGATGCGCCGCAACCCGGAGCAGTTCTTCGACGTCACCATCCAGCCGCTGCTGTTCACGGCGATGTTCGCCTACATCTTCGGCGGCGCGATCTCGGGCAGCGTGAAGGACTACCTGCCGCTGATCATCCCCGGCATCCTCGCCCAGACCGCGCTCACCTCGTCGATGGCGATGGGCACCCAACTGCGCGAGGACATGGACAAGGGCGTCTTCGACCGCTTCCGGTCGCTGCCCATCGCGCGGATCGCCCCGCTCGCCGGGCCGGCGCTGGCCGACATCATCCGCTACACGATCGCGTCGACGCTGACGATCCTCGTCGGGCTCGCCATGGGCTACCGCCCCGGCGGCGGCTTCCTCGGCACGCTCGGCGGCTGGCTGCTCACCATCGTCGCGGCCTGGTCGCTGGCCTGGATCTTCACCTGGCTCGGCACGGTGGCCCGCTCGGCGCAGGCGGTGCAGGGCATCTCGATGATGATCATGTTCCCGCTGACCTTCCTCTCCAACGCCTTCGTCCCGGCCTCGACGCTGCCGGGCTGGCTGGAGGCGTTCGTCAAGGTCAACCCGGTCTCGCACGTGGTCACCGCGTGCCGCGACCTGATCAACGAGGGTCAGGTCACGACCGAGGTCGCGTGGGCGCTGCTCGGCTGCGCGATCGTCGTCGCGATCTTCGCGCCGCTGGCGGTGCGGTCGTACTCGCGGAAGATCTAAGGCTCAGCCATAGAGGCGCGCGATGACGCCGCGGGTCTCGGCCAACAGGTCGAGCCCGCGGCGTTCGCCGTACTCAGGAGCGATCCGGGCCAGCTCGCCCGGCAGGGCCGCCTCGCACCGCTCGACGGCACGCGACCACGACAGCGACGGCACGAAGCGGGGGTAGGACATCCGGTCGGCGAGCGCGAGCAGCCGTACGGCGTCGGCGGGCGCCAGGGTGCCGAAGCGCAGCGCCCAGCTGCCGAGTGCGAAGAGCATCAGCCCGACGACCGGGACGTCGACGAAGCCGGGCTCACGGTCGAGCACCCGCCGCGCCGCGTCGGCCAGCCACGGGTAGCGTTCGCGGCCGCGCGCCTCGCGGCCGTGGAGGGCGAGCGCGACGACGGCGACCGTGTTGCCGTAGATGCGCCACGGCGCGATGTCGGCGTCGTCGCCCATGCCCGGGAACGAGATCGCGGCCATCGCCTCGGCGGCCTCCTCGACCAGCCGGCAGCCCTCATCGACGTCACCGCGGGCGAAGGCGATCTCGGCCTGGGTGATGAGCATCGTGCCGCGCCCGCTGTAGCCGCTGGGGGTGGGCCGATCGGTGAGCGCGAGCGCCTCGTCGAGCACGCGCTGCGCCGCGACGGGATCGCCGCGCTCGAGGCACGCGATCGCGGAGACGGTCATCGCCTCGAGGGCGTCGTCGTGCGCGCCGAGCCGCAGCAGGACCGGTACGGCGGCGCGTGCGTGCGGCTCCGCCTCCGCGATGCGCCCCATCTGGCTGTAGAGCCCGGCCAGCTGGGCGTGGAGCACCGCGCGGGTCCACGGCCCGTCCTCGACCGCCCCAGCGGCCACCGCGGCCTCGGCCGCGGCGACGGCGCCCGCGGCGTCGCCGAGGTTCTCGCGCTCGTGGCTGCGCCACTGCAGCGCGATGCTGCGCACCTGCGGGTCGGGGTCGTCGACGAGGGCGTCGGTCGGCGACAGCATGGGAGTGCCCGTGGTCGCGCTCGCGCCGAGCACGACGGTCGTCATCGCGGCGATCCGGCGGCTCGTCGTCCCGGGGCCGAGGGCGGCGAGCTCGTCGACGAGGGTCTCGAGCGCGCCCTGCTGGGAGAACCACGAGTTGACCAGGGTGAGGCAGATCGCCGCCCGCGCCTGGTCGGCCCGCTCGGGCGCCGCCCGCACCGAGGTCAGGACCGTGGCGACCGGCTCGCACAGCATGATGACGCGCGGGTGCTCGCCCCGGATGCTCCAGAAGCCGCCGAGCGTCGCCACCAGGGCCACGACGGCGTCGGCGTCGGACTCGGCGAGCGCCCGGCGCAGCGCGTCGGCGAGGTTGTTCTCCTCGACCGCGACCGCGTCGACGGTGGCGACCTGGTCGCGGGTGAACAGCCGGGCGCTGAAGACGTCGGCGACGGCGACCGCCCAGTCGCGGTGGGCGCGGCGGGCGTCGTCCTCCTCCCCCGCGTCGATGAGCTGCACCCGGCCGAACTCGCGGACCGTCTCGAGCATCCGGTAGCGCAGCGGCCGGCCGTCGCCGCCGTCGAGGACGGTGAGCAGGGACTGGGTGACGAGCTCCTCGACGGTCGCCAGCGCGTCGGCGCCGAGGACCTGCTCGGCCGCGTCGAGCGTGAGCCCGTCGTGGAAGACGGAGAGCCGGCGCAGGCCGCGGCGGTCGCGGTCGGCGAGCAGGTTCCAGGACCAGTCGATGACGGCGAGCAGGGTCTGGTGGCGGTCGGGGGCGCTGCGGTCGCCGCCGCGGAGCAGGGCGAAGCGGTTCTCGAGCCGGGTGGCGATGTCGTCGACCGACATGGCGCGGACCTTGACCGCGGCCAGCTCGATCGCGAGCGGGAGGCCGTCGAGGCGCTCGACGATCTCCTGGACGGCGGCCGCGGGCAGCGCCACGCCCGGCCGCGCGGCGAGGGCGCGCTGGCGGAAGAGGTCGGCGGCGTCGCTCGCTCCGAGCCGGCTCAGCTCGAAGACGTGCTCGGCGGCGATCGAGAGCGGCGCGCGGGTGGTGGTGAGCACCCGCAGCGTCGGCGTCACGGCCACCAGGAAGGCGACCAGGTCGGCGACCGCCTCGATCAGGTGCTCGCAGTTGTCGAGGACGAGCAGGGTGGGCGCCTGGTCGAGCTGCTGTGCGATGCGGGAGCGGACGTCGCGCTGCTGCTCCGGGGTGAGGACCCGACGGCCGGTCAGCGAGTCGCGGACGCCGAGCACCGAGCCGACCTCGGCCACCACGTCGGCCGGGTCGACGACGCCGACCAGCTCGACGACGTGGACGACGGGCTGGTCGGCCTCCGCGGCGACCAGCTGGGCCAGGCGGGTCTTGCCGAGCCCACCGGGGCCGAGAATCGAGACCACGCGATGGGTGCGCACGAGGACACGCAGCCGACCGAGGTCGTCGTCGCGACCGACCAGGCTGGTGGCGTAGTGGCTCAGCCCCGAGCGGACCGGCCGGTCGCGCAGCAGCAGCTCCTGGTGGAGCGCCTGCAGCTCGGGCGCCGGGTCGACGCCGAGCCGGTCGGCGAGCCGCTCGCGGTGGGTCTCGTAGCGGGCCAGGGCGGCGGGCACGCCGCGGACGGCGGCCTCGCTGCGCAGGAGCGCGGCGAAGGTGCCGTCGTCGGACGCGTCAGCGGCGTCGGCGGCGGCGAGCAGCGGCCACGCCTCGTCGTACCGGCCGACGGCGGCGAGGATCCGGCCCGCCAGCGCGGGCTCGGCCCCAAGGTGCGGCAGGTGTGGGAGCGCCTCGCTCCAGGCGCCGGCCGCGGCGGCGCGACGGGCCGCCTCGACCGCGTGGTCCTGGGTCCAGACGTCGACGTCGCCGGTGTCGAGGGCCAGCCGGTAGCCGTGGCCGGCGCGCTCGACGACGTCGGGCGCGGTGGCCGACCGGGCCCGGGAGACGACGACCTGCAGCGCCTTGGTCGGGTTGGCCGGTGGCTCGTCGCCCCAGATCTCCTCGATCAGGCGCTCCTCGCCGACACTCTTGCCGCGCGCGTCGGCCAGCACCGCGAGGAGGACGCGGGTGCGCTCACCCGGGACGGCGGCGCCGTCCCAGGTGACCTCCTCGGCCAGCCGCAGTCGCGGCCCGCCCGTCAGCGTTGCACCGCTCCGGTCAGCTCGGCGGCACGCGCGACCGCGGCGTCGCGGGCGGCGCCCGTCTCGGTCTCGGTGAGCGTGCGGTCGGGCGCCCGGAAGCGCAGCGCGAAGGCCAGCGACTTGCGGCCCTCGCCGATCTGCTCGCCGGTGTAGACGTCGAACAGTCGCACCGACTCGAGCAGCTCGCCCGCGCCGTCGCGCAGCGCGGCCTCGACCGCGGCGACGGTGACGGCGTCATCGACCACGAGGGCGACGTCCTCCTTGGCGACCGGCATCGTGGAGAAGACCGGGCCCGGCGTCACGTCGGTGGCCGCGGCCATCAGCGCGTCGAGGTCGATCTCGACCGCGGCGCTGCGGACCGGGAGGCCGAAGCTGCGGCAGACGTTGGGGTGGAGCTCACCGGCATGACCGATCTCGACGCCCGCGATCGACACGACCGCGCAGCGGCCCGGGTGCCACGGCATCCGGGCGGCCGAGGCGACGTCGACGGTGACGCCGAGCTCGCCGGCGAGCCGCCGGACGACGGCCAGCGCGTCGCTCCAGCTCGCGGCGGCGCCCGCGCCCCACCAGCCCGAGCGGCGCCGCTCGCCCGCGAGGACGACGGCGAGGTGCTGCGGCTGGATGGGGAGCGCCTCGATCAGCTTCTCCAGCTCGGCCTCGGACGGCCGGGTGTGGACGCCGTAGATCGGGGCCGGGCCGTTGTCGGCCGGGAAGGCGACGGTGCCGGTCTCGAACAGCGCGACGCCCGCGGCGCCACGGCCGAGATTGCGGCCCGCGGCCTCGAGCAGGCCGGGCAGCAGCGTCGTGGTGTAGGCCGGCGCCTCGCTCGACAGCGGGTTGGCGAGGCCGACCGTGGTGCGCAGCGGGTCGTCGGCGGGCAGGCCGAGCCGGTCGAAGGTCGCCTCACCCACGAACGGGAAGCTGACCACCTCGACCAGGCCGGCGCCGGCGAGCGTGCGGCCGACCCGGCGGCGCAGCCGCTGGGTGCGGGTCAGGCCACGACCGGTCGCCCGGCGCGGGAGCACGCTCGGCACCTTGTCGTAGCCGACGATCCGCACGACCTCCTCGACCAGGTCGTAGGGGTCGTTGATGTCGGGACGCCAGGTCGGCGGGACGACCTCGATCTCGCCGGACTCCAGCTCGGTGACCGTGGCGCCGATGGCGCGCAGGTCCTCGACCGTGGTGAACGCGGAGATGTCGATGCCGCTCAGCCGGGCCGGGAGGTCGGTCGCGATGGTGACCGCCGGCCGCTCGGGGGCGGTGCCGACCAGCGTGAAGCCGGGCTCGGCAGTCGCGCCGCCATAGGCGACGAGGAGCTCGACCACGCGGTCGGCCGCGACGCCCGGCAGCAGCGGGTCGACGCCGCGCTCGTTGCGCTTGCCGGCCTCGGAGGTCAGCTTGTGGCGCTTGCCCGTGCGGAACATCGACACGGCGTCCCAGTGGGCCGCCTCGATGAGGATCCGGGTGGTGTCGGCGGACATCTCGGTGGTCGCGCCGCCCATCACGCCGGCGAGGCCGATCGGGCCGGAGTCGTCGGTGATGACCAGGTCCTCGGGGGACAGCTCGCGGACGACGTCGTCGAGCGTGGTGAGCCGCTCGCCCTCGCGGGCCCGGCGCACGCCGAGCGCCCCGGCGACCTTGTCGGCGTCGTAGCCGTGGATCGGCTGGCCGAGCTCGAGCATCACGTAGTTGGTGACGTCGACGGCGAGCGAGATCGAGCGCATGCCGGCCTGCTCGACGCGGGTCTTCATGAACTCCGGCGTCGGGCGGGACGGGTCGAAGCCGCTGACCAGGCGCGCGGCGAAGACCGGGCAGCCGGCCGGGTCGTCGACGACGACCTCCCAGGCCTTGCCGTCGACCTCGGGGAGCGCGCGGTCGGCCGGGTCGGTGAAGGGCGCGCCGAAGCCGAGCGCGGCCTCGCGGGCGACGCCGCGCAGCGAGAGCGCGTAGGCGCGGTCGGGGTTGATCTCGAACTCGATGACCTCCTCGTCGAGCCCGAGCAGGCCGAAGACGTCGTCGCCGGGGGCGCCGGCGTCGGCCGGCAGCACCAGGATGCCGTCGTGGTCGTCGCCGATGCCGAGCTCGCGGACCGAGCAGATCATGCCGGCCGACACGTGGCCGTAGGTCTTGCGCGCGGAGATCTCGAAACCGCCCGGCAGCGCGCCGCCGGGCAGGATGACGACGACCAGGTCGCCGGGCTCGAAGTTGTGGGCGCCGCAGACGATGCCCTGGGGCTCACCCGTGCCGTTGGCGTCACCGACGTCGACGGTGCACCAGTTGATCGTCTTGCCGTTCTTCTGCGGTTCGGGCTCCTTGGTGAGCACCTTGCCGATGACGAGCGGGCCGCGGATCTCGGCGCCGGCGGCGTGGATGCCCTCGAGCTTGAGCCCGAGCGCGGTCAGCCGGTCGGTCAGCACCTCGGTGGTGACCTCGGCGGGCAGGTCGACGAGCTCCCGGATCCAGGAGACAGGGGCCTTCATCGGTCTACAGCTCGCTTCCGAAAGCAGTGGTGAAGCGCACGTCGCCCTCGAAGAGCGTGCGCAGGTCCTCGAGGCCGTGGCGGAACATCAGCGTGCGGTCGATGCCCATGCCGAACGCGAAGCCGGAGTAGCGGGTCGCGTCGACGCCGCACGCCTGCAGCACGCGCGGGTTGACCATGCCGCAGCCGCCCCACTCGATCCAGCCCTCGCCGCGACACGTGCGGCAGTGCTCGGTGGTGCCGTCCTTGAGGCCGGTACCGCGGCACACGAAGCAGGTCAGGTCGACCTCGGCGCTCGGCTCGGTGAAGGGGAAGTACGACGGCCGGAAGCGCGTCGTGATGCCGTCACCGAACATCTGGGCGGCGAAGTGGTCGAGCGTGCCCTTGAGGTGGGCCATCGAGATGCCCTCGTCGATGGCCAGGCCCTCGACCTGGTGGAACATCGGCGAGTGGGTCGCGTCGTACTCGTCGGTGCGGAAGACGCGACCGGGGCAGACGACGTAGATCGGCGGCGTGCGGGTGAGCATGGTGCGCGCCTGGACCGGGCTGGTGTGGGTGCGCAGCACGATGTGGTGGTCGGCCGGCTCGGTCCAGAAGGTGTCCTGCATGGTGCGCGCCGGGTGGTCCGGGCCCAGGTTGAGCGCGTCGAAGTTGAGCCACTCGGCCTCGATGACCGGGCCCTCGGCGACCTCCCAGCCCATCGCGACGAAGATGTCGGCGATCAGCTCGGCGCCGGTGGTGAGCGGGTGCCGGCCGCCGACGGGGTCGTGGTCGGTGGGCAGCGTGACGTCGACCGCCTCCTCGACCAGGATCCGCGCCTCGTGCTCGGCCTCGAGCACCTCCTGGCGGGCGGCGAGCGCCTGGTTGACGGCGCCGCGGGCCTGGCCGACGCGCTGGCCGGCCTCCTTGCGGGCCTGCGGCGGCAGCGCGCCGATCTCGCGGTTGGCGAGAGCGAGCGGGGAGCGGTCGCCGGCGTGCTCGGTGCGCACCGTCTTGAGCTGCTCCAGGTCGGTTGCGGCGGCGATCGCGGCCAGCGCGGAGTCGCGCGCCGCCTCGACCTCAGCAGGGCTCACGGCGGCGACCTCCACGGGGTCGTAGTCAGTGTTCGGGCCAGACATATCGCGGCCAGTCTAGGAACCCCGGGCGCTGAGCCGCGAACCGGTATTCCGCGGAGCCCCCGACGCCCGAGGTCACTCGGGGAAGCGCTCGGCGATCGCGGTGAGCCGGGCGACGTACGCCGTCCAGTCGAGGTCGCCCGGAACGTTGCTCACCGCGGGCAGCAGGCCGGCCGCGCCGTCGTACTGCTCGCGGAGGATGTCGGCCTGCCCCGCGTGCCGGTCGAGGTCGGTCACGACGTGCACCGCGATCCGGTGCAGCGTGGCCGCCGCGCGCTCCTCGGGCCACCACGGGACCCGGCCCACGGTGTCGAGCGGCAGCTCGTCGAAGGCGGCGTCGGCGAAGGCGCCGACCCTTTGGTAGAAGGCGACCAGCTCGGCTGCGGGAAGGTCGGCGGGGACGGTCCAGTCGGCCTGCGGGTCGGTCTCGTAGGCCTCCTCCGGGATGAGCGCCGGGTGGTCGGGCTCGGGCCAGACCCGGCCGAAGGTCGGTCCGAAGTAGCCGATCTCGACGTTGGCGCAGTGCAGCACGATGCCGAGCAGGCTGGTGCCGGTAGGGATGCGGGGCATGCGCAGCTGGCGCTCCCCCAGGCCGTCGAGCTTCCAGAGCAGGGCCTCGCGGGCGCGCCCCAGGTAGGTGCGCAGGACCTCGGCCGGGTCGTCGAGCTCGGTCATGACGTCATCTCCGCCGCCGCGGGCTCGGTGACGGAGACCGGCCAGGTCGTGACGATGCGCGCCCCGCCGCCGGGGCGGTCGTCGACGGCGATCGCGCCGCCGTGGGCGCGGACCAGGCCGCGGACGATGTAGAGGCCGAGGCCGGAGCCGCCGCCGGTGCCCGCCGTCCAGAACTTCGTGAAGATCCGCTGCCGCAGCTCGGGCGGGATGCCGGTGCCCTCGTCGGTCACCGTCACGGCCAGGTACGACGGGTCGTCGCTCGCCGCGCCGACGTGCATCCGCACCGTGCCACTCCCGTGGCGCACCGCGTTCTCGGCGACATTGGTGAGCACCTGCATCACCTTGTCGGGGTCGGCGTCGACCATCGGCAGGTCGGCGTCGATCTCGAGCTCGATCGGGGTCGAGGTGATCACCGACAGCGACTGCAGGACCCGATCGGCCTTCTTGCCCAGGTCGGTGGGCCGCCGGTGGAGCTGGAGCCGGCCGGTGTCGATGCGGGCCACGTCGAGCAGCTCGGTGATCAGCCTGCTGAGCCGGTCGGCGTCGGCGTTGGCCGTGGTCAGCATCAGCTGCTTCTGCTCGTCGGTGAGCTTGTCCCACCGGTTGAGGAGCGCCTGGACGAAGCCCTTCACGCCGGTCAGCGGCGAGCGCAGCTCGTGGGCGAGGGTGGCGACCAGGTCGGACCGGTCGCGGTCGAGGCGCGCCCGGCCGCGTCCGCTGCGCAGGCTGACCGCGACCGCCTCGACCGGCCCGGTGCGGTCGGCGCGGTGCAGCCGGGCGGCGACGAGCACCTCGGTGCCGTCGGGCAGCAGCCACGACTGCTCGGGGACGCCGGTGCGCGTCGACAGCCCGTCGTACGGCGTGTTGTGGGCGGTCCAGCCGCGCGCGTCGTGGTCGGTGAGCGCGAGCACCTCGTCGAGCGGACGCCCGACGGCGCCGGCCGGATCGGCGTCCAGCATGCGTGCGGCGGCCGCGTTGACCGCGGTCACCCGGCCGGTGGCATCGGCCACGACGACGCCGTCGGGAAGCAGGTCGAGGGGGTCGGTCACCCGTTCATCATGGCGCGCGCGCTGGCATAGAGACAGACCGCGGCGGCCGTGGCGAGGTTGAGCGACTCGGCCGCGCCGAGGATCGGGATGCGCACCCGGTGGTCGGCCAGCGCCGCCAGCTCGTCGGGAAGACCCCACGCCTCGTTGCCGAACAGCCAGGCCGTCGGCCGGGCGAGCAGCTCGTCGGCGGCCGGTGTGAACAGCTCGACCTCACCTGCGCCGTCGGCGGCCAGGACGGTCAGTCCCGCCGCCTGCGCAGCCCGGACGGCGGCCGCGGCGTCGCGCTCGACGCCCACCGGGAGGTGGAACAGGCTGCCGACCGTGGCCCGGATCGTCTTCGGGTTGTAGGGGTCGACCGAGTCGCCGGCGAGGACGACGGCGTCGCCGCCCGCGGCATCGGTGGTGCGGATGACCGTGCCGGCGTTGCCGGGGTCGCGCACGTCGGCGCAGATGGTGAGCAGCCGCGGCGCGGTCGGCTGCGGGGCGTCGAGGAAGCGGCAGACCGCGACCAGCCCGGCGGGGCTGACGCTGTCGCTGAGGCCGCTCATCGCGCGGTCGTCGACCAGCGTGAGGGGCGCGGCGCCGAGCAGGTCGGCGTACTCGCTCGCGGCGGCGGGCGTCGCGAACACCTCCACCACACAGTCCTGCCCGGAGGCGAGGACGGTGCCGAGGGCGCCCTCGACGGCCTTCGGGCCGTCGGCAAGGAAACACCGCCGCTCGGTTCGCACCGAGCGGCGGTGTAGCTTCCGTGCTTCCTTGACCCTGGTGTTGCCAGCAGTCAGAGGAATCATCGGATCAGGCGGAGACCTTGGGCGCGTTGACGTCCTCAGGCAGCGCGGCCTTGGCCTGCGCCACGATCGCCGAGAAGGCGGCCGGGTCGTTGACGGCGAGGTCGGCGAGGATCTTGCGGTCGACCTCGATGCCGGCCAGGTTGAGGCCCTGGATGAACCGGTTGTAGGTCAGGCCCTCGGCGCGGGCGGCCGCGTTGATCCGCTGGATCCACAGGCGGCGGAAGTTGCCCTTGTTCTTCTTGCGGTCGTTGTAGCTGTAGACCAGCGAGTGGGTGACCTGCTCCTTGGCCTTGCGGTACAGCCGCGAGCGCTGGCCGCGGTAGCCGCTGGCCCGGTCGAGGGTGGTACGACGCTTCTTCGCCGCGTTCACTGCGCGCTTGACGCGTGCCATCTCTTAACTCCTTGTGTCGTGCTCAGTACGGAAGGGCCGGGTCAGAGACCGAGCATCTTCTTCGCGCGCGGGACGTCGTTCTTGGCGACCTCGACCGTTCCGGTCAGGCGGCGGGTGACCTTGGAGGCCTTCTTCTCGAGGTTGTGGCGCTTGCCGGCCTTCTCGCGAAGGATCTTGCCGCTGCCGGTGACCTTGAACCGCTTGCTGGCACCGGAGTGCGTCTTGTTCTTCGGCATCTCGTCTCTATCTCTCGTTACTTCGGATGGCGTCCCGGTCCGCGTGGGCGGCTCGGACGTGGCTCAGGCGTCGATCTCGGGATCGAGATTCTCGGAGCGGCCCCGCTCCTTCTTCTGGGCGGCCGGCTTCTGGGCGACGCGCTCGGCCTGCGCGGCGGCGTCGATCGCTGCCTCGGCCTCGCGCTCGGCGCGACGCTCCTCCTTGGCCGCCTTGACCTCGGCCTTGGCCTCGGCCTTCTTCTTGTGCGGCCCGAGGACCATCACCATGTTGCGGCCGTCCTGCTTGGGGTTGGACTCGACGAAGCCCAGCTCCTGGACGTCCTCGGCCAGCTTCTGCAGCAGCCGGTAGCCCAGCTCGGGGCGGTGCTGCTCGCGGCCGCGGAACATGATCGTGATCTTGACCTTGTCGCCGGCCTTGAGGAAGCGAACGACGTGACCCTTCTTGGTCTCGTAGTCGTGCGCGTCGATCTTGGGCCGGAGCTTCATCTCCTTGATGATGACGTTGGTCTGGTTCCGTCGCGCCTCACGGGCCTTCTGGGCGTTCTCGTACTTGAACTTCCCGTAGTCCATGAGCTTGCAGACGGGGGGCTTGCCCATCGGGGCGATCTCCACCAGGTCCAGGTCGGCCTCCTGCGCGAGCTTGAGGGCCTGGTCGGTGGGGACGATGCCGACGGTCTCGCCGTTGGGTCCCACGAGCCGGACCTCGGGAACCCGGATCCGCTCGTTGATGCGCAGCTCGGTGCTGATGTGTCCTCCAAATTCGAACGGTTGAGAGCACATCCGGCGTAAAACGCACGATGGCTCCCGCTAGTCACAAAGCGGAAGCCAGTCACGAGCCCCGTCAGCCCACCGGTCTCGCTGCTGCGAGGCCGACGGCAGGGCTCTCCATGGACCGGACCCGACGACCTGGCGGCCGTGGCGGGTGGGAGACGATGGTGCTGATCCCCGCTTGTGGATCTGCCACGCTCGCCCCTCGATCTCTCGAGGAATGGGCATGACGGATCGGTCAACGCCAGATACTACCCGGCTTGTTCCCGCCGGGGCTAATCCGCGACGTGCTCGTCCGCGGAGCCGAGCCAGCCCCAGCCGCCGTCGTCGAGCCGGACCGGCCGCCAGCCGGACGCGATGCGCACCAGGTCGTCGCCCTCGACCACGAACGGGTGCGGACCGGCGACGTCGACGACGAGCGCGGCGGCGCCCTCCTGGACGGCGGTCGCAGCGGCCAGGTGCGCGGCCACCGGAACCGGGCGGGCCTGCGGGTCCCAGGCGGCGAGCGTGGTGAGGTCGGTGAACGCCAGCAGCGCCATCCGGCCGTCGGCGCCGGTGAGCAGGACGGCGGCCATGTCGCTGGTCTTGTCGCGGGCCAGGCCGTCGTCGCCGACCTCGACCTCGCCGAGCACCGCGACCACCGGCACGAGCAGCCGCGCGGTGGCCAGCGCCGCGAGCACGACCGGGTACGACGCGCCGGTGGCGTCACCGGCGTCGGCGGCGAGCGCGGTCGCGAGAGCCCGGTCGGCGGACCCGTCGTCGTCGACGTACTCCGAGCCCTGGAGGCGGCGGGCGTCGGGACGCTCGTTCGGCGATGCGGTCACCCGCACATCGTGCCATCCGTGGAAGCATGCCGAGCGTGCAGCACCACTCCTTCGTCGCACGCAACCAGCTCGCGGCCCGGCTCGACGCGGCGGTCCGCGCATGGCCGGAGCCGCTGCCGACGCCGACCTTCGTCGTCGACCTCGACGCCTTCGACGCCAACGCCGCCGACCTGGTCCGGCGCGCGGGCGGCACCCCGATCCGGGTGGCGTCGAAGTCGCTGCGCGTGCCGGCGCTGGTGACCCGCGCGCTGGCGATCGACGGCTTCGCGGGCGTGCTGGCCTACAGCCTCGCCGAGGCGCTGTGGCTCGCCGAGCACGACGTCTGCGACGACATCCTGGTCGCCTACCCGTCCGTCGACCGGGCCGCGCTGGCCGCGCTCATCGCGTCGCCGCGCGCCGCCTCGCGGATCGCGATCATGGTCGACGACGTCGCCCACCTCGACCTGGTCGACTCGCTGCGGGCGTCGACCGCCGTGCCGGTCCGGGTGGCGCTCGACGTCGACGCCGGCCTGCGCTGGGGTGGCCGGGCGGTCGGCCCCCGCCGCTCCCCCCTGTACGACGTCGGCGCGGTGACCTCGCTGGCCCGCACCGTGATCGACCGGCCCGGCTTCCACCTGGTGGGCGTGATGACCTACGAGGGCCAGGTGGCCGGCGTACCGGACGAGGTGCCGCACGAGCGGGCCCGCTCGGCGATCGTCCGCAAGATCAAGCAGCTGTCGGTCGCGCAGCTGCAGGTGCGTCGTGCGGCGATCGCGGAGGCGCTCGCCGCGCTCGGCGGCCTGGAGTTCTGGAACGCGGGCGGCTCGGGCTCGATCGAGTCGTCGTCGGCCGACCCGGTCGTGACCGAGGTGACCGCCGGCTCGGGGCTGCTCGGACCGACCCTCTTCGACCACTACCGCTCCTTCTCCCCCGCGCCCGCCGCCTTCTTCGGGCTGCCGGTCACCCGGCGGCCCTCCGCCGAGGTCGCGACCGTCCACGGCGGCGGCCTGATCGCGTCCGGCCCCACCGGCGCCGACCGCGCGCCGACGCCCTGGGCGCCCGCGGGCCTGAGCCTGACCGGGCTCGAGGGCGCCGGCGAGGTGCAGACGCCGCTCGTCGGCGCCAACGCCCGGCGGCTGGCGATCGGCGACCTGGTGTGGTTCCGGCACGCGAAGTCGGGCGAGCCCTTCGAGCACGCGAACACGGTCCTGCTGGCGCAGGGCGAGTCGTTCGTGGACTCGGTCGCGACCTATCGCGGTCATGGCCTCGCCTTCTGACGTCCTCGAGCTCGCGCTGTCGCGGCCGCCGACGCTCGGCGCGGGCCGGCTCATCTGCGTCGACGGGCTCGCGGGCTCGGGGAAGACCACGCTCGCCCGCGCCCTCGCCGCGCTCGCGCCGGAGGCCGTCGTCATCGGCACCGACGAGATGCTCGAGGGCTGGCGCGGACTGCCCGGCCTCGCCGCCTCCACCGAAGCGCTGCTGCGGCCCCTGGCCGCCGGGCGGGACGGGCACTGGCGACGGTGGGACTGGCTCGCCGACGGCTGGGCGGAGACCCGCACCGTCTCCCCCGGGCCGCTGCTCGTCCTCGAGGGCGTGGGCAGCGCCGCGGCGTCGTACCGGGACCTGGTGACGGCGCTGGTGTGGGTGGAGGCGCCGCTCGCCGTACGGCTGGCGCGGTGGCTGGACCGCGACGGCGAGGAGATGCGCCCGCACTGGGACGACTGGCTCGCCGACGAGGCCGCGCTGCACGCGCGCGAGGACACGCGGGCGTGGGCCGACCTGGTCATCCGCACCTAAGGTGGGCGTCGTGACCGCGCCCACCGGTGAGCAGTACGTCCTCTCGGCCCACGGCTACCGCGCCGTCGTGACCCAGGGCTGCGGCGCGCTGCGGTCGCTGACGTACGACGGCCGCGAGCTCGTCGACGGCTTCGCCGAGGACGCGATGCCGTCGGCCGGACGCGGGCAGCTGCTCATGCCGTGGCCGAACCGGATCCGCGACGGGCGCTACGAGTTCGGCGGCGCCACGCAGCAGCTCGCGCTGACCGAGCCGAAGCGGGGCAACGCCTCGCACGGACTGGTGCGCTGGGCGTCCTGGTCGCTCGTGTCGGCGAGCGCCGACCGCGTGGAGCTGTCGTACTTCCTGCCCGCGCAGACCGGCTATCCGTGGGCGCTGGCGCTCACCGTCACCTATGCACTGGGCGCGGACGGGCTGACCGTCACCCAGGCCGCGACCAACCTCGCGGACGCGGCGGCGCCGTACGCGTCGGGGGCGCATCCCTATCTGCGGGCCGGTGGCGGGCCGTGCGACGACTGGACGCTGACCCTGCCCGCCCACATCCGCCTGGTCACCGACGACGAGCGGCTGCTGCCGGTCGGCCGCGAACCCGGCGACGCCTTCGTCACCGCGGCGCCGATCGGGGACGCCGTACTCAACCACGCCTACACCGACCTCGACCGCGATTCCTCGGGCCGGACGACGGTCACGCTGCGCGCCGGTGAGGCCGGCGACTCCGGGGTGGCGCTGTGGGTCGACGAGCACCACCGCTGGCTGCAGGTCTACACCGCCGACGACACCGCCACCCCGCGGGTGAGCGTGGCGGTCGAGCCGATGACCGCTCCCCCGGACGCGTTCAACTCGGGCGAGGACCTCGTGGTGCTCGAGCCCCGGGCGACGTACGCGGCGAGCTGGGGCGTCCGTGCCCTCCCCCCGCCGAAGTAGCAGGGTTCCCGCACCGAGGTGGCACACCGCTCGACGCCGGAAGCGTGCAACCTCGGCGCCGGAAGGGTGCTACTTCGGCGGACGGTGGGCGGCGACGATCGCCTTCAGCTCCCGTACGGCGGTCGCGGCGCGGGCGCCGTCGGAGGACTGGATGCCGAGCAGCGAGATCCGCTCCTCCTCGCCGTCGACGACCTGCAGGAGGTAGGGCCACGGGGCGCCGCGCGGCATCCGGACGGTGCCGACCTCCGCCCAGGCGAAGGTCCGCTTGCGATAGCCGTTGACGACGACCAGCCCGTCGGGGCGGGCGACGACGCGCGAGCGGGCCAGGCCGTTGAGCAGCGCGAGGCCGAGGCCGATGAAGAAGATGACCGTGCCGCGCTCGTAGACGTTGACCGACGCCTTGGTGGCGTCGTCGAAGCGCACCCACAGCCACACGAACGCGCCCACCAGGATGACGGCGAACACAGCCGCCGCCATCCGCGGGCCGAACGGACGCCAGGTCCGCGGCAGGGTGGGCACCTCAGGCTGCTCGGGCTGCTCGGCCATGCTCAGAGCCGGCAGGCGTGGATGTCGGTGGTGAGGATCGCGCGGGCGCCCAGGGCGAACAGCTCGTCCATCACGCGCTGGGCCGACGAGCGCTGCACCATCGAGCGGACGGCGACCCAGCCCTCCCGATGAAGCGGGCTGACGGTGGGGCTCTCGATGCCCGGCGTCAGCGCGATCGCCTGCTCGACCTTCTCGGCGCGGATGTCGTAGTCCATCATCACGTAGGCGCGAGCGACGAGGACGCCCTGCAGCCGGCGGGTGAAGACCTCGAGGGCGCTCGGGTCGGCGTCGGCGCGGGTGATCATCACGCCCTCCGACTCGAGGATGACCTCGCCGAAGACCTCGAGCCCGGCGTTGCGCAGCGTGCTGCCGGTCTCGACGACATCGGCGATCACGTCGGCGACGCCGAGCTGGATGCTCGTCTCGACCGCGCCGTCGAGGCGGACGACGGTCGCGTCGATGCCCTTCTCGGCGAGGTAGCGCTTGACCACGCCGTCGTAGGACGTCGCGATCCGCTTGCCCGCCAGGTCACCGGCGTCGGTGGCCGTGCCCGGGCGCGCGGCGAAGCGGAACTTCGAGCGGCCGAAGCCGAGGGTCAGCGACTCGACCGCGGTCGAGCGCGAGTCGAGGAGCAGGTCGCGGCCGGTGATGCCGGCGTCGAGCGTGCCCTCCCCGACGTACAGCGCGATGTCGCGCGGGCGCAGGTAGAAGAACTCGACGTCGTTGTCGGGGTCGATCTTGGTGAGCTGCTTGGACTCCGAGCGCTGCGCGTAGCCCGCCTCGCGGAGCATGGCGGACGCGGACTCGGAGAGGGCCCCCTTGTTGGGGACGGCGATCTTGAGCATGGGTTTCCCCTCTACAGGTGTGAGTAGACGTCCTCGAGCGAGAGTCCGCTCGCGATCATGAGGACCTGGGCGTGGTACAGCAGCTGGCTGATCTCCAGAGCCGTGGCTTCCTTGCCCTCATGCTCGGCGGCCATCCAGGACTCAGCGGCCTCCTCGATCAGCTTCTTGCCGATCGCATGGACGCCGGCGTCGAGCGCCCGGACGGTGCCGGACCCCTCGGGCCGCGTCTGTGCCTTCTCGCTGAGCTCTGCGAACAGCTCGTCGAACGTCTTCACAGGGGGTCAGCCTACGGCGTCGGCGCAGGCCGACCCCCACCGGTCTCAACCCGCGTAGCCGCGCGAGCGGATGCGCTTGAGCGTGACCGCGGTCTGCAGCGCGGCCGACGCCGCTTCGTAGCCCTTGTCCTCGCGCGAGCCGTCGAGCCCGGCGCGGTCGAGGGCCTGCTGCTCGTCGTCGCACGTCAGCACCCCGAAGCCGATCGGGATGTGGTGGTCGAGCGAGACGCGGGTGAGTCCGTCGGTGGCGGCGCTGCAGACGTACTCGAAGTGCGGCGTGCCGCCGCGAATGACCACACCGAGCGCGATCACGGCGTCGTACGACGGCGCGAGGGCCGCCGCGGTCACCGGCAGCTCGAAGGTCCCGGGCACCCGGACCACGACGGGCGCCTCGATCTTGTGGTCGACGAACGCGCGCTGCGCGCCGGCGATGAGGCCGTCCATCACCTGGGTGTGCCAGCTCGCCGCGACGACCGCGACCCGGAGGTCGTGGCAGTCGACGGGGGCGATGTCGGGGGCGCCGTGTCCGGCCATGTCAGTTGGCTCCTTCGAGGTCGGCCTGGACCAGGTCGGGGTCGAGGTCAGGGAGATCGTGGCCCATCCGGTCGCGCTTGGTCAGCAGGTAGGCGAGGTTGTGGCCGTTGGGGTGGGGCGTCAGCGGGACCCGCTCGGTGACGGTGATGCCGTAGTCCTCGAGCGAGGCCACCTTGTCGGGGTTGTTGGTGAGCAGCCGCACCTCGCTCACGCCGAGATCCTTGAGGATCTGGGTGGCGGCGCCGTAGTGGCGGGCGTCGGCGGGCAGGCCCAGGTCGAGGTTGGCGTCGACGGTGTCGCGGCCGCCGTCCTGCAGCTGATAGGCCTGCAGCTTGGCGACCAGGCCGATGCCCCGGCCCTCGTGGCCGCGGAGGTAGACGACGACGCCGCTGCCCTCCTCGACGATCCGGTCCATCGCCTCGTTGAGCTGGGGGCCGCAGTCGCAGCGGCTCGACCCGAAGACGTCGCCGGTCAGGCACTCGGAGTGGACCCGCGTCAGCACCGGGCCGCCGTCGGCGAGCGCCGCCGGGTCGCCGTAGACGAGCGCGACGTGCTCGCCGCCGTCGACGGTGATCGTGTAGCCGATCGCGGTGAAGTCGCCGTGGGCGGTGGGCAGCCGGGTCTCGGCCTCGCGAACCACGTGGGTCTCGACGCGGCGGCGGTAGCGGACCAGGTCCTCGATGGAGATCATCGCCAGGCCGTGCTCGTCGGCGAACGCACGCAGCTCGGGCGCGCGCTTCATGGTGCCGTCGTCGTTGACGACCTCGACCAGGACGCCGGTCGGCGTGAGGCCCGCGAGCCGGCACAGGTCGACGGCGGCCTCGGTGTGGCCGCGACGCACCAGGACGCCGCCCTCGCGGTAGCGCAGCGGGAAGACGTGCCCGGGGCGGGTGAGCTCCCACGGCTCGGTGGCCGAGTCGGCCAGGACCCGCACCGTGTGGGCGCGGTCGGCCGCGGAGATGCCGGTGCTGACGCCGTCGCGGGCGTCGACCGAGATCGTGTACGCCGTGCGGTAGGCGTCGCGGTTGTGCGGGGTCATCAGCGGGATCTCGAGCCGGTCGAGCATCGCGCCCGGCATCGGCGCGCAGATCACGCCGCTGGAGTAGCGGATGGTGAACGCCATCAGCTCCGGGGTCGCCTTGCTGGCGGCGAAGATGATGTCGCCCTCGTTCTCGCGGTCCTCGTCGTCGACGACCACGACCGCCCGGCCCGCGGCGATGTCGGCGATCGCCCGCTCGACGTCGTCGAGGCGGACCTTGCTGCCCGTGCCGCCCGGGTGATCCGTGCCGCTCATGCCTTGCTCTCCTTGGTGTAGGCCCGCACGAGCTTCTCCACGTGCTTGGCGATGACGTCGACCTCGAGGTTGACCTTGTCCCCGGGCGCCCGGAAGCCGAGCGTGGTGCGGGCCAGGGTCTCGGGGATGAGGCTGACGGTGAACGTGCTGTCGCCGGCCTCGACGACGGTGAGGGAGGTGCCGTCGACGGTGATCGAGCCCTTGTCGACGAGGTACCTGCCGAGGTCGGCGGGCATCGCGATCTCGACGATCTCCCAGTGCTCGCTGGGCGTCCGGGCGACGACCTCGCCGACGGCGTCGACGTGGCCCTGGACGACGTGGCCGCCGAGCCGCTTCTCCGCGGTGACCGCGCGCTCGAGGTTGACCCGGTCGCCGACGGCGAGCCCGCCGATGCTCGTCTTGGCGAGCGTCTCGGCCATCACGTCCGCGGTCCAGGTGCCGTCGGTGCGCTCGGCGACGGTCAGGCAGCAGCCGTTGACCGCGATCGAGTCACCGAGGCCGGCGTCGGACAGGGTGATGTCGGAGGCGATGGTGAGCCGGATGGCGTCCCCCTGGTCCTCGACGGCGGTGACGGTGCCGAGCTCCTCGACGATGCCGGTGAACATCAGTGGGTTCCTCTCAGGGTGGGGCGCAGGGTCAGCCGGACGTTGGCCTCCGGGCCCGAGCCGACGACGGTGGTGTCGAGCAGCTCGAGTCGGAACGCGTCCGCGATGGTGGGGATTCCGAGGTCGCCGACGGCCGAGCGACCGGCGCCGAGCAGCATCGGGGCGACATAGGTGACGACCTCGTCGACGAGGCCGGCGCCGAGGAAGGACGCGGCCAGCGTCGGGCCGCCCTCCAGGAAGACGTGGTGGCGGTCGTGCTCGGTGTAGAGCGTCCGCAGCGCCTGCTCGGGGTCGCGGGTGCGCAGGTGGAGCGACGGCGCCGCGTCGTCGAAGATCCGGCGGTCGGCCGGGAGGTCGCGCTCCCCCATCACCACCCGCAGCGGCTGGGCGGCGACCGGTCGGTCGTCGTCGTCGCGGACGGTCAGCTGGGGGTCGTCGACGTCGACCGTGTTGGTGCCGACCAGCATGGTGTCGGACAGCGCGCGGAGCCGGTGGGTGTCGCGGCGCGCGGGCAGCGACGAGACCCAGCGGGAGGTGCCGTCGGCGGCGGCGCTGCGCCCGTCGAGGGTCGCCGCGAACTTCCAGGTGACGAACGGGCGGCCGTGGCGGTGGGCGAACGTCCAGGCCGGGTTGACCGCCTCGGACTCCTCGGCGAGCAGGCCGGTCTCGACCTCGAGGCCCGCGGCGCGCAGGGTCTCGGCGCCGCCGCTGGCGAGCGGGTTGGGATCGCGCTGGGCGACGACCACCCGTCGTACGCCGGCGGCGATGAGGGCCTGCGCGCACGGGCCGGTGCGGCCGGTGTGGTTGCACGGCTCGAGCGTGACGATCGCGGTCGCGCCGCGTGCCGCCTCGCCCGCGACGGCCAGCGCCTCGACCTCGGCGTGCGGCGTGCCGGCTCCGTGGTGGTAGCCCTCGCCCACGACGGTTCCGTCGGGCGCGAGCAGCACGCAGCCGACCCGCGGGTTGGGGTGGAGCGGGACACCGGGGGTCGCGGCCAGGGCGATGGCGCGACGCATCGCGTCGTCCTCGGTGATGGTCTGCGCCACGGCTGCCTCTCGTCGTCCTGGATGCGGACTCCGGGGCTGGCGACGGGCTGGCGGACCGTCCGGCGGTCTCGCCGTGCTGGGCCGGCTCGTCCGTCGGACGCTCGTGCGTGCGCTTCCCATCCGGACTTTGACCGTCGGTCCAGGAATCCCACCTGGTCAACCGATCACTGGCTGCGATCGGGTCGCGGACTTTCACCGCCGGTTCGGATTTTCACCGACCCCAGAGCACGCGAGCTCTTGCCGACCATGGTGACACACCCGGGCGCGGGGCGGGATGTGGGCCCGGTCACCGGGACGGGAATGCGCGCTACCGTCGAAGCATGAACTGGCTCGCGCTCGGAGTCTGCTCGCTCGGCGGCGTGGTGTTCTGGTTCGCGACCGATCGCTTCTTCCTGCTCATCCTCGGGCTGCTGCTCGGCGTCGCGCTCGGCGTGGGGCTGGGAAACAACCAGAAGCCGGAGTGAGCCCGCCGTAGGGTGGCGGCCATGTCGTATCCCCCGCCCCTGTACGACGGCGACGGCGAGATCTCGGCCTGGGTGCGGCCGGGCACGTCCGAGCCCGACCTCGTCTATCCCAACGGCAACCGGGTCCACTACCTGGCCCGCGGTGAGGCCACCGGCGGCCTGTTCGGCCTCTACCGCTGGGAGTTCTCCGAGGCCGTGAGCGGCCCGGGCCCGCACTTCCACCGGACCATGTCGGAGTCCTTCTACGTCCTCGACGGCGAGGTGCGGATCTACACCGGCGACGACTGGACGACGGCGCGCGCCGGCGACTTCCTGCACGTGCCGCCGGGCGGCCTGCACGGCTTCCGCAACGAGTCCGGGGCGCCGGCCACGATGCTGCTGCACTTCGCGCCCGGCGCGCCGCGGGAGCCCTACTTCGAGGGGCTCGACCGGCTCGCGCGCGGCGAGCAGTGGACGCCGGAGGAGTACGACGCGTTCATGCGCGAGCACGACAACGTCTGGGTCGAGGAGAGCTGACCGCTCCCCGACCCAGACGGTCGTGCGCGCTCCCTCAGGCGCTGAGGATCAGCCCGCTCGTCGGCACGCCCGTGCCGGCGGTGACCAGCACGTGCGCGGCGTCCGCGACCGGGTTGACCGAGCTGCCGCGGATCTGGCGCACGCCCTCCGCGATGCCGTTCATGCCGTGGATGTAGGCCTCGCCGAGCTGGCCGCCGTGGGTGTTGACCGGCAGCCGGCCGCCGACCTCGATGGCGCCGTCCTTGACGAAGTCCTTGGCCTCGCCGCGGCCGCAGAAGCCGAGCTCCTCCAGCTGCATGAGCACGTACGGCGTGAAGTGGTCGTAGAGGATCGCCATCGGCATGTCGGCGGGCGTGAGCCCCGACTGCTTCCACAGCTCGCGGCCGACGACCCCGATCTCCGGGATGCCGATGTCGTCGCGGTAGTACGACGTCATCACGAACTGGTCCTTGCCCGAGCCCTGCGCCGCCGCCGCGATGTACGCCGGCCGCTGCGCCAGGTCGCGGGCCCGCTCGGCGGAGACGATGACCAGGGCCACCGCGCCGTCGGACTCCTGGCAGCAGTCGAGCAGGTGCAGCGGGTCGGCGATCATCCGCGAGGCCTGGTGGTCCTCGAGGGTGATCGGCTTGCCGTAGAAGAAGGCGGCCGGGTTGGTGGCCGCGTGTCGGCGGTCGGCGACCGCGACCCGGCCGAAGTCCTCGGACGTGGCGCCGTACTCGTGCATGTAGCGACGGGCCTGCATGGCGACCGTCGCGGCCGGCGTGGAGAGGCCGAGCGGATAGGTCCAGGCGTTGTCGAGGCCGTTGGTGTTGACCTGGGCGGCCGCCCACGTCGAGACCTGCCCGAAGCGGTCGCCGGAGCGCTCGTTGAAGCCGCGGTAGGCGACGACGACGTCGGCGACGCCGGTGGCGACGGCCATCGCGGCCTGCTGGACCGTGGCGCAGGCCGCGCCGCCGCCGTAGTTGATCCGGCTGAAGAAGCGCAGCTCGGGGATGCCGAGCTCGCGCGCGACGGCGATCTCGGACGAGGTGTCCATCGTGAACGTGACGAGCCCGTCGACGTCCGCGGGCGTGAGACCGCAGTCGGCGAGGGCGTGCCGGACCGCCTCGACGGACAACTGGAGCTCGGAGCGACCGGACTCCTTGGAGAACTCGGTGGCGCCGATGCCCGCGATCGCGGCCTTGCCGGAGAGGGTGCGCTCGGTCATGCCGCCACCCGTACCGTTCCGATGACGTGGTCGCCGAGAGAGACCGCGCCCACCACCTTGATCGTCGCCGTGCCGTCCTCGACCGCGGTCACCTCACCGGTGAAGGTGAAGCTGTCGTAGGGGTACGCCGGGGCGCCGAGCCGGATCGAGATCCCCTGGATCTGCACGTCCGGGCCGGCCCAGTCGGTGACATAGCGCTCGCAGAGCGCCGTCGAGGTGAGGATGTTGACGAAGATGTCCTTCGACCCGGCGGCCTGCGCGATGTCCCGGTCGTGGTGCACGTCCTGGAAGTCGCGGGTCGCGATCGCCGTCGACACCACGAGCGTCGGCGTGATCGGCAGCGTCCACTGCGGGAGCCGGTCGCCCACCTTCAGCTGCGCGCTCATCGTTCCACCTTCGTCCAGATCGGGAGGGTCAGGTCGTCGTCGATCACGTTCCAGCCCACCTGCAGGCGGTCGCCGATCTCGACCGGCTCGGTCACCTCGGCCACCATCCGCACGCCCTCGTCGAGGTCGAGCAGGGCGATGACGAGCGGCAGTTCCTTGCCGGGCACCTGCGGGGCGTGGTGCACGAGGTAGGAGAACACCGTGCCGGTGCCGGCGGCGACCACGTAGCCGCGGTCGAACGCGCCGCAGTCCGGGCAGGCCGGGCCGGGCGGGTGGCGCAGCACGCCGCAGGCGTTGCACTTCTGGATGCGCAGCTCGCGGGCCGCCGTCCCCTCGAAGAAGTAGGCGTTGTCGCGGCTGACGACCGGCCGCACCGGGCCGCTCATGCCTGCGCCTCCTTGGCCTGTGCTCGCGTGGCTCCCTCGGTCGCCTTCGGGATGAACTTGAGGACGCGGAAGAGCATCGTCGCGACCTTCTCGCTGGAGCCGTCGGGGTGCTCGACGTACCAGGTGTTGCGCGAGGTGACGAAGTAGCCGACGCCCATGCCGGTGGCCTTCGGGCCGACGACGGAGTCGAGCGCGGTGGTGACGCGCAACTGCTCCCCCACCTTCAGGTAGCGCTCGTAGGACTGCTCGCAGTTGGTGCCGAGGACGGCGGTGAAGCCGGCGTCGGTCAGCACCCGCATCATCGAGTGCAGCGGGTCGTCCTGCGACGGCTTGCCGCCGAGTCCGTACATCGTCCAGACCTGCGCCATCGACGGCGGCGCCTCGCCCGCGGTGAACCGCGGGTTGTCGACGCCCATCGCCTCGAGCCAGTTGTTGATGGTCGGCTGGTTGACCTCGTCGCGCGCGAACCGCTCAGCGGCCTCGCCCCAGCCCTTGATCCGCTCCGCCTCGGCCAGCACGTGCTCGTGCACGTCGGCCGGGACCAGCTCCTGGGACACGGTCGTGTCGGCGCTCATCGCGGCACCCGCGGCAGGCCGAGGCCGAACATCGCGATCAGCTCGCGCTGCACCTCCTGGACGCCGCCACCGAAGGTGAGCACCAGGTTCCGCTTGGCCTGCGCGTCGAGATAGTCGAGCAACTCCTTCGTCCCCTCTTCTCCCGCGTCCCCGTGCCGGTGCACGAGCGCGATCAGATCGGCGAGCAGGTGCTGCACCTGGTCGGAGGCGAACACCTTCGACGAGGACGCGTCGGCGACCTTGATCTCGCCGGCGGCCGCGGCCCGCGCGACCTCCCAGTTGAGCAGCTCGTTGATACGGAAGATCGCGGTGGCCTTGCCGAGCAGGTCCCGCACATCGGAACGGTCGCGGACGCCGGCCGCGTCGGCCCAGCGCACGACGCGGTCGCGCAGGCCCTCGATCCGGCCGGCCGGGCCGAGCATGACGCGCTCGTGGTTGAGCTGGGTGGTGATCAGCTTCCAGCCCTGGTTCTCCTCGCCGACGAGCATCTCGACCGGGACGCGCACGTCGTTGAAGTACGTCGCGTTGACGTGGTGCGAGCCGTCGGCGGTGATGATCGGCGTCCAGCTGTAGCCCGGGTCCGAGGTGTCGACGATGAGGATCGAGATGCCCTTGTGCTTCGGGGCGTCGGGGTCGGTCCGCACGGCCAGCCAGAGGTAGTCGGCCTGGTGCCCGCCGGTGGTCCACATCTTCTGGCCGTTGACGACGTAGTGGTCGCCGTCGCGCCGGGCCGTGGTGCGCAGCGACGCGAGGTCGGTGCCGGCGTCGGGCTCGCTGTAGCCGATCGCGAAGTGCACGTCGCCGGCGAGGATCCGCGAGAGGAACATGTCCTTCTGCAGCTGCGTGCCGTAGCGGATCAGCGTCGGGCCGACCGTCTGCAGGGTCACCGACGGCAGGTGCACGTCGGCGTACTGCGCCTCGTTGGCGAAGATGGTCTGCTCGATCTCACCGAGCCCGTGGCCGCCGTACTCGGTCGGCCAGCCGACGCCCATCCAGCCGTCGGCGCCGAGCCGGCGGATCATCCGCTCGTACGTCGGTCCGTGCCGGTTCCACGCGCCCTCGACCGGGAGACGTCGGTCGCTTCGCTCCCCGTCGGCTGACGCCACCGGGTCGTGGATGCCGTCGAACTCGGCCGCGACGCCGCCGAAGTACTCGCGCAGCCGTGCCTTGAGCGCACGCTGGTCGTCGGTGAGCTCGAGGTTCTTGGCGTCGGCGGACTCGACCGGGACGTCCTCGGCAAGCGTGTCGAGCGCGTGCGCGAGGTCGGTCCCCCACGTCGAGTAGTCGACGAGCGGGTAGGTGATGTCGACGCCCATGCCGCCGTGCAGGTGGTGGCAGGTCCGGAAGGCGTACGGCGCGACCTGGCTCGTCCAGTAGCCCGCGACGGCGAGGTCGTCACCGGCCGGGAGGCCTTCGGAGACCCGCCACACGGCGTTGTCGGCGGCGAGGTCGAGGGTCCGCGAGGCGACGTAGACGTCGGCCATCTGCAGCGACACGGCCTGGAACTCGGCCAGCGCCCGGCCGAACTGCTTGCGGCCCTTGACGTAGTCGGCGGTCAGGTCGCGGGCGCCGGCGAGCACGCCGGCCGCGGTGGTCGCGAGCCCCGCACGGGCCAGGGCGTCGAGACGCGCGGCGGCACCCTCGTCGAGCAGCTCGGCGGGTGCGCCGTCGAGGACGACGGTGTGCTGCGGGGTGCTGCTCGCCACGCTGGCGGGCAGCAGCGTCACGCCCGGGCCGGCAGGGTCGACGAGCGCGACGACCGCGCGGTCGCCGTCCTGGGCGACGACGAGCAGGCGGTGCGCGCGCTCGGCGTAGGTGACGGCGAGCTTGCGGCCGGAGACCGTGCCCTCGGCGTACGACGCGGCGCCGCGCAGCGCGGGGCTCACCACGAGCTCGCCGGACGCGATGCCCGGGAGCAGCTCCTTGCGCTGGGCGTCGGTGCCGTGGTCGGCCAGGGTGAGCGCGCCGCAGCACAGCGTCTCCCACGCCGGCACCTGCACGGCCCGGCGGCCCGACTCGCGGAGGAGCACGGCGACCGCGTCGAGGCCGAGCCCCTCGCCGCCGTACTCCTCGGGGACCGGGAGCGAGGTCAGGCCGGCAGCGGCCCAGGCCGCCCACTCGCGCGCGTCGCTGTCCCGCTCCAGCACCTCGCCGACGACGGCGCGGACTGCGTTGATCGCCTCTGCATCCACACGCAAACTGTAACGTGTTCTAGTCTGGCGCGCATGGCCGTCTTCCCACTGGACGTCGCGCGCAGCCGCGTCTACCTGCCCTGGACCGATCTTCCCGCCGGGCGGATGGTCGAGCTGCCGGGGCGCGGCGCGACGTACGTGACCGACACGCCGGGGCCGAGCCCCCACTCTCCCACGATCGTGCTGCTGCACGCGCTGGGCACGACCGGCCTGCTCACCTGGTTCCCCGCGATCCGGCCGCTGTCGCAGCGGTTCCGGGTGGTGACGCTCGACCAGCGCTGGCACGGGCAGGGCATCCAGAGCGAGGAGTTCTCGCTGGTCGACTGCGCCGACGACGTGGCCGCGCTGATCGACGTCCTCGGGCTCGAGGACGTCATCGTCGGCGGCTACTCGATGGGCTCGATCGTGGCGCAGCGCGTATGGCGCCAGCACCCGGGCGTCGTCCAGGGGCTCGTGCTGGGCGCGACGACCGACCGCTTCCAGCTCACGCCGGCCGAGCGCGGCTTCTTCTTCGGCATGGGGACGACGATGCTCGCGCTGCGTGGCGTCTCCCGCTCCCGTACGGCGCTCAAGGCCGCGCGCGCCGCCGCCCGCGGCGTCGACCTCGGCCCCTCGGACATGCACGAGTGGGCGCTGCGGGAGTTCCGGTCGACCAGCCCGTGGGCGGTCGGCCAGGCGCTCGCCGCGCTCGGCCGACACCACTCGCGGCCGTGGCTCGGACGGATCGACGTCCCGACCGCGGTCGTGGTGATGATGCGCGACCGGGTGATCCCGACGCCACGGCAGATCGCGCTGGCCCGGGCGATCCCGGGTGCGACGATCCACGAGGTCGACGACGGGCACGCCGGCTGCGTGCTGGCGGCCGAGAAGTTCGTGCCGAAGATGGTCGAGGCGGCCGCGACCGTCAACGCTCGCCGGCGAGACTTCCGACAGCCTCACTGAGGCGGGCCAGCTCGGCCGGGAAGTGCCGGACCAGCGCGTCGGTGTCGGGCATCGACTCGCGGCAGGCGATGGCCCCGACGTGCATCTGCCCGGCGTTCGACATCACCGTGATGTTGAGACCGGCGCCGTGGAAGACCGGGCCGAGCGGGCACAGCGCGTCGATCCGGGCGCCCATGAAGTAGAGCGGGATCGGCGGTCCGGGGACGTTCGAGATGACCAGGTTGTGCACCACCGGGTGCCGCTCGGCGAGACGCAGGTTGGCGTACGCGCGGACCGCGAGGCCGAAGGTGCGCGGCGCGGCGAACTCCGCCCAGTCCTGCAGCGCGTCGGCACTGATCGCGTTGTGGTGCTCCTTGGCGTGCAGGTTGCGCTCGGAGAGCATCCGCAGCCGCGCGAGCGGGTCGTCGATGTCGGTGCCGAGCTTGGTGAACAGCGCGGACACCTTGTTGGCGCCGGTCGAGCGACGCGAGCTGTCGCGGACGCTGACCGGGACCGTCGCCAGCAGCGACGACTCCGGCAGCTCGTCGCGCTCGGCGAGATAGGCGCGCAGGGCGCCGCCGGCCACTGCGAGGACGACGTCGTTGACCGTCGTCTCGGTGACCTTCTTGATCCGGCGGATCTCGTCGAGGTCGAGGTCGGCCATCGCGATCGAGCGGTGCGAGGTGATGGTGCCGTTGAAGGAGGTCCGCGGCGCGGAGAAGGGTGCGGCCATCGCCGTCCCCCTGCGGGCGCGGCCGATGCTCTTGGTCACCAGCTCGGCCGACGGCTTGAGCACCTTGACCAGCGTGACCGGACGCGCGGCGGTGCCGAGGACGGCGCGGCCCAGCAGCTCGCGGCGGCCGGGGTCGCGCGGGTGGGCCGGCTGCTCGTCGGTGACCATCGGCGCGGCGTCGGGCTCGATCGAGCACAGGTGCGAGACCAGGTTGGAGCCGGAGACGCCGTCGACGGTGGCGTGGTGCATCTTGGCGAAGACCACCACCTTCTCCCCCTCGGACTCCCCGCCCTCGGGGCGGTAGCCCTCGATGACCCACATCTCCCACAGCGGGCGGGAGCGGTCGAGCGGGAGCGAGGCGAGGTGGGCGCACAGGTCGGTGAGCTCGTCGTACCCGCCCGGGGTGGGGAGCGCGAGCCGGTGCACGTGGCGCTCGATGTCGAACGCCTTGTCGCGGACCCAGACCGGGTGGTCGAGGCCGAGCGGGACGCCGCGCACCTTGCGGGTGAAGGCAGGGACGTCGCGCACCCGCAGGTCGATCTCGCGCTGCAGCACCTCGAAGGAGTACGGCGTCGTCATGGTGGTCGGGTCGAGGACCATCACCGCGCACACATGCATCAGCTGCGCGGGCGTCTCGAGGTACAAGAAGCTCGCGTCGAGCCCGGACAGACGATCCATTTCATTCCCCCATGGCACTAGAACACGTACTAGTTTCTCACAACGAGCCGGATATCCTCGGGTCATGGGATTCGTACGGCGTCAGGCCGTCACGGCGGCGCTGACCGCCAACGCCATCCGCCCCCTCCCCGGCTTCCGCGCCGGGATCCCGGCCTTCTTCGCCGGCTGGCTGACCGGTGAGCTGGCGCCCCACGTCCTCGGGCTGACCGTCGCCGACGCCGCGGCGCACCTGCGCGGCCGGCGCCGCTCGTGGCGCGGACTGGCGCTGGCCGGAGCCTCCACCGCCGGGCTCGCGTACCTGATCAAGCAGAGCCGCGACGCGGTCGGCGTCGCGGAGGACGCGCTGGTGGAAGGCCTGGGCGCCGACTACATCGAGCAGCTCGACGCGCTCCCGACGCCGGCCGACCTCGCCACGCCGTGGCGGCGGCTCGCGAACCCGTTCGCGTTCGGGCGGGCGGCCCGGCGCGCGGGCGTCGAGGTCCACCGCGACATCGCGTTCGCGCCGTACGGGAAGCGGGGGCTGCTCGACGCCTACACCTCCGAGGTGACGCCGGCGTCGGGCGCGCCGGTGCTGCTGCAGGTGCACGGCGGCGGTTGGACGATCGGCACCAAGGAGCAGCAGGGCATCCCCCTCATGCAGCACATGGCCGCGCGGGGCTGGGTGTGCGTGGCCCTGAACTACCGGCTCGCGCCGCGCGACCCGTGGCCGGCGCAGATCGTGGACGTCAAGGCGGCCATCGCGTGGATCCGGGCCCACATCGCGGAGTACGGCGGCGACCCGTCGTACGTCGCGATCACCGGCGGCTCGGCCGGCGGTCACCTCAGCGCGCTGGCGGCGGTGACGCCGAACGCGCCGGAGTTCCAGCCCGGCTTCGAGTCGGCGGACACCAGCGTCCAGGCGGCGGCGCCCTACTACGGGGTCTACGACCTGGCCGGCGCGAGCGGCCTGCGGTCGGCGGAGCAGATGCGCGACCACTTCCTCGCGCCCTATGTCTTCAAGCGCTCGCCGCGCGCGGAGCGGGAGGTCTTCGAGGAGGCCAGCCCGCTGCTGCGGGTGACGGCCGACGCGCCGGACTTCCTCGTCGTCCACGGGGCGCGGGACACGCTGGTCGACGTCGGGCAGGCGCGGGCGTTCGTCGAGGCGCTGCGGGCGACGTCGAAGCGGACGGTGACGTACGCCGAGCTGCCGGGCGCGCAGCACGCCTTCGACATCTTCCCCTCGATCCGTTCCCAGCACCTGGTGCGCGCGACCGAGCGGTTCTTGAGCTGGCACTGGAACGGGTGGCGCCGCGAGCAGGCGGAACGGACCGTTCAGCGGTGATCGCGGGCGGCCGCTGTGGATGAGCGACCGTCTCTGTCGGACCCCTGTTCCATGCTCGGCCCATGGCACTCATCGCAGACCTCCAGGACCAGATCCACGAGACCATCGCCCAGCTCGTCCTCGACCACGGACGCCAGCGCCTCGACTGGCTGACCATGCGCACCCGCCGCGCGATGGGCGATCCCGACGTCGACCGCGACGAGATCCTCGCCGTCGTCGGCGCCTCGACCGTGCTCGTCGCCCGGCCGTCCGGGCACGTCGACCACGCCCTCGCCGTGCTCGAGGGCAACATCCTCACCCACCGGGTCCGCTCGCCGCTGGCCGGTCGCACCGAGCTGTGGCTCGGGCCGGGGCTGCAGCCGCTGCTCAACGTGGCGACCTACCGGCCGATCCCGCTGGCCGACGGCAGTGGCGAGGTGACCCGCGCCGGCACCGGTCACGACGTCCTGGTCGGCCCGCCCGGCTGGCTGCCCGAGGTCGAGCGGTGGGGGCTGGTCGGGCTGCGGGTCGTCGACCAGGCGCTGTCCGTCGTACCGGTCGCGGAGAGCGAGCTGCCCTCCCCCGCCGACCAGCTGCGGGTGCGCCGCTTCCTCGGCGACCTCTACACCCGCCGCCGCTACTGGCACGGCGACGACGGCTCGCTGGCGGCCCGCCCGGAGGAGCTCGCCCGCACCCTCAACCTCGCGCTCCTCGAGGCGCCCGACCTGTTCGCCTCGCCCTACCCGCCGCTCGACGAGCTGCTCCACGACCCGCTCCAGCGCAACGCCGACCTCGACATCTTCCGCGAGCTCGCCACCGGCCAGCAGCTCGAGACGGCGTCCCTCTACCTCGACGGCATCCCCCGCGCCCTGGAGGTCGAGCTCGACGGCCGCGCCCGCCAGTACGGCATGCCGGTCAACCAGTTCATCGTCGCGCTGCTGAGCATGCTCGCCTGGCGCACGCCCTTCGCCGAGGACATGGAGCCGTGGGAGAACTGGGACCCCGACCACCGGCCGGCCGCCGTACGGACGCTGCGGAGCGTGGACGACTGGGAGGACTGAGCGCACCGGCCGTTGCCGCCTCGCCCTCGCGCCGCCGTACCTCCGGGGTTAGCGTCCCGGCACGCCCTGCTCCTGCTGCCTGGGCGCGCCAGACTCTCGGGAGGTCCCCATGCGCTCCACTCGCGCCGCGTCGGCCGTCGTACTGACCGCCTGCCTGCTCGCGCTCGCCGGCTGCCGAGCATCACCCGATCCCGCCACGCCGACCTCGGTCTGGACGCCGTCCGGCTCACCGTCCGCTCCTGCTCCTGGTCCGACGTCAGCTGTCGCGCCCGCGGAGCCGGCTCTTCCGGAGGCGGCGACGGAGGCGAGCGAGCGTGGGGCGCGGGCGTTCATCGAGTACTACTGGGCGCTGATCAACTATGCGCAGGAGACCGGGGACGTGGCGCGGCTGAAGGCGCTCTCCGCATCCACCTGCTCCGGATGCTCCGCCGGGATCACTGGCGTCCGCCGGCTCTATCGCTCCGGGGGCCGTCTGCAGGGCGGCGACTACTCCATCACGATTGTCCAAATCGGCCAGTTGCACGGTCGCGACCCATCCCATGTTGCCTTCGAGGCACTCGTGCGCGTCCGCAACGAGGAGCAGCACATCGTTCATCCCGACGGCACCCAGGAGACGCAGCACGCCGGCGCTCACCGTGTCGCGGTCCTCGCCTTCTGGCTCGTCGACCACTGGCGTCTCGACGCGATGGAGCTCCGGAGATGATCGCGGCCGGCCTGATCGTCACGCTCGCGCTCGGCGCCGCGCACGCCGATCCGCCCGACACCGGCACGGACGACACCGGCTTCTGGCTGCATCAGGTCCAAGGCGCCCACCACGACGCGCCGCCGCCAGCGGCTGCACCTCAGGCCGACCAGCACACACAACTTCAGCCTGCCGCCATCGTCGGCCACGCAGCGTGCGCGGGCGCCGACCAGGCGGCGGGCCTCTTGTTCGACGTCACCTTCTGCCCGGGCGCCGACCCCGAGCCCCTGCCCCTCACCCTCGGCGCCATCCGGACCGCCTTTGCCCGACTCCCCCTGCCCGCCGCGCGCCTCGCCATCCAGCCGCCCGACGGCCTGACCCTGGTCAACTTCGCCACCAACTTCTTCACCACCGACACCCACCCGCTCCTCCGCCGGGTCACGATCCTGGGGCGGCAGGTGACGATCCGGGCGACCCCGAGCACCTACACCTGGGCCTACGGCGACGGCGAGCGCCGTACGACGACGAGCCCGGGCGCGGCCTACCCCCGGCTCGGGATCACCCACCGCTACGTCCGCACGGGCCGCTATGCGCCGCGGCTGTCCGTCACCTACCGCGGCGACTTCCGGGTGGGAGCGCAGCCGTGGCGGGCGATCCCGGGGACGGTCACCATCGACGGGCCGCCGCAACGGCTCCGGGCGGTCGAGGCGACGCCGCACCTGGTGGGCTACTGACCGACGGGCGCGACGATCCGGACACTCATGTGGAAGGTCGTGGTGGCGCCCTGGATGAGCACCAGGAAGCCGTCCGGTCCGTCGCGGAAGACCTCGCGGCCGCGCGGCGACCACGGGTCGGGCGGGTTGTACTCGCTCGCCGTACGACGTGCGGCCTGCATCGCCTCGCCGCGCGTCGGGTAGAGCGTGCGGCCGATCACGACGACCGTGGGCGGCTTCGACTCGCCTCCGTTGGAGTACTCGACGGCGACGCGCCACGGGCCCTCGTCACCGAGTCCGGCGAGGCCGCCGGGCCCCGCGGAGGCGGCAGGAGCCGAGCCGTCGTTCGGCTCGTACATCTCGTAGCTCATGCCCGGGTCCTCCCCCGGTCAGCGGACCGGCACACCCGCGCCGGCCAGCGACGCCTTCACGTCCGCGATGCTCAGGGTCCCGAAGTGGAACACCGTCGCCGCGAGGACGGCGTCGGCGCCGGCCTCGACGGCGGGCGGGAAGTGCTCGACCGCGCCGGCGCCGCCGGAGGCGATGACGGGGATCGAGACCTCGGCGCGGACCCGACGGATCAGCTCGAGGTCGAAGCCGTCGGTGGTGCCGTCGGCGTCCATGGCGTTGAGCAGGATCTCGCCGGCGCCGAGCTCGGCGGCGCGGACGGCCCACTCGATCGCGTCGAGTCCGGCGGACTGGCGCCCGCCGTGGGTGGTGACCTCGAAGCCCGAGTCGGTGGTGACGCCGGAGCCGGGGACGACGCGGCGCGCGTCGACGGAGAGGACGAGCACCTGGTTGCCGAAGCGGTCGGCGATCTCGGCGATCAGCTCGGGACGGCGGATCGCGGCGGTGTTGACGGCGATCTTGTCGGCGCCGGCGCGGAGCAGGCGGTCGACGTCCTCGACCGAGGAGACGCCCCCGCCGACGGTCAGCGGGATGAAGACCTGCTCGGCGGTGGCCGAGACGATGTCCATCGTCGTGGCGCGACCCTCGTGCGAGGCGGAGATGTCGAGGAAGGTGAGCTCGTCGGCGCCCTCGGCGTCGTAGAGCCGAGCCAGCTCGACCGGGTCACCGGCGTCACGCAGCTCCTGGAAGTTGACGCCCTTGACCACGCGGCCCGCGTCGACGTCGAGGCACGGGATGACCCGGACCGCGAGCGTCATACGAGGCCGCCCTTGGTCAACGCGAGCGCGTCCTCGAGCGTGAACTGGCCGGTGTAGAGCGCCGTTCCGGCGATCGCGCCCTCGACGCCCTCGCCGACGAGCGCCATCAGCGCGCGGATGTCGTCGAGCGTGGTGACGCCGCCGGAGGCGACGACCGGGCGGGAGGTGGCGGCGCAGACGTCGCGCAGCAACTGGAGGTTGGGGCCCTGCAGCATGCCGTCCTTGTTGACGTCGGTGACGACATAGCGCGCGCAGCCCTCGGCGTCGAGGCGGGCGAGCGTCTCGTAGAGGTCGCCGCCCTCCTTGGTCCAGCCGCGGGCGGCCAGGGTCCGGCCGCGTACGTCGAGCCCGACGGCCACCCGGTCGCCGTACGTCGCGATGGCGCGGGCGCACCACTCCGGCTGCTCGAGCGCGGCGGTGCCGATGTTGACCCGGCGGCAGCCGGTGGCCATCGCGGCCTCGAGCGACTCGTCGTCGCGGATGCCGCCGCTCATCTCGACCTTGATGTCGAGGCGGCCGACGATCTCGGCCTGGAGCGCACGGTTCTGCCCGTGACCGAAGGCGGCGTCGAGGTCGACCAGGTGCAGCCACTCGGCGCCGGCCTCCTGCCAGCGCAGGGCCGCCTCGATCGGGTCGCCGAAGCGCTTCTCGGAGCCGTCGACGCCCTGCACCAGCTGGACGGCCTGGCCGCCCTTGATGTCCACGGCGGGCAGCAGCTCGAGATAGGCGGTCGTCATGGCGGCGATCCTAGATGAGCCCGACTCCGCGCCGACGACGCGTCTCGCCGCGAACGACCAAGGGCTAGAACCTGTTCTCATTTTGTGGTGAGGTACATCACGCGGCCGTCGCTGGGGAGGGCGGCGGCCGCACAGGATCACGCGACCCGGAGCCGGGTCAGCTCAGCGAGGAGACCCAGTTCCGCAGCAGCTGCGCACCAGCATCGCCCGACTTCTCCGGGTGGAACTGCGTGGCGCACAGCGGGCCGTTCTCGACCGCGGCGACGAAGCGGTCGCCGCCGTGCTCGGCCCACGTCACCAGCGGCTGGTGGCTGTCGGGCGTGCGGTCGTTGGTGACCAGGGTCCAGTCGCGGACGCCGTAGGAGTGCACGAAGTAGAAGCGCTCGTCCTCGATGCCCGCGAACAGGCGGGTTCCGGTCGGCACGGAGACCGTGTTCCAGCCCATGTGCGGGACGATCGGGGCCTGCAGCCGCTCGACCACGCCCGGCCACTCGCCGCAGCCCTCGGTCTCGACGCCGTGCTCGATCCCACGCTCGAACAGGATCTGCATGCCCACGCAGATCCCGAGCACCGGCCGGCCGCCGGAGAGGCGACGGGCGATGATCCGCTCGCCGCGGATCGCACGCAGGCCGCGCATGCACGCCTCGTAGGCGCCCACGCCCGGCACCAGCAGGCCGTCGGCCTCCATCGCGGTGTCGAGGTCGGCGGTCAGGGTGACCTCCGCGCCGGCGCGCTCGACCGCGCGGACCGCGGAGCGCAGGTTGCCGGAGCCGTAGTCGAGGACGACGACGGACGGTGCGCTCACAGAGCGCCCTTCGTCGACGGGACGCCGGTCTCGCGCGGGTCGATCGCGATCGCGTCGCGGAACGCCCGGGCGAACGCCTTGAACTGCGTCTCGACGATGTGGTGCGGCTCGCGCCCCGCCAGCACGCGCACGTGCAGCGCGAAGTGGCCGTGGAAGGCGATCGACTCGAAGACGTGCTGGGTCAGCGAGCCCAGGTAGGACACGCCGGAGCCGCCGAGCTGGACGTACTGCTGGCCCTCGGGCTCGCCGGTGTGGACGCAGTAGGGGCGCCCGGACACGTCGACGACGGCCTGGACCAGCGCCTCGTCGAGCGGCAGCGTCGCGTCGCCGAAGCGGCGGATGCCGGCCTTGTCGCCGAGCGCCTGGCGCAGCGCCTGGCCGAGCGCGATCGCGGTGTCCTCGACCGTGTGGTGGGCGTCGATGTGGACGTCGCCGTCGGTCTGCACGGTCAGGTCGACGAGCGAGTGTCGCGCGAACGCGGTGAGCATGTGGTCGTAGAAGCCGACACCGGTGGAGATGTCGTGGCGGCCGGTGCCGTCGAGGTCGACCTCGACGAGGACCTTCGACTCGCTCGTCTGGCGCTCGATCCGCGCAGTGCGACTCATGCTCGTTCTCCGTTCACATCGGTGAGTGCGGACCGGAAGGCCGCCATCTCCTCGGGGGTTCCGACCGAGACCCGCAGCCAGCCGTCGGGGCCCGTCTCCCGGATCAGGACACCCCGGTCGAGCAGACCCTGCCAGACCGCGTGACGGTCGGCGAATCGACCGAAGAGCACGAAGTTGGCGTCGGAGTCGGCCACGTCGTAGCCCTCGTCGCGCAGCCAGACCACCAGCGCGTCGCGCTCACGACGCAGCTCGTCGACCTTGCCGAGCAGCTCGGGCGCGTGCCGCAGGGCAGCCAGCGCGACCGCCTGGGTCACCGCGGACAGGTGGTAGGGCAGCCGGACGATCCGGATCGCGTCGCAGATCTCCGGCGCCGCGGCGAGGTAGCCCAGCCGCAGGCCGGCGCCCGCGAACGCCTTGCTCATGGTGCGCGTGACCACCAGGTTGCGGTACGACGGCAGCAGCTCGAGCGCGCTCGGCACGTCGGCGCGGCGGAACTCGCCGTAGGCCTCGTCGACGACGACGATGCCGCTGACGTCATTGCCACCGGCCGTCTCGCACAGCATGGCCACGGCATCGGGCGGGAGCGCCGTACCGGTGGGGTTGTTGGGGCTCGGCAGCAGGATGACGTTGGGCTGCTCGGTCTTGACCAGGTCGCGCGCGGCGTCGAGGTCGAGCGCGAAGTCGTCGGCGCGCCGGCCGGCGACCCACCGGGTGTGGGTGTCGCGGGCGTACTCCGGATACATCGAGTACGTCGGCGCGAAGCTCACCGCCGTGCGCCCCGGACCGCCGAACGCCTGCAGCAGCTGGAGCATCACCTCGTTGGACCCGTTGGCCGCCCACACCTGCTCGGGCACGATGCCGGCCGGCGTGTCGCTCGAGAGGTACCAGGCCAGGACCTGCCGCAGCGCGACGAACTCGCGGTCGGGATAGCGGTTGAGCGTCGCCGCCGCCTCGCTCGCGGCCGCGGCGATGTCGGCGATGCACGCGGCCGACGGGCCGTAGGGGTTCTCGTTGACGTTGAGCTGGACGGGGACCAGGTCGATGGGGAGCTGGGGCGCGCCGTACGGCTCGATGCCGCGCAGCTCCTCGCGCAGCGGCGGCCAGCTCATCGGCCCACCCGCGCGGTTATCGCGGCGCCGTGACCGGGCAGGTCCTCGGCCTCGGCGAGGGTGACCACGTGGGCGGCCACGTCGGCGAGCGCCTGCGCGGAGTAGTCGATGACGTGCACGGACTTGGTGAACGCGCGCACCGACAGCCCCGACGAGTGGCACGCGCAGCCCGCGGTGGGCAGCACGTGGTTGGACCCGGCGCAGTAGTCGCCGAGGCTGACCGGAGCGTGCGGGCCGACGAAGATCGCGCCCGCGTTGCGGACCCGGGCGGCCCAGCCGGCGGCGTCCTCGGTGTGGATCTCGAGGTGCTCGGCGGCGTAGGCGTTAACGACCTCGAGGCCCTGCTCGAGGTCGCGGACCAGCACGATGCCGGACTGCTTGCCGCCGAGCGAGGTGGTGATCCGCTCGGTGTGCTTGGTGGCGGCGACCTGCCGGTCGAGCTCGACCTCGACCTCGGCGGCGAGCCGCGCGGAGGTGGTGACGAGGACCGACGCGGCCAGCGGGTCGTGCTCGGCCTGGCTGATCAGGTCGGCGGCGACGTACGACGCGTCGCCGGTGTCGTCGGCGAGGATGGCGATCTCGGTCGGACCGGCCTCGGAGTCGATGCCGACCTGGCCCTTGAGGATCCGCTTGGCGGTGACCACCCAGATGTTGCCGGGCCCGGTCACCAGGTCCACCCGCCGGCACGGGCCGACACCGTAGGCGAACATCGCGATCGCCTGCGCGCCGCCGACGGCATAGACCTCCTCGACGCCGAGCAGCGCGCACGCCGCCAGGATCGTCGGGTGCACCGAGCCGCCGAACTCCTTCTGCGGCGGGCTCGCCAGCGCGATCGACTCGACGCCCGCGGTCTGCGCGGGGACGACATTCATCAGCACGCTCGAGACCAGCGGCGCCAGGCCGCCGGGGACGTAGAGGCCCACCCGGCCGACCGGCACCTTGCGGTGGGTCACCCGCGCGCCGGGGCCCAGGTCGGTGACCGCGTCGTGCTCGAGCTCGTTGGCGCAGGTCGCCCTCAGCCGCCGGATCGACTCCTCGAGACCGGCCCGGATGTCGGGGTCGAGCTGGTCGAGCGCCGCACGCATCGCCTCGGGCGCGACCCGGATGTCATCGACCCGGACGCCGTCGAAGCGCTCCCCGAACTCCACGATCGCGTCCAGCCCGCGGGTGCGGACCTCCTCGCAGATCGCATGCACCGCCGGCACCGCGGCCTCGATGTCGAAGTCGGCACGGGGCACGGCTGCGCGGTAGTCGACGGTGGCGTCGGCGTCACGCAGGTCGATGCGGCGGATGAGGGACATGGCTCGATTCTACGGTCGGCGCGCCTGTCACCTGCGCGCGTCCCGGTGGTTGAGGCGCCGCACGGAAACTGCACCCCTCGGGCGGGACGGCCCGCCGACGTCGACGTCGAGCAGCCTCAACCGGCCGGCAGCAGCCAGGCGCTGCGGTCACGGAGCTCGACGAGGTCGGGGAAGCCCGTGACCACGAGATCGAGCATCTCGTCGGTGATCGCGCCCGGCAGCACGAGGAACTCGACGCCGACCGAGGATCCCGCCCCGTCGAGGTCGACCATCACGGAATCGGACAACTGAACGGTCTCGGCCACGTCGGCCTCGGTGACCTGGACATAGGTGGCACGGGCCTCGGTGTCGTAGGAGACGTACATCGCGTTCACCCTTCCTCGTCCTTCGCGGCCACAGTGATGACCACGGACCGGTCGGCCGCGATCACGACCTTGAGCCGCCGACCGCTTGCGGCTCGACCGAGGACGACGGTTCTCGTGGGGTCATCTCGCGACGGGTACATCGTCTCACGGCAGAGCAATGCCTCGAGGACCTCCAGGCGTGCGATTCCGCGCCGGCGCATCTGGCGCTCGGCGTGGGCGGTGAACCTGGGCATCCGCATGTCTCGACGCTATGTCCCTCGGCCTTGGGCCGTGCGGGTCATCCCCAGGCCCGATCTCAAGCCCCGGCTAGGGTCGGACCGTGACCACGACCGACGTCCCCGCCCTCCACGAGCAGATCGAGATCGCCGCCTCCCCCGCCGCGGTCTGGGCGCTCGTCGCCGACGTGACCCGGATGGCCGAGTGGAGCCCGCAGGTGACCTCGACCCGGCTGTCCGACCCCGCGGCGACGTACGGAGTCGGCACCCGCTTCACCAACCGTAACGTCCACGGCGAGCTGACCTGGACCACGCACGCCGAGATCACCCGGTACGACGAGGGGCGGGCGCTCGCGTTCCGGGTCGACGAGAACTACGTGACCTGGTCGTTCGAGCTCGCGCCGGCGGGCGAGGGCGAGACGGGCACGGTGCTGCACCAGCGGCGGGACGCGCCGGAGGGGATCTCCGAGCTGTCGCGCGAGCTGACCGACGCCTTCATGGGCGGGCAGGAGGCGTTCACGGCGTCGCAGCGGGCAGGGATGCGCGAGACGCTCGAGGGAATCCGGGCCGCGGCCGAGGCGCACCAGTAGGGTCGAAGGGTGACGACCGCCGAGCTCCCGATGTTCCCGCTCAACGCGGTGCTCTACCCGGGGGTCAGCGTGCCGCTGCACGTCTTCGAGGACCGCTACCGAGCCCTGATCCACCACCTGCTCCGGGTGCCGAACCCGTCGGAGCGGCTGTTCGGATCGGTGGCGATCCGCGAGGGCTACGAGGTCGGCGACCACGGCAACCAGTCGCTCTTCCGGGTCGGGGTGCGGCTGCAGCTGACCGACGTCGAGGCCAACGACGACGGCTCCTTCGACATCGTCGCGGTCGGGCGCGACCGGATCCAGCTCGACCGGCTGCTCTCCAGCGGTGACTACCCGGTCGGCGAGGTCACCCTGCTCGACGACTCGACCGAGGCGGTCCCGGACGACGTGGTGGCCCAGGCCCGCGCGACGTTCACTGCCTACCGGCACATCCTGAGCGAGATCGCCGGCGACCCGCTGCGCGGCGAGCTGCCCCAGGACCCGGCGTACCTGTCCTGGACCCTCGCCGCCTGCACTCCCCTGCCGATGGCCGAGCGGCAGCAGCTGCTCGAGGCGTCCGACACGGCCGAGCGGCTGATCCTGGTCACCGACCTGCTGCGCACCGAGCTGCGCGCGATGAACGTGATCACCTCGCTGCCGGCGACCGAGGTCGCCCGCACCAAGTGGTCGCCCAACTGACGCCCTCGTCGACGGTGCACTGATGGCGAAGAAGAAGCAGGCGGCCGGCGGGACCCCCGCCACCACCGCCCTCACCGCCGCGGGCGTGGCGTTCACCGTCCACGAGTACGCCCACGACGCGCGCGCCGCGTCGTACGGCGGCGAGGCGGCCGAGGCGATGGGCATCGACCCGGGCCGGGTGTTCAAGACGCTGTTCGCGGACGTCGACGGCGCGCTCGTCGTGGGCGTCGTCCCGGTGTCGGGTCAGCTCGACCTCAAGGCGCTGGCCCGCGCGGTCGACGGGCGCAAGGCGGCGATGGCCGACCCGAAGGCGGCCGAGCGCGCGACCGGCTATGTGGTCGGCGGCATCTCGCCGCTCGGGCAGCGCAAGGCGCACCCGACCGTGGTCGATGCCTCCGCGCTCGACCACCCGACGGTCTTCGTCTCGGCCGGAAAGCGCGGGATGGAGGTCGAGCTCAGCCCTGCGGAGCTGGTGCGACTGACGGCTGCGCGGGTCGCTGCGATTCGGAAGTGAACGACAGCAGCACCACCAGGTAGCCGACCATCGCGCCGAGCGGCCATACCAGGTAGGGCGTCCAGCCGGACACGTGCAGATGGCCGGGCAGCACGTCGCCGACCTTGTGCCCGGCGATGAGGGAGGCCGGGTCGGGCGGGCTGAGCCACTCGCCGGTCACCTTCATCACGAGGGCGGCGGCGACGACGCCGACGAGCAGCGCGACGAGCCCGCCGACCGCCACCCGCCGCGCGAGCCAGCCGGCGACGAGCCCGAGCACCAGCGCCAGCCCGAAGCCGATCACGGCATAGGTGGCAGTGCCGCTGAAGTCACGGGTGATGCCGGGGTCGAACGGATCGGGGTACCAGTGCGGCCCGGCCGGGGTGTCGTAGATCTTGCCCGACGGCGCCGGCCCCCACCACTGCCACCATGCCCAGCCGCCGCCGAGTCCGGCCAGGACGGCGAGGACGGGCGGGACGATCAGGCCGTCCAGGATGTCGCGGGGCCTCATCGGTCGAGGCACCCCGGGCCGAGGAGGTGCTTGAGGTCGGCGAAGAGGGAGACCGAAGGAGTCACCCGGAGATTGTCGCCCAGGCGCATGAGCTTGGTGGAGTCTCTGCTCAACAACTGCAGCCGGACCTCGGTCAGCCCGGCATGGCTCACCAGCACCTCGCGCAGTTGCTGGACCACCGGACCGGTGCACCGCGTCGACGGCAGACTGATCACGACCGGCCCGTCGCTGCCCCGCTCGAGGTCGGGGACCGTGACCTCCTGGCCGCGCAGCTGGGCGGTGTCGCGCTCGGTGTCGAGCTGACCGCGGACCGTGATGATCGCGTCCTCGACGAGGTAGGGCGCCGCGAGCCGGTAGCTGCTCGGGAACAGCAGGACGTCGATCGCGCCCTCGAGGTCCTCGAGGGTCACCGTGGCCCACGGGTCGCCGTTCTTGGTGATCTTGCGCTGGATCGAGGTGACCAGTCCGGCGACGGTGACGGTCGAGTTGTGCGGGCGATCCTCGTCGGTGACCAGCTGACCGATGGTGCAGTCGGTGCCGTTGGACAGCACGTGCTCGAGGCCGAGCAGCGGGTGGTCGGAGACGTAGAGACCGAGCATCTCGCGCTCGTGGCCGAGCAGGGTCATCTTGTCCCACTCGTCGAAGTCGGGGATGGCGACGCTCACCCCGAAGCCGCCGCTGGTGTCGTCATCGTCGTCGAGGCCGGCGAAGAGCGAGTCCTGGCCGATCGCCTCGTTGCGCTTGATGTCGACGTACTGGTCGACGGCGGTCTCGTGGATCGCCACCAGCGCGCGCCGCTTGTGCTTCATGTCGTCGAAGGCGCCGGCCTTGATCAGCGAGTCGATGACCCGCTTGTTGCACACCGTCGCCGGGACCTTGGACAGGAAGTCGTTGAAGTCGGTGAACCGGACGCCGCCCTCACGGGTGGCGACGATCGCGTCGACCACGTTGGCGCCGACATTGCGGATGGCGGTGAGGCCGAAGCGGATGTCCTTGCCGACGGCGGTGAAGTTGGCGGCCGACTCGTTGACGTCGGGCGGCAGCACCTGGATCTTCATCCGGCGGCACTCGTTGAGGTAGATCGCCATCTTGTCCTTGTCGTCCTTGACGGACGTCAGGAGGGCGGCCATGTACTCGGTCGGGTAGTTGGCCTTGAGGTAGGCGGTCCAGTAGGTGATGACGCCGTAGGCCGCGGAGTGCGACTTGTTGAAGGCGTAGTCGGCGAAGGGGACGAGGATCTCCCACAGCGTCTTGACCGCGTCCTGCGGATAGCCGCGCTCGAGCATGCCGGCCTCGAAGCCGGCGTACTGCTTGTCGAGCTCCTCCTTCTTCTTCTTGCCCATGGCGCGACGCATGTTGTCGGCCGCGCCCAGCGAGAAGCCCGCCAGGACCTGGGCGATCGCCATCACCTGCTCCTGGTAGACGATCAGGCCGTAGGTCTCGCCCAGCACCGGCTCGAGCGCCTCGGCCAGCGCCGGGTGGATCGGCTCGATCGGCTGGCGCCCGTTCTTGCGGTGGGCGTACTTGTTGTGGGAGTCGGCGCCCATCGGGCCCGGGCGGTAGAGCGCGCTGACCGCGGTGATGTCGGCGAACTTGTCGGGCAGCATCGAGCGCAGCAGCGCGCGCATGCCGCCACCATCGAGCTGGAAGACGCCGAGCGTGTCGCCGCGGCCCATCAGCTCGTAGGTCGGGCGGTCGTCGAACGGGAGCTCCTCGAGGACGACCTCCTCGTCCCTGTTGGCCTTGATGTTGATCAGCGCGTCTTCGAGGATGCGCAGGTTGGACAGACCCAGGAAGTCCATCTTGACCAGGCCCAGCGACTCGCACATCGGGTAGTCGAACTGGGTGATCACCGCGCCGTCCTGCGGGCGGGCCATGATCGGCACGATGTCGATCAGCGGCTCGCTCGACATGATGACGCCGGCCGCGTGCACGCCCCAGTTGCGGATCTGGCCCTCGAGGCCGACGGCCGTCTGGTAGATCGTGCGGACGTCGGGGTCGGACTCGTAGAGCGCGCGGAACTCGCCGCCGTCGTTGTAGCGCTTGTGGTCGGGGTTGAAGATGTCCTTGAGCGGGACGCCCTTGCCCATCACGTCGGGCGGCATCGCCTTGGTGATCTTGTCGCCGATCGCGAAGCCGTGGTCGAGCACGCGGGCGGCGTCCTTGATCGCGGCCTTGGCCTTGAGCCGGCCGAAGGTGGCGATCTGGGCGACGCGCTCGGCGCCGTACTTGTCGCTGACGTACTGGATGACCTCACCGCGGCGGGCGTCGTCGAAGTCGATGTCGAAGTCGGGCATCGAGGGACGCTCGGGGTTGAGGAAGCGCTCGAAGAACAGGCCGTGCTCGAGCGGGCACAGGTCGGTGATGCTGAGCGCGTAGGCCGCGATCGAGCCGGCACCGGAGCCACGGCCCGGCCCGACCCGGATGCCGTTGCGCTTGGACCACTGGATGAAGTCGGCGACCACCAGGTAGTAGCCGCAGTAGCCCTTCTGGGAGACGACGGCGAGCTCCATCTCGACGCGGTCCTTGACCTCCTGGGTCAACCGGTCGCCGGGGTAGCGCGCCTCGATGCCGCGCCACACCTCCTTGCGGAACCAGGACTCCTCGGTCTCGCCGGCCGGGATGTCGGCGCGCGCCATGTAGCCGCCGGTGGACTCGGTGAACTCGACCGCGCAGCGCTCGGCGATGGCCAGGGTGTTGTCGCAGGCCTCGGGCATGCCGAAGCGGTCGGCCCACAGCTCGCGCATCTCGGCCGCGGACTTGATGTAGTAGCCGCCGCCGTCGAACTTGAGCCGGTTGGGGTCGGAGAGCCGCTTGCCGGACGCGACGCAGATGAGGGCGTCGTGGGCGTCGGCGTCCTCGGGGTTGTTGTAGTGGGAGTCGTTGGTGGCGATCGGCGGGATGCCGAGGTCCTTGCCGAGGCGCAGCAGGTCGTCGCGGACCCGCTTCTCGATGGAGATGCCGTGATCCATCAGCTCGAGGAAGACGTTGTCGCGGCCGAAGATCTCCTGCAGCTCGGCGCCCTCGCGCAGCGCCTCGTCGTACTGGCCGAGGCGGAGCCGGGTCTGGATCGCGCCGCTCGGGCAGCCGGTGGAGACGATCAGGCCCTTGCTGTGCTCGGCCAGGATCTCCTTGTCCATGCGGGGCTTGTAGAAGTAGCCCTCGAGGCTGGACCGGGACGAGAGCCGGAACAGGTTGTGCATGCCCTCGGTGGTCTCGGCCCACATCGTCATGTGGGTGTAGGCGCCACCGCCGGCGACGTCGTTGCCGCCCTCCTCGGCCGCCTCGGGGCCGTTGGCCTGGCCCCAGCGCACCCGCTTGCGCTCGCCGCGGGGGGTGCCCGGGGTGATGTAGGCCTCGATGCCGATGATCGGCTTGACGTCGTACTTCTTGGCCTTGGAGTAGAAGTCGTAGGCGCCGTGGAGGTTGCCGTGGTCGGTCATCGCGATCGACGCCATGCCGAGGTCCTTGACCCGCGTGAAGAGCCCGTCGAGCAGCGACGCTCCGTCGAGCATGGAGTACTCGGTGTGGACGTGCAGGTGGGCGAAGTCCCCGGCGTTGGCAGCCATGTGTGGTTCGGCACTCCTCAAGGGTGAAAGGGGCGGTCGCTCGGGGAAGAGGACCAGCCTACGTGAACGCTCTCGTCGATACTGACAGGCAGGTCCGACACATCGGCCTGGATGTCAGGCCCGCCACACCAGGTGGATGTCGGGGGCCTTCTCCTCGTTGTCGGCGCCGTCGGTGCGCAGGTGCTCGACCAGCCCGCGGGCCTCGTAGAAGACACGCGCGGGGAGGTTGGAGACGAAGACCCACAGGCTGAAGCCGTCGGGGTGGCGGGCCTTCACCAGGTCGAGCAGGGCACTGCCGACGCCGCGGCCCTGGGCGCTCGGCTCGACGTACAGGTCGTCGAGCCAGGTCCGGGTGAACCGGGCGTAGCCGACGATCCGGCCGTCGAGCTCGGCCACCCACGTCTCGCTGGAGCCGAAGAGCCCGGCGATGTGGTCGCGGACCTCGTGCAGGGGGTGCAGGCCCGGCGGCATCGGCGAGGCGTCGCGGGCGGCGAGCTGGACCTCGGCGAGGCGCGGGACGTCGTCCGGGACGGCGGGGCGCAGCTGTAGGTCGCTCACCTCGCCCCCGCCGGCCTCAGTGGGCGTCACGGATGACGTCGAGGGCGTGGGCCAGGTCGTCGGGGTAGGTCGACTCGTACTCGACGTACTCCCCCGTCTCGGGGTGCTCGAAGCCGAGCTTGACCGCGTGCAGCCACTGCCGCTCGAGCCCGACCCGGCGGGCCAGGACGGGGTCGGCGCCGTAGGTGATGTCACCGACGCAGGGGTGCTTGAGCGCGCTCATGTGCACCCGGATCTGGTGGGTGCGGCCGGTCTCGAGGTGGATCTCGAGCAGGCTCGCGAAGCGGTGGGCCTCGAGCGTCTCGTAGTGGGTGACGCTGTGGCGGCCGTCGTCCATGACCGCGAACTTGTAGTCGAAGCGCGGGTGACGCCCGATCGGGGCGTCGATGGTGCCCTCGAGCGGGTCGGGGTGGCCCTGGACCAGCGCGTGATAGGTCTTGTCGACCGTGCGGTGGCGGAAGGCGTTCTTGAGGATCGAGTAGGCGTGCTCGGACTTGGCGATGACCATCACGCCCGACGTCCCGACGTCGAGGCGCTGCACGATGCCCTCGCGCTCCTTGGCGCCGGAGGTGGAGATCCGGAAGCCCGCGCCGGCGAGGTGGCCGACGACCGTCTGGCCGCGCCAGCCCGGCGAGGGGTGGACCGCGACGCCGACCGGCTTGTCGATCACCACGATGGCGTCGTCGTCGTGGATGATCTTGATGCCCTCGACGATCTCGGGGACGATCTCGAGCGGGTCGACCTCGGCCGGGATCTCGACGTCCAGCATCGACCCGGCGAGCACCCGCTCGCTCTTGCCGCCGACGACGGCGCCGTCGAGCCGGACCCGGTCCTGGGAGATCAGCTCGGCCGCGCGCGTGCGCGAGACCCCGAAGAGCTGGGCCATCGCGACGTCGACCCGCTCCCCCTCGAGGCTGTCGGGGACCGGCAGGCTGCGGTGGTCGACGGTGCTCACGCCTTCTCCTTCGTGGCCCGTCGGCCGTCGAGCCCGACCCCGCGCAGGACCTGGATCAGGATCAGCGCGACGCCGACGTTGATCGACATGTCGGCCACGTTGAACACGGGCCAGTTGGGCAGCATCAAGAAGTCGACCACGTGGCCGCGGAACGGGCTCGGGTCGCGGAAGATCCGGTCGAGCAGGTTGCCGTCGATGCCCGCGAGCAGCAGCCCGAGCGACACCGCCCACACCTTGTCGACGACCCGCCGGCTCACCCACAGCACGACGAGGGTCGCCACACTGGCGAGCCCCGCGAGCGCGATCGTGAACCGGGTGCCGAGGCTGAACGCCGCGCCCGGGTTGTAGGTGAGGTGCAGCTTGAGGACCTCGCCGAGGACCTTGACGTCGGGCTCACCGGTGAGGTGACGCACCGCCAGCACCTTGGCGACCTGGTCGATGGCGATGACGACGAGCGCCACCACGAGGAAGAGCGCCCACGCCCGCGGGGCCGCGAGGAGCGACCTCCCGGCGTCGTCGGATCCGTCGTCGCGGCCGTCCACCGGCGTGCCCTGTGCTGCTTCCATGTCGGGGACGAGTGTCCCACATCGGGCACGCCGGGGCTCAACCGCGAGCGCGCCCGACCATGGCTCAGCGGCTCAGTAGCCGCCGCGCTTCTCCTCACGGGTCTTGCACGCCATGCACAGCGTCGCGCGTGGGAACGCCATCAGCCGCATCTTGCCGATCGGGTTGCCGCAGGACTCGCACACGCCGTACGTGCCGTCGTCGATGCGGGCCAGGGCGCGGTCGATCTGGGCGACCTTCTCGCGCTCGTGGTTGAGGACGGTCAGCTCGTGGTCGCGCTCGAAGCTCGTCGCGCCGAGGTCGGCCTGGTCCTGGCCGGCGCCGTCGCCGGAGTCGCGGAGCAGGCCGGTCAGGTCGGCCTCCTGCTCCTCGAGGATCAGGGCGCTGTGCTCGCGCTGCTCATGGAGCTCGGCCATGACCTCGGCCAGCTCCTCCTTGGACCAGGCCTCCTCGTGGTCGAGGACGACGAGGGACGAGGGGGTCGCCTTCTTGGCGGGGGCCTTCTTCACCGGTGCTGCCTTCTTGGCGGGCGGAGCCGCCTTCTTCGTGGGGCTCGCCGCCGGAGCGGGAGCCGCCTTCTTGGCGGGCGCGGCGGTCTTCTTGGCCGGCACCGCGGTCTTCTTGGCCACAGCCGCCTTCGGGACGGGCGCAGCGGTCTTCTTGGCGGGCGCGGCCTTCTTAGCCGGGGCCGTCTTCCTGGCGGGCGAGGCCTTCTTGGCCGGGGCCGTCTTCTTGGCGGGCGCGGCCTTCTTGGCCGGGGCGGCCTTCTTGGCCGGGGCGGCCTTCTTGGCCGGGGCCGCCTTCTTGGCCGGGGCCGCCTGCTTGGCCGCTGCCGTCTTCACCGGGGCAGCCTTCTTGGCCGGGGCCGCGGCCTTCTTCGCGGCGGCAGGAGCGGCCTTCTTGGCCGGCGCCGCCTTCTTCGCGGGAGCCGGAGCCGCCTTCTTGGCCGGGGCCGTCTTCTTCGCCGGGGCCGTCTTCTTGGCCGCAGCCGCCTGCTTGGCGGGGGTGGCGGCGCCCTTGCGAGGGCGGATGATCTTCCGCGCGGCGGACGCGGCCTGACCGGCCAACGACTTCTTCGTACTGCGGGCCATGACGGACTCCTCAGAGGCGGCGTCCCGCGCACCGGAAGGCGGCGGGCGTGCTGCGGAGGTTAGCGGGTCCTGCCAAGGGCTCCAAGGAGGCACACCGTGGCACGAGACGCGGCGCGTCGCCGGAAAGACGAACCGGCCGGCGCCGCGCGAGGCGGAACCGGCCGGTTCGGGTGCTGCGGGGAGAGGCTCAGGCCTCTTCCTCGCCGAGGATGGAGCGCAGCCGCTTGGGGGCCGGCGCCTCCTCGACCGGGGCGAGGGTGTCGCCCGGGGTCTGCAGCGACTCGAGCTGCTGGGTGAAGTAGCTCTTGAGACGCGAGCGGTACTCGCGCTCGAAGGAGCGCAGCGTCTCGACCTCGGCGGAGAGCTTGTCGCGCTCCTTCTCCAGGTCGCCGAAGAGCTGGGTACGGCGCTCGGCGGTCTCGCTGTCGAGCATCTCGGCGCGGGTGCGGGCGTCGGACTCGAGGCGGTCGGCCTTGACCTTGGCCTCGGACTCGAGGCGCTCGGACTTGGTGCGGGCCTCGCCGACGATCTTGTCGGCCTCGTTCTTGGCGTCCTCGACGAGCTCGTCGGCGTTGCGCGTGGCGATCTCGAGGAGGCGGGCCGCGGCGTTGGACGCCTCGGGCACGGTCTCGACGCGGATCGTCTGCACGCCGGCCTCGACCGGGGCGGCGACGGGAGCCGGCGCAACGGGAGCCGCGACGACGGGCTCGACCGGAGCGGGCACCTCGACCGGAGCCGGGGGCTCGGGCACCTCGGGAACGGGCGCGAGCTGGGTGGGCGCGTCGAACGCGGCGGACGAGCCACCGGCCTGCGCGGCCGCGAGCTTCGCGCGGAGGTCGTCGTTCTCCTGGGTCAGACGAGCCAGCTCGGCCTCGACCTCATCCAGGAACTGGTCGACCTCGCCCATGTCGTAGCCCTCGCGCAGCCGGACCGGCGTAAAGCGCTTGTTGCTCACGTCCTCAGGCGTCAGCGGCATGACCTCACCTATCTACGAAGATTCATCGACAGTCTGTCTCCCCGAACGATAGCGCCTGCTCGGGAGATCCCTGCATCTGCCGTCGAGGCGTGGCGCTGACGCCAACGGCGGGGCGGTGCGTGTTACAGGAGTGTCCGGCGGTTCACCGCCAGCAGGATGTAGGCGACGATCATCACCAGGAAGAAGCTGATGTCGAGCGCGAAGTTCCCGATCCGGATCGGCTTGATCACCTTGCGCAGCCCGTTGATGGGCGGGTCGGTGACCGTGTAGGACAACTCGAGGAAGACCAGCACCGGGCCGCGCGGCTCCCACGCCCGGGCGAAGACCTGCACCCAGTCCGTGATGAGCCGGACCCACAGGAATCCGATGAAGGCGAAGAGCACGCCCTCGATGATCCAGCCGACGATCGTCACGCGGTCAACCTATCGGTCGGGGAAAGAGCGAACCCGCCCGGGACGGGTCCCGGACGGGCTCGATGGTCAGCGCCCTCAACTCTGGTTGAAGAAGCCGCCGGTGTCGGCGATGCGCTGCTTGTCCTCGGCCGCGACGGTCACGTTGGGCGGCGAGAGCAGGAAGACCTTGTTGGTGACCCGCTCGATGTTGCCGCGGGTGGCGAAGATCAGGCCGGCCGCGAAGTCGACGAGGCGCTTGGCGTCGGCATCGTCCATCTCGGAGAGGTTCATGATCACCGGGACGCCCTCGCGGAACTCCTCGCCGATGGTCCGCGCGTCGTTGTAGGTCGTGGGCTGCAGCGTGACGATCCGCGAGCGGTCGGCGACGACCGGCTGCGGGGCGACCGCGACCGGACGGCGGCGCTCCTCGAGGTCGGCCACCGACGCGGCGCGCGTCTCGGAGCCCGACGGCACGGCACGGACGGGTCGGCTCGGACGCTCCTCACGGGCGGGCGCCCGCTCGGTCACCTCGTCGTCGTACTCGTCATAGCCGGTGTCCTCCAGCAGGCCGAGGTACTCACCGATCCTGCGCATCGCACCGCTCATGACTGTTGCCTCCGTGTTTCGCGCCCCTGCAGCTCAGGGGCAGGTGGTGGTGTTCTGGACATTACTGGACCGTGGGCCTCGAACCGAGGACCGCGGAGCCGACGCGCACGTGTGTCGCGCCGACGGTGATCGCCGCCTCCAGATCGCCGGACATGCCGGCGGACAGGACGGTGGCGTCGGGGTGTCGGGACAGGAAGTCGGCCCGGATCCCGGCCAGTCGCGAGAAGGCCAGCGCGGGGTCCTCGTCGAGCGGCGCGACGGCCATCAGGCCGCCGAGTCGCAGGGCGGGAGTGCGGGCCACCTCGTCGGCGAGCGCGGGCAGGGTGGCCGGGTCGGCGCCGAACCGGTGCTCGCGCCCGGGCGGGTCGAGGCTGACCTGGAGCAGGACGTCGACCACGCGGCCGGCGTCCTCGGCGCCCCGGGCGAGCCGGGCCACGAGCGCGGCGCGGTCGACGGACTCGACGACGTCGGCGTAGCGCGCGACGGCGGCGGCCTTGTTGGACTGCAGCCCGCCGATGAAGTGCCAGCGCAGCCCGAGGTCGGTACACTCGGCGGCCTTCGCCTCGGCCTCCTGGTGGCGGTTCTCCCCCACGTCGGTGACGCCGAGTCCGGCGAGCAGCCGGACGTCGGAGGCCGGGAAGTACTTGGTCACCACGACCAGCGCCACGTCGCCGTCGGGTCGCCCGGCGTCGGCGGTGGCCCGCGCGATCCGGTCGTGGACGGCGGCGAGATTGGCGCGGAGCTCGTCGATGCGGGTCATGCCAGCCACACCAGTCCTGCGAAGCGGCCCGCCGCGTCGCCGTCGCGCCGATAGGAGTGGAAGGTCGGGTCCTCGAGGGTGCAGCCCGGGACGACGCTCGCCGGGACGCCGGCGGCGGCGAGCTGGGCGACGACACCGGCGCCGAGGTCGAGCGCAGGCGTGCCCCAGCTCGTCTCGGCGTACGTCGCGGGGACGGCGGCCGCGACCTCGTCGCGCATCGCGGCGGGCACCTCGTAGCAGCGCCCGCAGACATGGGGCCCGATCCAGCCCCGGACCTCGGTGGCGCCGAGCTCGCGCATCCGCTCGACGGTGCGGGTGACGACGTCGAGCTCGACACCGCGGCGGCCCGCGTGGGCGGCGCCGAGGACGCCGACCGCCGCGTCGGCGAGGACGACCGGGACGCAGTCGGCGACGCGGACCATCAGCCCGACACCGCGACTCGCGGTGACCTGGCCGTCAGCGGTCGGGACCGCCGCGGACGGGCCGTCGACGATCGCGACGGCGTCGCCGTGGACCTGGTGGAGCCGCGCGATCGCGACGCCGGCCGCCCGCTCGAGAGCGGCGACCCCGTCGTCGTGACGGAGGTCGAGAGAGGCGTCGGTGAACGCGACCTCGACCCGGCCCCCGTCGCGGGGGGCCGGGTC